>NZ_JBQYEY010000008.1:0-131241 GCF_052656005.1 Nesterenkonia sp. K-15-9-6
TCTGTATCCGTTCCTGCAGAAGTACTTCGTGCGGGGGATCATGCTGGGCTCCGTCAAACAGTGAGGACGCCCGACGGTGCCCCGCGGTCAGTGCCCAGCAGGGAGTGCCCAGCAGGGGTGGGGAGTCACCGGTAGGATGGTCGGGTGACATCTGAGAGCCCCGCCCCCGCCGCCGAACGCCCGGCCCACAGCGCGCAGACCGTGCTGGTGGTCGACTACGGCGCCCAGTACGCCCAGCTGATCGCCCGCCGCGTCCGTGAGGCGCGCGTCTACTCCGAGGTCGTCCCGCACACGCTCTCGGCCCAGGAGATCATCGATCGTCGCCCCTCGGCGGTCATCCTCTCCGGCGGCCCCTCCAGCGTGTACGCCGAGGGCGCCCCGGCGGTGGAGTCCGCGCTCTTCGAGGCCGGCATCCCCGTGCTCGGGATCTGCTACGGATTCCAGGCCATGGCCCACGCCCTGGGCGGGGAGGTCGCCCGCACCGGCGATCGTGAGTACGGCAAGACGGAGGTGCGCTCCACCACGGCGCCGCACTCGCTGCTGGACGGCACCGACACGGTGCAGACCACCTGGATGTCCCATTCGGACTCGGTGCAGCGTGCACCGGAGGGCTTCGAGGTCCTGGCCTGCTCCGACGGCGCCCCTGTGGCGGCCTTCGCCGACGAGGCGCGTCGGCTCTACGGCGTCCAGTGGCACCCGGAGGTCAAGCACTCCCCGCAGGGCCAGCGGGTGCTGGAGAACTTCCTCTACGACGGCGCCGGCCTGACCCCGGAGTGGACCACCGGCAACATCGTCGAGGAGCAGGTCGCGGCGATCCGCGAGCAGGTCGGCGACGCCCGGGTCATCTGTGGGCTCTCCGGCGGCGTCGACTCCGCCGTCGCCGCCGCCCTGGTCCAGAAGGCCGTCGGCGAGCAGCTGACCTGTGTGTTCATCGATCACGGACTGCTGCGTGAGGGCGAGGCCGATCAGGTGGAGCGGGACTTCGTCGCCGCCACCGGGGCGAAGCTGCATGTGGCCGACGAGCGTGACCGCTTCCTCGGCGCTCTGGCCGGGGTGACGGATCCGGAGCAGAAGCGCAAGATCATCGGCCGCGAGTTCATCCGCGCCTTCGAGGCCGCGGAGGCCGCCGTGCTGCAGGAGGCCGCCGCCGAGGGTGCTCGCGTGGAGTTCCTCGTCCAGGGCACCCTCTACCCCGACGTCGTCGAGTCCGGCGGCGGCGAGGGTGCGGCCAACATCAAGTCTCACCACAATGTGGGCGGGCTGCCCGAGGACATGCAGTTCAAGCTCGTCGAGCCGCTGCGCAGCCTCTTCAAGGACGAGGTGCGTGCCGTGGGCGCCGAGCTGGGGCTGCCCGCGGAGATCGTCCAGCGCCAGCCGTTCCCGGGGCCGGGGCTGGGCATCCGTATCATCGGAGAGGTCACCGCCGAGCGTCTGGACATCCTGCGCCGCGCCGACGCCATCGCCCGTGAGGAGCTCACCGCCGCGGGCCTGGACGGCGAGGTCTGGCAGATGCCCGTGGTGCTTCTCGCCGATGTTCGCTCAGTGGGCGTCCAGGGTGACGGTCGCACCTATGGGCACCCGGTCGTGCTGCGACCGGTCAGCTCCGAGGATGCGATGACCGCTGACTGGTCGCGCCTGCCCTTCGACCTGCTGGCCCGCATCTCCAACCGCATCACCAATGAGGTCCAGGAGATCAACCGGGTAACTCTCGATGTGACCTCGAAGCCCCCGGGGACTATCGAATGGGAATGATCTAGCATCACACGTCCATGTGAAGGTGATCCTGCCGGAAGGTCAGAAGTGAGCAGAGACGAGTCCACGTCTGAGGAGAGGACCCAGCTGTCCGCGGAGGAGATCGAAGCCGCGGCCGAGGCCGAGGAGTCGGCCGAGGCGTCATCCGATGACTTCCAGCCGGCTGACACCTCCGAGTTC
This sequence comes from Nesterenkonia sp. K-15-9-6, assembly GCF_052656005.1. Lineage (NCBI taxonomy): Bacteria > Bacillati > Actinomycetota > Actinomycetes > Micrococcales > Micrococcaceae > Nesterenkonia > Nesterenkonia sp. K-15-9-6. Next base: position 1,933 of record NZ_JBQYEY010000008.1, read on the forward strand.
ACGCAGAGCGAGCTCGCGGAGATCCGCACCTCGCAGGCCGACGACCCGGTGACGGCCTGGGTGGAGGCGCTGCACTCCGGCACGGAGAACGACACGATGCTGCGGTTCACCCCCTCCCAGCACAATGCCGTCGACCTCACCGAGTCGAACTCCTCCGGGCTCATGCAGCTGCTGGCCGGCCGACGGACGCGGCTGTCCACTCTGCTCAACGAATCCGGCGCGTTCGCCGCCGGACGCGAGGCCGCTCGAGGCATCCGCGCCAAGGTGCGGGAGATGGCCGAGGAGCGTGGCATCGACGTCGGCTTCCTCGCTGCGGGCATCGCCTCCTGGACCGAGACCACCGACGCCGGCGCCGAGCAGTTCACCGCTCCGGTGATGCTGGTGCCGATCACGCTGAGGCCCCGCCCGGACAACGACGACTACGAGATCCAGTTCTCCGCGCCCGCCCGGCTGAATCCCGCCCTGGCTCGCCACATGGACCGCCGGCACGGCATCACGCTGGACGCGGAGGAGTTCCACGCCGCAGGCTACGCCACAGCCCGCTTCGACCCTGTCCGGACCGCTGAGCTGCTCAGCCGCCTGGTGGCCGACTCCGTGGATGCCCTGCAGGTGTGGCGACAGACCTACATCTCCACCTTCGCGGACCTCGCCGACCTGGGAAACCCGGAGGCCCTCGACCGCGAGCACCCGGTGCTGCGTGTGCTGGCGACCTCCGACCGCCTGGCCGGACCCGAGGTTCAGGCCCCTCCGGTGGACGAGCGGGACCCCCGGGAGGAGAAGCTCGTCCTCGACGCCGACCCGGATCAGCAGGCCGTGCTGGACGCCGTCGAGGCCGGAGCCTCGATAGTGGTCTCGGCCCCTCCAGGGAGCGGCCAGACCCAGACGGCGATCAACACGGTGGCGGCTCTGGCCTGGACCGGCCGCCGCACGCTGGTGGTCGCTGAGCGCACCTCCACTCTGGAGGAGCTCCGCCGTCGTCTGAAGGACGCCCGGCTGGGGACGCTGGCGCTGCACGTGCCGGCCTCCACCACGGGCGAGGACCTGCGGGAGCAGATGGTGCGGGCCATCAAACGTGCCGAACGGGCGGAGCCCCCGCGCCTGGCCGCCCTGCATCAGCGTCTCGTGGACCGGCGGCATCAGCTGCTGGACCACGTGAAGTCCCTGCACAATGTGCGCTCCCGCTGGAACTGCTCGCCCTACCAGGCCATGCAGGCCCTGGCCGCACTGACCTCGCTGAACCCGGCGCCGTCGACCGCCGTGCGGCTGAAGCGCTCGGTGCTGGACAACACGGTGGACCGCAGCCAGGTGACGGTGAAGCTGCGTCGCGCCGCGGAGCTGGGCGCCTTCGATTCGGAGACCCGGAACAGCCCTTGGTACAACGCCCGGCTGCGGAATCGCCAGGAGACCGAGGACGCGATGGCCCTGGTGAAGGATCTCCGCGAGGAGCTCCCCAAGCTGAAGGCGCAGATGGAGGTCGCCACCGCGGTGACCGGCCTGAGGATGGGGGAGAGCTTCACCGACTGGCACGCCCAGGTGCTGCTGTTCCAGCGGGTCCAGGAGTCGCTGGGCCGGTTCAGCCATGACGTCTATGCCAAGCCGGTCGACGACCTGATCGCCGCCACCGCACCCGGCTGGTGGCGCCGCCAGCACGAGATCGAGATGAGCTCCATGGCACGCTCCCGGCTGCGTCGGGTCGCCAAGGAGTATGTCCGCCCCGGGGTGTCGATCAACGATCTGCACTCCTCGCTGATCGAGGTGCAGACCGAGCGGGAGGAGTGGTCCCGGCACGCCGTGGAGGACTCCCAGCCGAAGGTGCCCAAGAGCCTGGACCGGCTGGCCGACATGATCGGGCATGTGCAGACTCGGCTGGAGAAGCTGGTGGGCGTGCTGCGGCCGGTGGATCCTGAGGACGACGCCGACCGGGATCTGCTGGACATGCCGGCCGAGGAGATGATCTCCACGGTGGAGACTCTCGCCGAGGATGAGAAGCCCTTGGAGACGCTGCCGGAGCGCACCCTGGTCACGGAGCAGCTGCGTGAGCAGGGCTTCCGTGAGCTGATGGACGACTTCTCCGCCCGCGAGGTCCCCGCCGAGCGTGTCGCCGACGAGCTGGAGCTGGCCTGGTGGCAGTCCGCGCTGGAGGCGATGATCTCGGGCGACGACTACCTGGCCATGACCACCGGGGAGAATCTCCGCAGCATCGAGGCCGAGTTCCGGGCCGCCGACGCCGCCCATGTGGAGACCGGCGCGCAGCGGCTGACCCACGCGCTGGCGGTGCGCTGGAAGTCCGCCGTCGAGTCCCACCCGGAGGCTGCGGCCCGGCTCAAGGAGCTGCTGCGCGACGGTGAGCCCACCGTGACCGGGCTGGACGCCGTCGACAGCGCGCTCACCCAGCCGCTGGTGCCGGTATGGACCAGCTCTCCGTTGGGTGTGGCCGAGCAGTTCCCGGCCCAGGCCCGCTTCGACACGGTCATCCTGCTGGACGCGGAGACGCTGTCGGTGCCGGCCGCGCTGGGCCCGATCTCCCGGGCCGAGCAGGTCATCGCCTTCGGCGACCCCGTCTCCGGCACCCCGAAGCCCTTCCACGTGTCGGCGGATCCCGCGGCCCGCGAGGCGGGGCAGCAGGTGCCGACGTCGATCTTCGCGGAGCTGGCCGAGGTGCTCCCGCAGCACCGGCTGCGCCGGGTGCACAGGGGTGTGGACCAGGAGCTGACCGAGCTGCTCTCCGAAGCGCTCTACGAGGGGGATCTGGAGCGTCTGCCCGATGCCGCCCAGCTGACCGGGCAGGGCCGCCGTCTGGTGGTGGAGCACCTCGGTGACGCCCTGGGCCGACCGGGGGCACGCGACTCGGTGGAGTCTCCGACCGTGGAGGTCAACCGGGTGGTGGACATGGTCTTCGACCACGTGCGCACCAGCAAGGACCGGTCGCTGGCGGTGGTCACCGGCTCCGAGTGGCATGCTCGGCGCGTGGCGGATGCGATCCGGGTGAACCTGGCCAATCACAGCTGGGCGCGGCCCTTCTTCGACTCTGACGAGGGGGAGAGCTTCGTCGTCGCCCCGGTGGAACGTGCTCACCATCTGGTGCGGGACCGAGTGATCTTCTCGCTCGGCTATGGGCGCAGCATCAAGGGTGAACCGGTGCATCACTTCGGAGAGCTCTCCGAGCCGCGCGGCGAAGAGCTGTTCGCCGTGGCGACGACGCGGGCGCGCGGCGAGCTGACCGTGGTGACGTCTCTGGCGCCCGAGGACCTGGATCCTGCCCGGCTGGAGTCGGGAGCCGCTCTGATGCGGCGCCTGATCGAGCTGGGTCTGCGTGCAGAGGACAACCCCTCCGGCTCTGGTTCCCTGAAGGACCCGCTGGTGCTGGACCTGGTGGACCGGATCCGTGCTCGCGGGGGTCGTGTGGAGGACGGATTCCGCGGCACGCTGGATCTGGCGGCCTGCCCGCGGAAGATCAGCCCGCAGTCACCGGTGGTGCCGCTGGCGATGGTCTCCGACGGCACGGACACCTACGCGGCGATGAGTGTGCGTGAACGTTCCCGGCAGCGGCCTGCTGCCTTCGAGGCGCTGGGCTGGCACTATCTGGTGCTGTGGACCATCGAGGTGTTCTCCGATCCGATCCGCTGCACCGAGGTGGTCGCGGAGAAGGTGGGCCTGGCCGCCGGTCCCGAGTTCGCCGAGCATGGACGGATCGCGCTGAACACCACCGGAGCGCTGGCGGAGCGGCTGCCGCGCGACGGTGCCGGGGCGCGGGTTCGCTTCGGCGGAGCCGCCGACGCGGAGGACGAAGATTCGCATCGGCGTGCCACCACCTGGGCCCCGCCGCGGGAGCGCGGCAAGTGGGTGCGATGACGCCTGCGGCCGACGCGCCCGACGGCACGGATCTGGACGGCCCGGCTCCCGACGGCACGGATCCGGACGGGGCGGGGGCGCAGCGCTCGGGACGCCGGGGACGGCGTCGCGTGATCGCGCCCGCCACCTCCGGGCAGCCGGAGGAGACCGAGTCGCAGGCGTTCATCCCCGCCTCGCTGGAAGACTCTGCGCAGGACGATGCGGCCCCGGCCTCGAAGGGGGCGTCAGGCTCCGGAGGGACTGACCCTGACCGGAAGTCGCCCCTGAGCGCGCGGGATCGATGGATCCTGGAGCAGCGCCCACCCCACTGGGACTGAGTCCTCGACGCTGGTGGGGTGTTCCTCCACAGGTCCGTCGCGTGCGGCGCTGACACGCGCGACGATCCACAGCCTCGCCCGACGTTCTCGTCGTGTGGGTCTGTGAGCGACAGGGTGGAGGGCATGACGCTCACCGCAGGACCTGCTCGCCTCCCACCGCCGCCGCGCCCCAGCGGATCCGCCGGACCCGCCGACTCCCGCAGCGCGGTCGCTGCCCGACGATCCGCGGGGACCGCTGCCGGCGCGATCACGCGGCGGAGCCGTCGTGCACAGGCCCAGAGACCGGGATTCCCGACGCCGCCCCGTTCAGGCGTCCGACGTCGCCCTCCACGGGTGGCGCGCAGGCTGCGCGGAGGAGGCTTGGGCCTCAGGCTGCGGCGTCTGCGGGTTCCCCTGGCGCTGCTCTGCGCGCTGGGTGCGGTGCTGGCCGGGCTCGCCTCGGGTGTGGAGTCCCGTGGGGAGACGGCGACGGCGGTGCGGGTGACCCAGGATGTCTCGGCCGGGGATGAGTTGACGGCCGCCGTGCTGGAGGAGGTCTCGGTGGACGCCGAGGCCGTACCGGGCGAGGAGCCGGTCCGCGTGGAGGATCTGCTGGGCCGCCAGGCAGCCGTCCCGCTGCCTCGCGGGGCGATGGTCCTGCCGTCGCAGCTGGTCGGCCCGGGGCTGCTGGCGGGCCAGCCCGAGGACCATGTGGCGGTGCCGGTGCGCCCGGCGGACACGGCGCTGGTGGGGATGCTCAGCCCGGGCCAGCGGGTGGACGTGATCCTCTCCTCCGAGTCGCTGGAGGACGGCACCTCCTCGCGGACTGTGGCCCGTGCCGCGCTGGTGCTGTGGGTCCCCTCAGGCGAGAGCGACGACTGGTTTCCGCAGGCCGGCGACGCCGGTCAGGTGCTGGTCGTCGGGGTGGATCCGTCCACGGCCCAGGACATCGCGCAGGCAGCCCACGAGGGGCGTCTGCATCTGAGCCTGGTGGGGTGAGGGCAGGCCCGACGTCGAGGGCCGGTGCCTCAGTCGGCCGTGGCGGAGGCCGCAGCGGGCTTGGGCGCCGAGGAGGAGCTGGAGGAGGGGCTGGAGGACGACTCGGAGCTGGAGGAGGAGCCGCGCGAGTCGGTGCGGTAGAAGCCCGATCCCTTGAAGGTCACCCCCACGCTGCCGAACTTCTTGCGCAGTGTGCCCGAGCACTCCGGGCACACGGTCAGCGAGTCGTCGCTGAACGACTGGACGATGTCGAAGGCGTGGCCGCAGGCCTTGCAGGCGTAGGAGTACGTGGGCATCGGATTCCTCAGTCAGGGGACAGTCGGCAGGCTCACCGGTCGGGTGCCGCCGCATGGACATCTGCCGACCACTGATTCTATACCGCCGCGAGGCGCCGGCGGGTCAGCGGAGTCTGCGGAGCCCCTCGGGCGTCACCACCGCGTCGACCGCGAGGTCATGGGGCTCCACGGGGAAGGACCCGGCTGGCAGGACCTCTTCCGGTCCCACCACCGCCCAGGCGGACACCTGCTCACGCAGGTCAGCGGCCTCCACCTCGGCGAACATGCGGTCGTAGTAGCCGCCGCCCTGGCCCAGGCGATGCCCGGAGGTGTCCACGGCCAGGGCGGGCAGCAGCATCTGCAGCGGGCCCTCGGCCAGGACGTCACTCAGCGTCCGAGCGTGGCCGACCGGTTCGTCCAGAGGCAGCACAGGGTGGCGTCGTGTCTCGGACTGCGCGGCCCAGCTGACCCATTCCAAGCGGGGCACCGGATCGTCCGCGACGCGGGGGAGCAGCACCTGGCCTCCGCGGCGCAGATGCCGGGTCAGGAACGGCCGGACATCGGGTTCGTGGGCCATCGGAAGATACGCGGCCACGCGTGCCCGGGCCGGCACATGCTCCTCGAGCACCCGTCCCAGAGCCTCCGCGCGGCGAGCACTCTCGGTGACGTCGAGGGTGCTGCGGGCTGATCGGATCCGCGCCCGGGCCGCCTTCTTGGCCTCGGTGATCTCACTCATGGGCCCACCCTACGTCCTGGTCCAGACCACAAGACGGCGGCGGGCCGAGCGCTGTCCCCGGTGCGGGGACGACCACCGATAGAAACCGCCGTCGCGATTCATCAGGGAGACGCATCCCGACACGAGGGACACAGGTCCAGCGGCCCAGGTTCAGGTCGCCGGGTGGAGCTCGCCACGCATCTGGTCGGCCAGAGCGGCATACCGCGGACGGAAGGCGTAGACGCACAGCAGACGCAGCAGGCTGGCCTGCTCATAGACGGCCACGGCGTCCTCCACGGGAGAGTCCAGCACCCGGGACAGCTCCGCGGCCGTGCCGTCCACCGCCAGGAGGACCTCCTCTGCTTGGCCCGCGCTCCAGACGCGCTGGCGGTGCCGCCAGGTCGCATGCGCCCGCAGGTTCCCCAGGTCGAGCGCCGGGTCGGCGAGACAGGCGGTGTCCACGTCCAGCAGCCCTGGCCCCTGGTCGGCGGACCAGAGCACCTGCTTGTCGTGCAGGTCCCGGTGGGCGGGCCGCGGGGTCATCTGCGGCAGCCTTTGCAGTGCGACGGCGGTCGACTCCACGGCTTCGATGAACAGCTCCGCCTCCGCCTGGCCCGTCCGCAGCACCGGCATGGCCTGCTCCGTCCAGCGGCGCAGCACAGCGATCTCGTCTCCCGGGGCATGCACCGGCAGCCCGGATGCCGGAGCCGGGCGGAGCACCGCCTCGCGCCACGCCTCCAGGACCTCGCCCCAGGCCCGGGCCCAACCGGGTCCTGCGGCGGCGTCGTCCTCACTGACCTCATGCAGTCCTGCGCCGGCCAAGGCGGCGAAGGCCACCGAGGACTCGTCATGAGCGAGCACCCGCGGGGTGCGGAAGGGGCCGTCGAAGGTCGCCGCGCGCGCCACGCCGTCGAGGATGCTCTGGGCACGACCGGGCCGCACCAGTTTGCGGAACTCCACGGCCGAGCCGTCCTGGTGACCCGACGTGGTGCCGTCCGGGCTTCGACGCACCACGGCCCGTCGACCCGGCCGATGAGAGACGACGACGGCGCCGGGGCCACGCAGCTCCGTCAGCTGCGGCAGTCGCGGGTCGCTCCACGCTTCGAAGAGCTCCAGAACTCCGGTCCCGCTGTGATACCACCCGGCGCGCAGCGCTCCGGAGGTGTCAAGGGCCTCCACCGCAAGTCGTGTTCGACTCGATGCGGCCGGCGACCGCTTCTCCGGCCACACGCGCGTCACGGTCACCGGCCCGGCCTCGGTGTCCAGATGCTCCGGGGGCAGCGGCGACAGCGCCGACCCGGTGCGGGGTGCGCTCATCCGTGGATCGACCGCTCGGCCATGGAGATGCGCCGCGAGGCCTTCTGCGGCCAGTTCTCCTCCCGTCGGCGGAAGGGGTCCAGGGCGGCGCGAAGATGGGCGTAGGCCTCCCACGCGGCCAGGGACTCCTCATCTATGGGGGTGATCTCCCGGTAGCCCCGGAGGAACGCCTCCGCCAGCTCCACGTGGTCGGCCGCGCGGCAGGACGCCACCCAGGAGCCGACGTCGCGCATCGCGGGGCCCTGCCCGGCGCGGTCCAGATCGATGATCCGCACCCGGGAGCCGTCCTCGCCGGAGACCAGCACCTGGTCGGGGGAGAGGTCGCCGTGCAGCTCCACCAGCTCGGCCGACTCCGCCTCCTCCACCAGCGGGGAGATCATCTCGGCGAGCATGTCGGCCCGCTGGCCCAGCCAGGGTGCGATGAGTCCGATGGCGTGGACTGCCTCGGCCACATCCGGGTCGAGCACCCGGTCAGGAGCCTCGCCCAGCTCGCCGGAACGGACGTGGAGCTCCGCCACGATGGTCCCGGCGGTCTCCGCCGCGGACTCCACGGGGTGCTCCAGCAGGTCGCCCTGACCCCACCAGGGGGTCAGCAGGGCGGTGCCGCGGTCACCCAGCGGGCGCACCGGCTCCAACGGCACTCCGAGCCGACGCCACCGGTCGGCGGTCTCCAGCTGCGCGGCGGCGGGCTCAGCGGTCACCCGCACCACATGGGGGCCGCCGTCGAGCTCCACGACGGCGACCACCCGACGTCGGGGGTTGTAGCGCAGGACCCGCCATGGCACCTCAGCGCCGGCCGTCTCGGCCAGAGCCTGACGGGCCTCCAGCAGCTCCCGGGCCAGGGCCGGGTCCGACCACAGGGAGCCCGAGACCCGATAGACGGGCTCGTCCTGGTGGACGGTGAGGCGCTGGTCCACTCGCTCGGCGCGGGCCAGAGACTTGGCGTACTTGTCCTGGTCGCGGGAGATGACGGTCCAGCCGTGGTGCGCCGGACCTTCGGCGTCGACGTCCACCGGCTCCCCGCCGGTGAGGTCCACATCGGTGCGCTCCCAGGCCAGCACCACGCTGCGCTCCGGCTTCACCCGCAGGTGCCGGCCGCGCACCGGCATGCCCAGCCAGCTGGACAGGGCGGCGTCGTCGAGCAGCTGGGCCACCTGGTCCAGCTGGGCGATCTCGGCCACGGCGACATCGGCCTCATGCGCCTGCGGAGCGCGGATCTTCACCGGAGGCACCGGCATCGTGCGGTAGGTGGCCTGGGCGAGCTGCTCATCCGGATCGGCGGCGCCCGCGGGGATCTCCGGGGACTCCATGGGTGTCTCCAGCTCCTCCGGGGAGACCGCTCCGCGCGCCGCCTGAAGCGGCCGGGCGGCGTCCTCGGGTGCCGGCTCCGCTGTGGTTCGTGCTGCGCTCACGCATTCGCCCTCTCGTCCAGGGCGGGGTCCTCCGCGCGCTGCCGCGCGGCGGGCACACCCGCCGTCCCGTCGACGGCCGCCGCCTCGGGGCTCTCCCGGGGCGAGGTCTCCTGCTGGGTCGACGCCCAGCGAGCGACCCGGCTGGACTCGTCGGCGAGCAGCTCGTCCGGTGAGCCGTCCTCGACGATGCGACCGTCCTGAAGCCAGAGTATGCGGTCCAGACCTTGGAGGGTGCTGAGATCATGCGTGATGGCGACTGTGGTCCGCCCTCGGGTGAGCTCGCGCAGCGAGGCTTCCACCAGGGCGCGGGACGCCGGATCCAAGCCCGTGGTGGCCTCGTCGAGCACCACGATGGGGGCGTCGCGGACCAGGGCCCGCGCGATGGCGATGCGCTGACGCTGCCCCCCGGAGAGCGTGTCCCCGCGGGCGCCGAGCACGGTGTCGTAGCCCTGCGGCAGGGCGCGGATGAACTCATGGGCCCCCGCCCGGCGGGCCGCCTCCTCGACCTGGTCGTCGGTGGCGTCGAGCCGTCCGTAGCGGATGTTCTCCCGCACCGAGGAGGCGAACAGCACCGACTCCTGCAGCAGGATGGAGATGTTGCGTCGCAGGTCTGCCCGCCGCACCCGCCGGGTGTCGCAGCCGTCCACCAGCACTGCGCCGTCGTCGGGGTCGGCCAGCCGCAGGAGGTAGCCCGCCAGCGTGGACTTCCCGGACCCGGAGGGTCCCAGCAGGCCGACACGCTGACCGGCCGGGATGTGCAGGCTCAGGTCCTCGAAGAGCTCCCGGCCGTGGCCGTCGCGGGCAGTGACGCGGTAGAACGCGACGTCGCCGGAGACCCGCCCCATCGGCAGGGCGGGGTCCGGGTCGGTGATCTCCACCGGCTCGTCCAGCAGGTCGGCGATGCGCTCGCCGGAGGCCGCCGCTCGGGCGATGCGGCCGGTGTACTTGGCCATGTCCCGCAGCGGCTTCATCGCGATCTTCAGGTACATCAGGAACAGCACCATGTCCCCGGGGGTCATCACCCCGCGCAGCACCTGCCAGCCGCCGAAGCCGAGCACGACGGCGGTGGAGATCCCCACCAGCACGTCAGTGGAGCGCTCCAGACGGGCGGCGAGCTTACGGGCTCGGATGCCGGCCTTCAACGCGGTGGCGTTGCCTGCGGCGAAGCTGGAGGCCACCACAGACTCGAGGCCGTAGGCCTGCACCACGCGGATGGCGGCCAGCGCCTCGGCGGCGTCCCCCACCAGCTGGCCCTCGCCCTTGCGGGTGGCTCGGGAGGCCGAGGAGATCTTCGGGGAGGAGAACCGGGAGATCACGAAGTACAGCCCGGCGGTGACCAGCACCACCAGCGAGAGCGTGGGGTTCATGATGATGACCACCACGAACAGGGCGACCAGGGTCAGCACGTTGCCCACCAGCGGCAGTCCTGCGGTGACCGCGACCTCCTGCAGCCGGCCCATGTCGCCCACGAGCCGCTGAGAGGTGTCACCCACCGAGGCGGTGGAGTGGTAGCGCAGGGACAGTGACTGGATGTGGTCGAACACCCGGGTGCGCAGCCGGGTGACCACCTTCACCCCGGTCTTGGCGAACGCGATGGTGGAGACGTAGTTGCACACGGCCCGCCCCCCGACGATTCCGGCCAGCAGCAGCGCCCACAGCACCACTGTGGTGGTGACGTCCCCGGCGAGACCGGTGGTCTCGGCCAGCTGGGCGCCGAGCGCCTCGGTGACGGCGTCGACGGCGAACTTCACCGGCCAGGGCTCCAGGATGCGGAACGCGACATCACCGGCCAGGGCGATGAGCCCGAGGATGATCAGCAGCTTGTGCTCGCCCAGATGCGGCAGCAGCATCCGCAGGGTCCGGGAGACGGCCTGACGGTGCTGGCGGCGGGAGGCGGCGGAGGCGGCGCTCATCGGGGGCTCACCTGCTCGGATGCGACGTGCTCCGGAGTGGGCAGCAGCGCGAGCAGCTGGGCGCAGCGGTGCTGCCAGCTGTGCTCAGCGACGGCGGCGGCCCGCCCGGAGGCGGCCAGCCGGGCCCGCAGTTCAGGACGCCGGGCCAGCTGATCCAGGGCGTTGGCCAGGGCGTCGACGTCACCCGGGGCGACCAGCAGGCCGTGGGCGCCGTCGCCCAGGACCTCCGGCAGCTCCCCGACGGCGGAGGCGACCACGGCGACCTCGGCGGCGAGGTACTCGTAGACCTTCAGCGGAGAGAAGTAGTGCTCGGCCCCAGGGGAGGGCATCGGGTAGGGCGCGACCGCGACGTCGAAGCGACCGAGGATCTCCGGAACACGGGCCGGCGCCACCGCACCGTGGAAGTGGATGCAGTCCTGCAGCCCCAGCCGCTGGGCCAGGTCGCGCAGCGGGTCCAGCTGAGGGCCGGCACCGCAGATCTCCAGCCGCCAGGGGCGCGTGCCCCCGGCGTCGGCGGCATTGCCGGTGGCTGCGGCCACGGCCTGCAGCAGGATCTCGGTGCCGTGCCAGGGTTTGAGCGTGCCGACGAAGCCCACGGTGAAGGGGCGCAGGGAAGCATGGTGCTCGGCATCGGTGTCGGCATCGGCGCCGAGACCAGGCCGGATGCGGTCGGTGTTGACCCCGTTGGGGATGACGGTGACCGCGGCGTCGCCCTCCACCTGACGCACCCAGTCGGCCACCGGGCCGGAGACGCAGGCCACGATGTCGGCGGCGGCGAAGGTGCGGCGCGTGGCCTCCCAGGCGGAGGCCTCGTCGTGCAGGCTGCGGTGAGTCTGCTGCTCGGCGATGAGCGGGGCGTTGACCTCCACCGCGAAGGGGATCCCGGTGCGGGCGGCCAGCCGCGCGCCGGCGTCGGAGAACAGCGCGTAGCGCTCGTAGACGGCCTCAGCGCCGTCGAGGGCGGCCAGCTGGGCCATCTCCGCGGCCACCTGAGCCACGGCGGCCTCCCGCGCCGCGGCGTCCTTGGCCCCGGGCACCGGGACGACCACCACCGGCAGATCCGCCAGGTCCTCAGGGACCGATTCGGTCTCCGGCCGGCCCGGGCGGTCGCCGCGCTTGGTGCCGTAGACGGTGACCTCGTGCCCGTGCGCTCGCAGGGCGCGGACCATCTCCTGGACGTGGACGGAGGCACCCTTGGTGCCGAAGACACCGATGCCCGGGTCGGCGAGCAGATAGGCGATCCTCATCGGGCACCTCCGACTGGTGCGGCGGTGCGCTCCACGGGCACCAGGGCGCGCAGGGCGGCGGCCTGGCGGCGGGAGTCGAAGTGCTCCTCCACCAGAGCGCGCGCCCGGTGGACCATCCGGTCATGGACGGAGGACTCGGCCACGGCCTCCTGGACCGCGTCGGCCAGGGCGTCGGCCAGGGCGCCGACGTCGCCGCTGGGCACCAGCCACCCGGTCTCGCCGGGGACGACCACCTCGCCGACGGCGGTGACGTCGGCGGCCACGCAGCGGATGCCGCGGGCCATCGCCTCCAGGAGCACGGTGGGCAGTCCGTCGGCGTTGCCGTCGGAGCCGACCACGAAGGGGGCGACGAACACGTCGTCGGTGCCGAGTCGCGCGGAGACCTCGGCCTGGGTGAGCGGACCCAGCAGGCGGACGCGGTCGTCCAGTCCGAGCCTGTCGATCTGGGCGGTCAGGTCCGCGGCCAGCGGCCCGTCCCCGGCGATGTCGGCGGCGACGTCGACCCCGCGCGAGCGCAGCACGTCCACGGCCTCGATCAGCAGGCTGAAGCCTTTCTTCTCCACCAGCCGGCCCACGGCCAGCAGCCGGGGCACCCGCGCCGGGTCGGAGCCACGTGCGCGGTCCGGGGTGAAGGGGAAGCGCTCGAGCTCCAGGCCGTTGCGCACCAGCTGCAGAGTGTCGGTGGCCTCGGGGAAGCGGCGGCGCAGATCGGCCAGGTTGTAGCCGCTGATGGTGATCGCATGGTGGGCGTCGGCGAGCTTGGCCTTCAGGTCCGTCGGGTCCACATCCTGGTGGAAGATGTCCTTGGCGTGGGCGGTGAAGGAGTACGGCAGCCCGGCGATGCGCCCGGCCAGCCGCGCCACCGTGGTGGCCACCGAGGCGAAGTGGGCGTGGAGGTGCGTGACCCCGTGTTCGCGGGCCAGCCGTGCGACGGCGACGGCCTGGGCGGCGTCGTCATGGCTGTGGCGGCGCAGCTCCTCCCAGGCCTCGGCCACGCCCGACGCCGGCCCGGCGCTGAGAGCGTCCCACAGGCGGGTGGCCGAGCTGGGGCGCGGCACGTGCACCACCGGGGCCTTCACCCGGGCGAGCTCCGGATGGAAGCGGCTGTCCGTGGTGGGACGCAGGGAGAAGATCACGATCTGCTCGCCCTGGGCCTCGCGGGCCAGGATCTCCGAGACGACGAACGTCTCCGAGAAGCGCGGATACATCTTCAGCACGTAGCCGACCACCGGGGCGGGGGAGTCAGCGGACGGAATCGACTCGGACATGGGTGGGAACCTCCGGGGTGTGACGTCGTGACTCCAGAGTGGTCCTGCGACATGAGAGCACGATGAGAGCCGCGGAGGCCGGCCTCAGGTCAGGAGGAGCTCCCGCGGACCCGGCGGGTTGGCTCCCGCGCGAGACACCGCGACGGCGGCGCTGCGCAGGGCAGTCCGGGCACAGGCACGGAGACCCTGCTGATCCGGCTCGCCCCGTGTCAGAGGCCCGGTGAGATCAGCCTCGAGCAGGGCGTAGAGCAGACCGGACATGAACGCGTCTCCGGCGCCGATCGTGTCCACCACGTCCACGGCCGGAGCCGGCAGGGTCTCCTGCCACCGGCGCGTCCCGATGGTGCACCCTGCGGCGCCTCGGGTCAGGACGAAGACTCCGCCGCTGAGGCCGGCGTAGTGGGCCACGAGGTCCTCGACGCTCATCTCAGGGTGGAGCCAGGCGGCGTCCTCATCGCTCATCTTCACCACATGGGCGAGTGAGGCGATGCGTTCGACCCGCTCGCGCAGCACGCCCCAGGCGGGTGCCAGAGACGGTCGGACATTGGGGTCGAAGGAGACCACCGTTCCCTCCGGGGTGCCGCGCAGAGTCTCCTCCACGACGTCGGCACCTGGGTCCAGGCTGGTGGCGAGCGACCCGGTGTGGATCAGGTCGGGCCGGCCCAGGTCCAAGGACTCGGGAGCCCAGGTGACGTCGAAGGAGTACTCGGCTGCGCCGTCGTCGTCGAGCACGGCATGGGCCGTCGAGGTGCTGGCGGTCTCCGGACCGAGCAGGCTCAGCGAGACGCCGGAGCGCTCCACATGCGCCCGGACCAGCTCACCGGGCCCGTCGTCGGCGATATGGGTCGCCAGTGTCGTGTCCACCTCCAGCCGGGCGAGGCCGACGGCGACGTTCATGGGACTGCCGCCCGGGTGGGTCTCCTGCCGGCCGGTGGGGTCGGTGACGATGTCGACCAACGATTCACCGATCACCAGGACATGACAGTCTGTGGCCTTCTGGGGCATGGGAGTCCTCCTCCGTCAGTTCTGGCGCGTCAGGCGTCGGTACGGTCGTTCGGGAAAGACGAGCTCGGTGAACGTCACCAGCCCTCCGTCCACGGAGATCTCCACCACGCTGCCGTCGACCAGGACCTCCACCGCGACGTCGTCGTGGCTCGGGCGTGTGGGCAGCGGAGCCTCGTCGACAGAAGGGTAGGCGGGATGCACGTCCGGCCCTCCAGTGCGGGTCCGGTCACAGACGACGTGGCCGCTGGCGGCGTCGACGGTGAGACGCAGGCCCGTGGCTGGTGCCGATTCGGGCCCGCTGTCGAGGACAAACGTCGTCGAGTCGTCACCGGCGACCGTGGTCGAGAAGATGAGCAACCCCGAGGCCTCGTCTGCTGTCCGTTCCGGAGACTCCTCGGCGAGCACCAGACGCGGAGCATCGGCAGGCACGATCGGGGTCTGGCGGAGACGATGACGCCCATCCGGATCACGCACCAGGGAGACCTCGCGCACCAGCGTCATCGCGGATCGCCACGGGACGGTCGGGGTGACTTCCGCATACTCCCAGTTGCTGGCCCATCCGACCATGAGTCTGCGACCATCAGGCACGTTCGAGAACGACACCGCGGCGTAGCAGTCCCTCCCGAAGTCGAACCAGTCGAAGTCGGCGGGATCCTGGGAAGTGCTGAGCCTCTCCGGGGTGAATCGTTCACCGTCGAAGTCCCCGATGAAGTACTGCGTCCCCGAGCCCCCGGCAATCGCTCCCGGGTTGAGGCTCACGATCATGGCCCAGCGGGAGTCTGCGGTTCCTTCGACGGGCAGCTCGAACAGGTCAGGGCACTCCCAGACGCCTCCTGTGGCGTGTGCCGGGCCGAACTCCGAGGTCCGGGTCCAGGACCTCAGGTCC
This sequence comes from Nesterenkonia sp. K-15-9-6, assembly GCF_052656005.1. NCBI lineage: Bacteria > Bacillati > Actinomycetota > Actinomycetes > Micrococcales > Micrococcaceae > Nesterenkonia > Nesterenkonia sp. K-15-9-6. Next base: position 17,118 of record NZ_JBQYEY010000008.1, read on the forward strand.
GGTGAGGTGTAGACGGCGACGCGGCGGTCAGTCGCTTCGACGACGACCATCACCCAATGCCCGTCGTCACCGCCGTACCAGAAGACCTTGGGGTCGCGGAACTCACCGGATCCGATGTCCAGGACCGGGTTCTCCGTATACCGCGTCCACTCGTATCCGCCGTCGAGGCTGTAGGCCAGGGACTGCGCCTGGCGGGGCCGTCCCTCGGGAGTGCGGCTCGCGGAGGTGTAGACCGCGACCAGGGCGGTCTCCCCGGGGCCGGCGAACCCGGCGGTGTTGCGGTGGTCCACCACGGCGCTGCCGGAGAAGACCATCTCCTCGTCGGTGTGTTCGATGGCCACGGGCTGCTCGTGCCAGGTGACCAGATCCGTGGAGGTCGCGTGACCCCAGGAGATGCTTCCCCAGGTGGAGCCGTGCGGGTTGTTCTGGAAGTACAGGTGGTACACGCCGTCGTGGAAGAGGAGCCCGTTGGGGTCGTTCAACCAGGTGTCGCGAGCGGCGAAGTGTGCTGCGGGGCGCCAGCCATCGGTGCCGGCTGAGGTTTCGAGGGGGACGGTTCCGGCCGTGGTCATAGGGGGTTCTCCTCGGGAGGGGGGGCATGTCATGGGTGCGGGGCCGGTTCAGGACTCCCCGTCGGCGATGTAACGGTCGTAGGCGCCCTGGTAGGCGTCGATGACCTCATCGACTCCCAGACTCTCAAGCTGCTGCAGGTAGCCGTCCCATTCGTCGTCGACGGTGCCGGTGGTGACCCAGGTGGCGAACTTCTCCAGCACCAGGGTGTGGATGTCGGCGGTGCGTGTGGACACCTGGTCCAACTCCTCATTGGAGAGCATCACCGGGGGGTAGGGGTCGTTGGCGCGGTGGGGCTCGTAGTGTTCGGCGACCAGCTCCTGGCGCTCCTGGGCCCGCGGTTCGGGCGCGACGACGTCCTCGAAGTCCTCGGCCGTGACGATGAAGGGGCCGCCCGGGGCGACGCGCTGACGGCGCTCGCCGGCGGACTCTCCGCTCTCCGGGGAGATCTGGACCAGCAGACCGTCCTCGTCCTCCTCGAGGGTCGAGCCGATCGGACCCCAGTTCGTCTGAGCAGACATCACCGGATCGTAGAGCCGGTCGGCCCAGCGCATCGTGGCCGCCGGGTACTGGTTGGCCCGGGTGATGGCCATGGCCCCGCGGTTGATCTCCTGATTGTTGGCCACACTGGCCAGCTGCTGCCCGTCGAGGCCCTCGAGGACTCCGACCAGCTCGTAGTCGTCGAGTCGGTCGGCGCCCACCATCTCTTCGGCCTCCCACCAGATGAAGGAGCCGAGGATCGGGGTGTTCGACTTGCCTTTGGCGAGATAGGCCACGTCGTCCTGCGAGAAGGACTCCGGATCGATCAGCCCGTCGGCGTACCAGTCGGCCAGCTCGCGGACTCCATCCCGGTATCCTTCGGTGCTCGCCGTGAACTCCACGACGTCGTCGCGCACGATGCGATGGTCGTTGTTCGTCGGCTGTCCGCCCAGGGCCGCGATGAGGTCGTGAGGGTTCGCAGCGAAAGAGTCGGTTCGGAACGACAGCGGGATCTCGTCCTGGGTGCCGCTGCCATTGGGATCCTCGGTGGCGAAGGCCTCGAGCGCCTCACGGTACTCCTCCACTGTCTGCGGCATGTCGAGGCCCAGCTCGTCCAGCCAGGTGGAGTTGATGTACAGGAAGTTCGGGTACGGCAGGATGCCGAGCTCCTCGACGGAGGGAAGCGTATAGATGTGGCCGTCGGAGGCGGTGATCGCCGCACGGATGTCGGGTCGTTCCTCCAGGATGCCGGACAGGGTCGGGGCATGCTCCTCGATCAGGTCCTCCAGGGGGAGCAGGGTGCCGTTGGCGCCGTTGGTGACGACTTCGGCGTCGCTCAGCCCGGTGTTGAACAGGACGTCGGGCAGGTCATCGCTGGCCAGCATCAGGTTCTTGCGTTCATCGTAGACCTGGCCCGTGAGGTTCTCCCAGGTGATGGCGATGTTCGTGTCCTCCTCCCACTGCTGCACCAGGTCCATCTCCGCGTAGTCAGGGGCGAGGGCGGACTTCGTCCCGCCGAAGGTCAGGGTCAGCGTGTCTTCGACGATCGGGAGACCCTCGGTGTTGAATCCGTACTCGTCAGAGGCGTCCTCGACAGGTTCGGTGCCTGCCGATGAGCCGCATGCCGTGAGGGCGACGATGGCGGTCAGTGCCGCGGTGACGGATGGCAGTGAGTGGTGCGAGCGCATAGCTGTTCCTCGAGTTCTCTGAGAAGGGGACAAGGTGGAAGAGGGGCAGGTTCAGTTCTTGACGGCGCCGAGCATGGCGCCCTTGGTGAAGTGCTTCTGCATGAACGGCAGCACGATGAGCAACGGGATCGTGGAGATGACGATCATGCCGTACTTGATCAGCTCTCCCAGGCGCTGCGCCGCGGCGTACGAGTCCAGGGCACCGGTCCCTCCGGCAGCGGAGACTTCGGACTGGACGAGCACGTTGCGCAGCACCAGCTGCAGCGGGTACTTGTCTTCGCTGTCCAGGAAGATGAGCGCGTCGAAGAAAGCGTTCCAGTTCGCCACCAGGTGGATCATGATCATGAGGAAGATCAAGGGCTTGGACAGTGGCAGGACGATGCTGAAGAAGAACCGGAAGTCGCTGGCGCCGTCCATCTGGGCGGCGTCCCGCAGCTCGCCGGGGACGTTGTTCTCGAAGAACGCGCGGGCGATGATGAGGTTCCAGACGCCGACGGCACCGGGCAGTACGACAGCCCACATGGTGTCCAACATGCCGAGGTCCCGGACCACCAGGTAGCGCGCGATGAGCCCGCCGTCGATGAACATGGTGATCACGAACAGCAGCATCAGGGGAGTGCGACCGTAGAGATCCTTGCGGGACAGGGCGTAGGCGGCGGCCAGGATGACGGCGACGCTGACGCCCGTGCCGACGACGGTGTACAGGACGGAGTTCGCGAAGCCGCGCAGAATGCCGGCGTCCGAGAGGATCTGGACGTACCCCTCGAGGGTGAAGCCGCGTGGCACCACCCAGACGTTGCCGTTGAGGATCTCCGAGGGTTCGGAGACCGAGGCGATCAGGATGAAGTACATCGGGTAGATGATGGCTACGATGGCCACCAGCAGCAGTCCGACGGCGATGACGTTGAAGAGCGGGTCGGCGTAGCGGGAGACGAGGGATCGGCGTGGCCTCGGCTGCGGGGCTGGAGACGAGGGGAGCTTCCGGGTGGGTGGGAGCGTGGGTGGTGCGACGGTCTGAGTCATGGCTTCCTTCCTCACCAGAGGCTCGACTGGCCGGCCTTGCGGGCGATCCAGTTGAACGTCAGCAGCAGGACGAGGTTGATGAGTGAGTTGAACAGCCCGATGGCGGCGGAGTAGCTGAACTGGGCCTGCTGCAGCCCCACGGAGTACACGTAGGTCTGGATGACTTCGGAGGTCTGCAGGTTCAGGTCGGTCTGCATCAGCAGGACCTTCTCGAATCCGAGGTTGAACAGGTTGCCGATGGCCAGGATGAACAGGATCGTGACGACGGGCATGATGCCCGGGATGTCGATGTGCCAGATGCGCTGCAGCTTGTTGGCCCCGTCGACGCGCGCCGCCTCATGGAGAGCGGGACTGATGGCGGTCAGCGCGGCCAGGTAGATGATCATGGAGAATCCGGCGTTCTGCCAGATGTCCGAGCCGATGTAGAGGGGGCGGAACCATTCCGGCATGCCCATGAAGAAGATCGGATCTCCGCCGAAGAGTTCGATGACGTTGTTGACCAGACCTGCGCGCGGGGAGAACAGGAGGTGGATCATGCCCACGATCACGACGACGGAGATGAACGACGGCGAGTAGAGGACGGTCTGGGTGAACTTCTTGAACCTCTCCGACTGCAGCTGATTGACGATCAGCGCCAAGATGATCGGCACGGGGAATGCGATCAGCAGTCCCAGCGAGTTCAACGTCAGCGTGTTCATCACCACGCGCTCGAACTGGAAGGAGCCGATGAATCGTGCGAAGTGCTCGAGGCCGGCCCAGGGGCTTCCGGCGAAGCCATCCGCGGGGTTGTAGTTGCGGAAGGCGATCTGGGCACCATACATCGGCCAGTACTTGAACAGGATCACGTGGATGATCGCCGGCAGAAGTAATACGTATAACTGCCAGGATCTCAGCGCCCGCCTCAGACGTGACGTGCGACGAGCGGCGCGTGGGGTGGATGATGCGCCAGGAGGACGGAAGGACCGGGTCGTGCTCATGGACTGACCTCTTGTGTGCGAGGGGCGGGGGAGGTGACGGAGGCGCGCTCGATGAGACGCCCCTGGGTGGGTGCCTGCTGGACGGTGTCGGGAGAGTCGAGGAGGAGGTCGATGGCTCGGTGGGCCATGGCTTCGAAGGGTAGCTCGATCGTGGTCAGGCCGGGATCGAGGTGCGGCGCCGTCGTCTCCTGGTTGTCGAAGCCGACGATCGAGCAGTCATCCGGCACTCCGAGGCCGCGCTGTTCCAGGGCGCGGTAGGCGCCCCAGGCGGTACGGTCGTTGGCGCAGAAGATGCCCGTGGGGGGCTCTGGCAGAGCGGCGAGGTCCGCGGCGTGGCGCAGTCCGTCCTCCACGGTTCCGGTGCCGTATCGGACGAGCTCGGGGTCGAAGGGGAGTCCTGCGGCCTCCAGCGCGGCACGAAATCCGGTGAGGCGGCCGATGCCCGCGGGGAGCTCACTGTCCGCGGGCTGGATGTTGATCATGGCCAGGCGGGTGTGGCCCTCATCGATGAGTCGCTGGGCGGCGCGGCGTCCGCCGTCGTGCTCGTCGGGGAAGACGCTGCTGTGTTCGCCGGCCTCATCCTGGGCGTTGAGGACAACAGTGGGCAGTCCGGCCAGAGCTGCAGGGACGGTGAGGCGGCGGTGGTACATCGCAGCGTAGATGACCCCTCGGACGCGGTAGGACTGCATCATGTCGATCGACGCGGTCTCGAGCTCCTGCTCGCCGAAGGTGTCCACGCTGAGGATGACGTTCCCGGACTCCCAGGCCTTCATCTGGGCGCCTTTCAGGAGGCGCCCGGCGAAGGGGGCGCTGGCGACCTCATCGGAGATGAAGCCGATCATGCCGGAGTCTCCGCTCCGCAGAGACTTGGCATGGGCGTTCGTCCGATAGCCCAGGGCCTCGACGGCCTCCCAGACGCGTTCCTGGGTGGCCCGGGCGACTCGTCCGCCGGCGACCTTGTTGAGCACCAGGGACACGGTGGCCTGAGAGACGCCTGCGCGCTCGGCGACCTGCCACATCGTCGGCGCCTGCCGTCTCGTCGCCATGTCGTCCTCTCAGGTGGAGTTATTCGTATAACTTCCATCAGACTAGAGGTGCCCATGGAAAGTGTCAAGAGTCACATCCACGATTGATGGTGCGGTGATGGAACTGTTCCACCCCTCGTCGGAGCCACCGCCACGTCACGGCACTGCCAGCTCTCGCACCGTGAGCCCGCGTGCTGTGGCCTCACCCCCATGTACGAACAGCCGTATCCCGTCGTCGTCTGCGAGCGGGAAGACCCGGTGAGAATGGACGACGGCCCCGTCACCGAAGAAGCACTCCACACTGCTGTGGTCCACCAGGATCCGGAGGTCCATCTCACCGGAGTTCCCGGGGATGGGAGTCTGTGACTCGCCGCCGACGCCGGGAGAGAACGTCGGCCGTCGGTTGACGTAGGCGAATCCGCCGTCGAAGAAGAGACCGGCGGCCACGTGGCGGCCCCCGCCCGGTGCCCGGCAGAGCTCGAAGCCGATGTTGGCCGGCGGATCTGCGGGGTCCCAGACCAGGGTGCACCGCAGCTCGTAGGCACGCGCGGCGACGTCGAGGTCCTGATGGCCGGAGACCGTGAGATCACCGAGCGCATGGGTGGCCGTCGTATAGTCCTCCAGGCCCGACGCGGGTGTGGAGAGGAGCTGATATCCCCCGTGCGCATCCGGAGCGAGCCGGATCTCGCGGACGATCATGTCGTCGCCGTTGTACCCGTCGGTCACCAGGCTCGGTGTGTTGTGCGGATAGTCCCAGAAGTTCGCCCATCCGATCGCGCGTCGAAGCGTAGGATCCTCGTCGCCGTCGTCCGTATGGGAGGCATAGGTGACGGCACCGTAGAAGTCGAAGCCCCAGTCGAGCCAGTGCGGCTCATCATGGTCCGGGGTGAACGCGGCGCCGTCGAACTCTCCGACCCAGTAGGCGTAGGTGGCCGGAAGGTCGCGGGACTTTCCGTTGGCGCCGGTGCCGAGCACCCAGTGCCGGCTGCCGTCGGAGGCCTCCATCTCGAAGATGTCCGGGCACTCCAGCAGCCCGATGTCCTCACGGCGGAACTCACCCACCTCCTCCCAGCGATGCAGATCCGCCGAGGCGTAGAAGCCGAGCCGCTGACCCTCCGCGTTGGCCATGAACCAGCGCGACCGCGCCGCGTCCCAGATGACCTTCGGATCCCGGAAGGCCTCCACTCCTGGGTTGGGCAGCACAGGCGCCTCCGGCCCAGGGGAGAACGTCCGGCCGTCGTCGGTGGAGTACCAGAGGAACTGGGCCTGGACACCCTCCGGGGCCTGCGTGACGAGTGCGATCACCGCACCGTCGCCGTAGCCGGCCGTGTTGTCCGCGTCGATGACCAGTGAGCCGGACCAGCAGTCGCCGTTGTCATTGGAGAACTTCGGGATGGCGACGCCCTGGTCGGAGAAGGCGACATGGTCAGTCGTCGTCACCAGTCGCCAGGACGTGCCGTGTCCTCCCTCGAGGTAGTCCTCGTTGTACAGGTAGTAGTACAGGTACTCCCCGTTGAGGAAGATTGGACGCTGAGGGTCGTTCTTCCAGTTGTCAGGAACGCTGAGGTGGTACGCGGGACGGTAGCTCTGCACGTCGGAACACCGCGCCTGGCGGGATCGGTCTGACGCCTGGTCAGGCCGCCTCGGGCTCGCGGACGCACTCGGCAGGCCCAGGACACCGCCTGCGACCCCGGCGGCAGTGCCGAGCGCTCCGCCCGCGCCCAGCAGGACGGATCTGCGATCGGGCCGGCTCGCCGTCGGGTCGGGAGTGCGTGTCTCGGCGTTCCGTCGGGAACGGTGCATCGGGTCGGTGTGGCGCATGGGAATGTCTCCTCTGGGATGCAGTGGGGCGGTGTCAGGTGCCGCAGGGCTGGCCTTCCGACCAGAGCGTCAGTCCTGGCAGTGAGTCGAGGTCCAGGGGTCGCGCATGGTCCAGCTCGGCGCACTGTGCAGCTGTGCTCCGGCGGAGAGACGCAGCTCGTGCCGGGAGGCGTCGGCTCGGGTCGGATAGACCCTGCTGGTGAGCGAGGCCCCCTCGACGAACAGCTCGATCGACGACGCATCGAGAAGCAGCCTCACCTGGATCCGGTCGGTCTCCGTGAGGACCTCGCCGGCGTGCGGCGATCGGTCAGTGGTGGGGTCCAGGCTCGCGCGACTGCGATCCATGGTGACGCGCAGCCCGCCGGGCCTGACGCGGTCCACGACGACGCGGGTCTGCTCTCGGCCGTCTGCCGTGGTGAACAGCAGGAGCTCGACGGATTCACCGACCGGGATCGTGACGTCGATCTCTGCGTCCACCGTCACCGAGTCAGCCAGGACGGTCGTCGTGCCGTCCTGCCGCGGGGCGGTCTCAGACTGCCGGAGGGAGGTGAGCTCCTGGACCGGCTCGACGCAGACATGCAGCCTCTCATCGAGCCAGACCCGACGAGGGGCAGCCATGGCTCCGGACCAGCCGGCCTCCCGCTGAGCGTGCTCGCTGCGCCCTTCCTGCATCCACGCCCACAGCACGCGGCGTCCCGACTCGTCGACGAACGTCTGCGGGGCGTAGGCGTGCCGCCCGCCGAGATCAAGCCGTTGGACGTGCTCGATGCGGAAGCGACGGCCGTCATAGGTGCCCACCGCGGCCAGCGGATGCAGCGTGACGCCTTCGTGCCACGCCGAGAAGATCAGCACATGGGGCTGACCGGTGGTCCCGTCCGGTGGACCCGTGCGGCCGTCGACGCCGGGAACCATCGAGAAGAAGTCGATGCACTCCCACATCGTGCCGGTCCACTCCGGGTCGTCGAGTGCGATCTCGCCGACCGTGTCCTCGGCCAGGGAGCCCAGCAGCGTCCAGTGCCGGAGGTCCTCGGACTCATAGAGGAACGTGCAGCCTCCCAGCCCGCGGCGGCCGCTGCCGATCAGCTGCCGCCAGCGGCCGCCTTCGCGCCACACACAGTGGTCCCGGAAGCCGGACAGCGGGGTGCCGGTCGGTGGGTGGTCGATGACCGGATCCGGCAGCGGTGTCCAGTGGTCCATGTCCGCCGAGCCGACGGCGAGGCAGGGGAGTTCCCGCTCCCCGCGCCGTCCGGAGTAGACGAGCATCGGGGTGCCTTCGTGATGCACCAGCACGCCGGACCAGCAGCCGTCCTCGTCAGCTCCTTCCCCGGGGACGAGGGCCAGCGGGCGCTCCTCCCATCGGACCAGGTCGGTGGAGACGGCGTGGCCCCAGTGGATCCGGTGATGCGCGGCGGACTCCGGGTTGTGCTGGTAGAAGAGATGGTAGATGCCGTCGTGCTGGGCGACACCGTTCGGGTCGTTGAGCCAGCCGGCCGGCGCGGTGAAATGGTACGTCGGGCGAAGGGGGTCTCGGGCTGCTCGGGCCCGCAGCTCCGGGGGCTGGGGCAGGGTCTCGATGGGCGAACCAGGCGTCGTCTGGGTCATGGATCCTCTCTCGGAGTTCACGGGGCTGGATCTGCGGCGGTGTCAGATCGTGGGGGCGGGCAGGGCGCGATCGGTGGGATGGAGGATCCAATGCTCCAGCTCGTCCGTGGCGACCGAGGAGACGGTGAGCTCCTCTCCCTCGGTCCATCGGCGGACGTCTTCTCGCAGGAGTCGGCGTTCCTCGATGTCGAACGGCGTCCTGCGGGAAGGATCCGGGACGGCGCTCAGGAGGAGCTGCGTGTAGGGGTGGGCCGGGCGCGCCAGAAGGTCCTCGGTGTGGCCGCCCTCGACCATGCGACCCTGGTTCATGACGATGGTCCGGTCGGAGAGGTACCGCGCGGAGGAGAGGTCGTGCGTCACGTAGATGATGGCGATGCCGCGTTCGTCCCGGAGCTGGGCCAGCAGGTTCAGGATCCCGATCCGGACGGAGACGTCGAGCATCGACGTCGGCTCGTCGGCGAGGATGACCTTCGGCTCCACGGCGAGGACTCGAGCGATGGCGACGCGTTGGCGCTGGCCTCCTGAGAGCTCGTGCGGAAAGGCCGAGAGCACCTCGGGGTCGAGCCCCACAGAGTGGAGGAGATCCCTCAGCGCGGCGCCCTGTGAGGGCACGTCCGGCTGATGGAGCTGCAGCATCCTGCTCAGGACATGCTCCACACGATGGGTCGGGTTCAAGGAGCCGAACGGGTCCTGGAACACCATCTGGACGGTGCTGCGGTACCTCCTGGAGGCACGGCGCGGCTCCGTCCGGAGGACGTCTTCACCGTGGAGCAGGATCCTTCCGCCGTCCGGCTGTTCGAGGCGCGCCAGGCAACGGGCCAGGGTGGACTTTCCGGAGCCGGACTCTCCGACCAGGGAGACGATCTCACCGGGGCGGACGGCCAGCGAGACGTCGCGCAGGGCATGGACCCGTCGGCGGGACAGCAGACTGCCGCTGGTGAAGGTCTTCGACAGGTTCTGGGCCTCGATGGCGGGCGACTCTTCGCCTCGCGCGGGCGAGACTGAGTGAGGATCCTGGGGGGAGGTCATGCGGGCACCTCGTTCTCGGAATGTTCATCTGCGGTGTCGACGGTGCGGCTCGGTGCCACGAGATGCCCCGGGGCGACGGCCTCCAGGTCGCCGATGTCGACGAATCGGGTCCCTTCGGCCAGCCCGGTCAGCGGCACACGGGGACCGGTCATCGGGGGGAACGCGTTCATGAGCGCGCGGGTGTAGGGATGCTGCGAATCTGTCCGCATCGCCGTCGCCGGTGCGAGCTCCACCAGGCGGCCGCGATACATGACGCCGATCCGGTCGGAGAGTTCCAGCATCAGCGACATGTCGTGGGTGATGAAGAGGACCGCGAATCCGAGGCTCTCCTGGAGCTCGCGGATCTGGGCGAGGATCTCCTGCTGGACGACCACGTCGAGCGCCGTGGTCGGCTCATCCAGGATCAGCAGCCGCGGCTCCAGCGCGCAGGCCATGGCGATCACCACACGTTGACGCTGACCCCCGGAGAGCTGGTGCGGGTAGGAACGCATCCTGTCCGGTGGGATCCGCACGCCCTCGAGGAGCTCCGCAGTGCGTGCTCTGGCCTGGCTGCGGCTCATCGCCGTGTGTGCCCTGAGCACGTCGACGATCTGGTCTCCCACGCGCATCAGCGGGTTGAGGGAGTTCATCGCCGATTGGAAGACCATGGCGACGTCGTTCCACCGCCAGGCTCGCAGCTCGCGCCGGTCCAGCGAGACGACGTCAGTCCCGGCGAAGCGGATGGAACCCTCGACGATCTGCGCAGAATCGCTCAGCAGCCGCATCACGGCATGTGCGACGGTGGACTTGCCGGAGCCGGATTCGCCGGCCAGGCCGAGGATCTCACCGGACTGCATCTGCAGACTGACCGCGTCCACGGCGCGCACGGTGCGTTCCTCTCCGTGATAGTCGATCGTCAGGCGGTCGATCTCCAGGATCGTGTTCATCGGGGACCTCCTGCAGTCGGGGCAGACCGTCGGCGTGCGGCCGACCGCGTTCGTCTCAGGCGGGGGTTTGTCAGCTCGTCCACCGCGTAGTTGCACAGGGCCAGGGCGAAGGCGACGAGCGCGATGGCCAGGCCCGAGGGGAGGAAGATCCACCACTGGCCGAGCATCAGCGAGCCGTCGGTGTTCGCCCAGTACAGGTTGTTCCCCCAGGAGATGGTGTTGGCATCGCCGAGGCCGAGGAACTCGAGGCCGGCCTGCGCACCGATGGCGCCGATGACGCTTCCCAGCAGCGTGGTCATGACGATCGAGGCCATGTTGGGCAGCATGTCGCGGACGGCGATGCGTGTGGTCCGCTCTCCGCTGACGACGGCGGCGTCGATGTAGTCCTTGCCGCGGATGGAGAGAGCCTGGGAGCGGAGGACACGCGCGGTGCCGGCCCAGCCGGTGATGATCAGCACCACGATCACTGTGCCCAGCCCCTGGGGCAGGAACGCCGCCAGGACCACGAGCAGCGGAAGTCCTGGGATGAGCAGGAAGATGTTCGTCAGCAGTGAGAGGGTCTCGTCGACGACCCTGCCGAAGTAGGCGCTGATCAGGCCGATGACCATGCCGATCGCCGTGGCGGCTGTCCCGACGATGAACCCGACGAGCAGGGAGGGTCGGGATCCCCAGAGGGTCAGCGCCAGGACGTCCTGACCCTTGGCGGTGGTCCCGAGCAGGTGCTCCGCTGAGGGGGACTGAGCTCCTCCGGACACGATGCGGGAGGGGTCGTCCGGATACAGCACAGGGGCCAGCAGAGCCAGGACCAGGAAGATCAGGAGGATGCTCAGGCCGACGACGGCCTTGCCGTTCCGCCCCAGAGTGCGCAACAGACGCCAGGGGGTCGAGGCCCGGGGCGAGGCGCTGGGAGCACCGGAGCCGGTGGGAGCCGGGGCCGACTGGGCAGCAGGCTCCTGGGAGGTGGTCGGAGCTGTCATGGTGGGTCTCCTTAGCTCGTGCGCACGCGCGGGTCGAGCTGCGTGTAGACGATGTCGATGAGGAAGTTCGCCAGCAGCACGGCGGCAGTGATGGTGAGGAACATCCCCTGCATCAACGGGTAGTCGAGGCCTTGGACGGCGCCGAGCAGCTGGTAGCCGACCCCGGGATAGGCGAAGACGACCTCGGTGAGCAGCGCGCCCCCGACGATGAACCCGATGCTGAGCCCGATGTTGGTCACCGAGGGCAGCAGGGCGTTTCGCGCCGCGTAGCGGAGCATGATCCGGGGCGTCGAGAGCCCCTTGGCCTGCGCCATGAGGATGTAGTCCTCGGCGTTGGTCGCGATCATCGTGTTGCGCATGCCCAGCATCCATCCGCCCAGTGACACCAGCACGATGGACAGTGCCGGGAGGATGAGGTGAGCGGCGACGTCGAGGACGAATTCGATGCTCCATGTCGGCGTCATACCCACCGAGTGAGCATGGCGCAGCGGAGACCATCCCAGGACGATGCCGAACAGGTACAGCGAGCCCATCGCGATCCAGAAGTAGGGGAACGAGCCGATGAAGATCATCAGCGGCGGAAGCAGCGAATCGAGGACGCTGCCGCGTCGCCACGCGGCCAGGATGCCCAGCAGGTTGCCCAGGATCACGGCGATGACCAGCGACACGCCGCCCAGCAGGAGGGTCCACGGCATCTGGGACGCGATGACGTCGCTGACCGGGGTCGGGAACTGGGAGATCGAAACGCCGAAGTCTCCGGTGAGCACGCGGCCGATGTAGGCGGGGTACTCCTCCCACCACGGTCCGGTGTCGACGCCGAGGAGCCGCTGCAGGGACTCCACCTGATGCGGTTCGAGACGCTGCTGCGACCGGGAGAGCATGCGGGTGACCGGGTCTCCGGGCATCAGCCGGGGCAGCATGAAGTTGAGGGTGATGGAGGCCCAGAATGCGAGGGCGTAGAAGCCGAGTTTGCGCAGGATGTATCCCATGACGAACCTTTCGGGTCTGACTCGGGCAGAGGCGTCCGGGGACGCCCCTGCCCGAGCGTGACGGTCATGTCGGGGTCACTCGACAGGTTCGAGGGACGTGAGGACCAGCACGGTCGTCGGGGAGCGGGTGCTCAGGGTGGCGTAGGGGTCGTCCTCATCCGGCCACCCGACGAAGTTCTCGGTCGTGTAGGCGCCCCACTCCGGGCCGGGGAACAGCGGGATCACCGGAGCGGTCTCGTCGTACAGGGCCTGCAGCTCACCGACGAGCTCGTGCTGCTCCTCCGGCTCGGAGGCTGCCGCGAGGTCGTCGAGGAGCGTGTCTGCGCGGTCGTCGCCGAAGCGGTGGTAGTTCTCAAAGGTCTGGTCGCCGATGTCGGTGACCGTCTCCGGCGACATCAGAGTGCGGAAGTACTGGTAGGGAGAGGGCTCGTTGGCGCTCCAGACGATGCCGGTGTCGAAGTCGCCGGACTCATAGGCGGCGACGACCGAGGCCCAGTCCGGGGAGTCCACCGACGCGCGGATGTCGATGTCGGCGAGGTTCTGGGAGATGATGTTCGCGACAGACAGCCAGTCCGACGACGTCGATCCCACCGAGATGTCGAAGGTGAAGGGGTCACCGTCGGGAGTGGTGCGCGCACCGTCCTCGCCAGTGGTGAAGCCGAGTTCGTCCAGCAGGTCTTCTGCGGCGTCGGGATCGTAGTCCGTCCACTCGCAGTCATCGACCAGGGCGGGATCCTGCCACATCTCATAGGTGCCGACGAGCCCGGTGCAGTCCGCAGGGATGGTATAGCCGGACATGCCGACCTCTACGATGTGGTCCCGATCGATGGCCATGCTCAGGGCCTTGCGCACCTGGGGGTCGTCGAAGGGCTCCTGGGCGGTGTTGAGCTGCCAGTTGATCTGTGCGCCGGTGGGTGGGAACCAGTAGTGTCGATGCTCCGGGTCCTGTGCGACGAACGTCGTCTCGATGTCCGGCATGTACTGGGGAGCCCAGTCCACGTCACCGCTGATGGCGGCCAGGTTCGCGCCGTCGTTGCCGGCGAAGGCCAGCATCCGGATGCCCGGGATGCGCTGCTCCTCCGGCTGCCAATACTCCGGGTTGGGGCCCAGTTCGAAGGACTGCGACTGGAAGGACACGACCTCCGTGTAGGGGCCGGTGCCGACGGGCTCCTCGTTGAGATCCTCGCCCGGGTCATCGTGCTCGCTCCAGATGTGGGCGGGCACGATGCTCATCTGGCCCAGCTGATGCAGTGCGGGGGAGAAGGGCCGGTCCAGGTGGAAGGACACGGTCGACTCGTCGTCGGCGGTCGCTGAATCCAGGTACTCGAAGCCGCCGAGGAGCTCCTTCTGCAGCTCGACCGAGGTGACGACGTCCTCGGCGCTCAACGGCTCGCCGTCGGACCAGGTCACCCCCTCGCGGAGGTGGAAGGTCAGGGTGAGGCCGTCCTCGGAAGCTTCCCACGATTCGGCGAGCCAGGGAACGGTGTCCCCGGCCGCCGGGTTGTAGATCAGCAGGCTTTCGTAGATGGCCTCATGCGTCATCGGCGCGGAGTTCGGCGAGAACGGGTTGAAGTTCCGGGTGAAGTTCCCCATGTCTTCGCGGGGGATGGTGAGGGGCGGTCCTTCGGCCGCGGAGTCCGCGGTGGATGAGCCGCATCCGACGAGGCCGAGCGTACCGAGCAGGACCACAGCGCCGACGCGACGGCGCGCGGAGGTAAGGCGGGCGTATACCATGGGTGATGTCTTCCGTAAGTAGTGACGGTGGACGAGACAGTTCGTCAGCGCGGGGCATCTCCCACGGACGAACGAGTGATCAGCGGGCAGTCGACCAGGACTTGCCGGTCAGTGAGTCGGCTGCCCGCTGTGAGCTTGGAGAGGATGTTCACCCCCTCGGTTCCCATCTGGGTGAATGGAAGCGCCACGGTGGTCAGTCCCGGGCGCAGATGCGCGGAGATGAGCTCCTGGTCGTCGAAGCCGATGATGGAGATGTCTCCCGGGACGTCCAGCCCGAGGTCGCGGAGGGCGTCGTAGGCGCCCATGGCGGTTCGGTCGTTGCCGCAGAACAGGGCGGTCGGGGGCCGGTCGCCGGTGAGGAGCTGCAGGGCTCCTCGGTATCCGCCTTCGGCCGTTCCATCCCCGGTGGCGATGAGGGCGTCGTCCAAGGGGGCGCCGGCGGCGGCCAGTTCCTCCCGGAACCCCTGGAGGCGGCCCACCTGGGCGGGTATGCCCGGCTCCAGCGTGATGTGCCCGATCCGGCGGTGCCCGTGGGCGAGGAGCGCTCGGGCCGCCCTGCGGCCACCGGCCACTTCGTCGGGGACGATGCTGATGACCTCGTGCTCCGGGTCGAAGCAGTTCACCAGGACGCAGGGGAGCGTGCGCGCCTGATCCGGGATGGTGACGGGGCGGTGCCATGTCGCCGCGAAGAGGAGTCCCTCGACCCGCTGCTCCAGGAGTCGTTCCACGGCGAAGGCCAGTTCGGCCGGATCATCCTCGCTGGGAGCGATCAGCAGGAAACGTCCGCTGTCCCAGCTGGTGCGCTGGGCGCCCTTGATGACGTCGACGGCGTAGGGCGCGGTGACGATCTCCGTCACGAGGCCATAGAGCCCGCTGCGCTGACTCACCAGGGCACGTGCGGTGGCGTTGGGGCGGTAGTCCAGCGCCTGCGCGGCCTCCAGCACTCGGCGGCGCGTCTCGTCAGAGATGTGGTGCCGGTTCCGGTCGTTCAGCACGAAGGACACGGTGGTTCTGCTGACTCCGGCACGATCGGCGATGTCGGTCATGGTGGCGGCGCGAGGCCGTCTGCTGCCACTGGGGTGGTGGTCCATCTCGCCGTCGTCACCTGCCTCTCATTGCCGTTGTAACTCGTGTTACGTAGAAATGTAACTCGTGTCACATTCGGCGTCAAGTCTCGGTGCTCAGATCATGGGGTCAGCATCCGGAGAGAGGGACGAGATCCGCCGGAGGGTGTGCGGACGTGCGGGTGGTCCGAGTGTCGGTGGTCCGGCTGGCGGAGATCAGCGCGGCCGCGAGGTCTCCCACGCGCGTCAGCCCGTCCAGATCGATCCGGTCGCGCAGGGTGCGGCGGCCCGCGGCGTGGGCGAACCAGCGGCTCAGCGCCTCCGGATCCAGCTGAGCGGCGTCCAGGGTGTCGACGGCGGCGACGTCGGCCAGGGCCGCCGCCCGCCGGGGCTGTTCGGCCCGGCGCGTATGCCGGGGGACCAGCAGGGCCGGCGTGGTGGTGGCCATGATCTCGGCCACTGAGTTGTAGCCCGCCATGGAGACCACGGCGGAGGCCTCCCGGACCAGTGCGGGCACATGCGCAGCGCTGCGCAGCAGCTCCACTTCGGGTCGGTCGGCGGTCAGCTCGCGCAGCCGCCCCACATCCTCGGGCGGCATCTGCGGTCCCGCAACGATCAGGTGCCGGTGGCCGCGGGGAGGCTGGGCCTGGGCGGCGGCGGCGGCGATGTGGGCGCCGTCCGAGCCGCCGCCGACGATGGTGAGCACGTAGGGTCGCGCGGCCGGGGCGCCTTCGTCATCGGGCCTGCCATGGGCGAGGTAGCCGGTGGTGCGACCCTTCGCCGCCAGGGCGGCGGGGATCTCCCCAGTGCGGCGCGGGTCGTAGACGTCGGCGTCCCCGTAGATCCACATCTGGTCATAGGCCTCGGCCACCCGTTCGGCGCCGCCGACAGTCTCCCACTCACGAGCGGCCACCTCCGGGGTGTCGAGCACGTCCCGCATGCCGAGCACGGTGCGGGAGCCCGGGCGGCCGCGCAGCAGCTCCAGTGCCTCGGTGAGTTCGCCGCCCACGCCGAAGGGGTGGCGGTCGGCGATGAACAGATCGGGGGAGACGGCGTCGACGGCGGCGGCCACCGCGGAGCCGCGCAGCGCGGACATCTGAGCGGCCGGCAGGTTCATTCGGCGGGCCGCGTACCCGTCGGCGGTGCGGGCGAACCCAGGGAGCACCAGCCAGTCCCACCCGGCCGGCAGGGTGTCCCTGGCGGCGTCGGGGTGGCCGGCGATGAGCAGCCCGCCCACGGGCTCACCGGTGAGCCGTGGCAGGTCGGCGGCCAGGGCGTGGGCGATCGCCCGATTGCGGCGGGCATGGCCCAGACCCACGGAATCATGGGAGTACATGGCGATCGTGATGCTCATGGGTGGCCTCTCAGCAAGTCCGGCGCTGGTGTCGTCATCGCTGTCCAGACTCAGGGGTGTTCATGAGAGACAGATGAGAAGCTCATGAGGAGTCCATGAGACGGGTGCGGGCCGGCTGGTCAGCCCGAGCGTGTCGGTCACTGATTCCGAATGGTGAAGAACGTGTGAAAATGTCTGACTCTGTTGATTTCGGGGACTCTTGTGTAGAGTCCTTCCAGGACCTGTGACGGGCAGGCGACGATGACCCGGAGGAGAGCACGCATGAAGGTACTGGTGACCGGCGGCGCCGGCTACATCGGCAGTGTGGTGGCCCAGCAGCTGCTGCGTGCCGATCATGAGGTGATCGTCCTGGACGACCTCTCCAAGGGGCACGCCGACGCGGTGCTCCCCGGTGCGACCTGGCACCAGGGCGGGCTCGCCGAGGCGGCCGAGGCGCTGGACCCCAGCGTGGACGCCGTCATCCACCTGGCCGCGAAGTCACTGGTCGGCGAGTCAGTGGAGCACCCGGAGCGCTACTGGCACGGCAACATCGTCGCCTCCCTGGGCCTGCTCGACGCCATGCGGGACGCCGGAGTGCAGCGCATGGTGTTCTCCTCCACCGCCGCCGTCTACGGCAATCCGATCACCGAGACCATCGCGGAGGACCACCCGGCCGCCCCGATCAATCCGTACGGGGCCTCCAAGCTGGCCATCGACCATATGCTCACCGCCGAGGCGAAGGCCCACGGCCTGGCGGCCGTCAGCCTGCGCTACTTCAACGTCGGCGGCGCCAGCGACGGGCTCGGCGAACGGCACGACCCGGAGACCCACCTCATCCCGAACCTGCTGAAGGCCGCCGCCGGCCGGGGCGGCACGGCCAAGCTCTTCGGCACCGACTATCCGACCCCCGACGGCACGGCGGTCCGGGACTACATCCACATCCTGGATCTGGCCGCCGCCCACCTGCAGGCCATGGAGTGGGTTCGGCCCGGCACCCATGAGATCTTCAACCTCGGCACCGGGGTGGGGTCTTCGGTGCGGCAGGTGATCGACGCCGTCGAGCGCGTGACCGGGCGCACCGTGCCGGTGGAGGAGCATCCCCGCCGCGCCGGCGACCCGGCCACTCTCGTCGCCTCCGGCCAGAAGGCCCGGGACGTCCTCGGCTGGGCGCCGCAGCACAGCCTGGAGGACATCATCCGCGACGCGTGGGCGCACCTCTGAGAGGGCGGGGTCTATGATGCGCCCCGGAGGCTCAGCGCGGCGTCGTAGAGCTCCCGTGAGCTGAACCCGTGGTCGGCGGCCACCTCTTTGGCGGCGACCTTCAGCTTCACTCCGGCCTCGGTGCGGCGCAGCACCTCGGCGGCGAGCTCCTCCGCGGTGGCCTCCGCCTCGGGCTCCTCGGCGCCGCCGATCACCAGCACCACCTCACCGCGCACCTCCCGTTCGACCAGCTGCTCGGTCAGCTCGCCGAGGGTGCCGCGCAGCACCTCCTCATGCTTCTTGGTCAGCTCGCGACAGACGGCGGCGCGGCGGCCGGCGCCCAGCTGCTCGGCCAGCTCGGCCACCGTGGCCGCGGTGCGGTGCGGCGACTCGAACAGCACCGTGGTCCACTCCTCATTCACCAGTCGGCGCACCAGGCGACGCCTCTCGGCTCCCTTGCGCGCCGGGAACCCGGCAAAGGTGAACCGGTCAGTGGGCAGCCCGGAGAGTGCCAGCGCCGTGGTGACCGCAGAGGCCCCGGGCGCGACCGTGACGCCCACGTCGGCGGCGATCGCGGCGGTCACCAGGCGGAAGCCGGGATCCGAGACGCCGGGCATTCCGGCGTCGGAGACCACCAGCACCCGGGTGCCCTCGGCCGCGGCCGCCACCACCTCCGCGGCCCGGGCGGCCTCGTTGTGCTCGTGCAGGCTCACCATCCGGCCAGCTGGGGAGACGCCGAGGGCCTGGCACAGGTGGCGGGTGCGGCGGGTGTCCTCGGCGGCGATGATCTCCGCGCTGGCCAGCAGCGCCCGCAGGCGGTCTGTGGCGTCCGAGAGGTTGCCGATCGGCGTGGCGGCCAGCACCACCGGGGCGTCCCAGAGTCCCTCCGGCAGGGCAGGGGTGGGGGAGGGGGAGGTCATGGTGACCGACTCTCTGCAGGGGACGGGGACGGCGGGCACCAGCGTGCCACAGGGGCCGGTCACGTAGCATACCCAGAGTGGACGGGACTCTGACCAGCCGCGGCACCTCCTCGGTGCCTCCGGGCGCCGCCTCGCAGGCCGCGCGTCTCGATGCCGAGCCGTTCCGCCCCGGACTGCTGGGCTGGGTGGTCCCGCTGCTGGTCACCCTCCTGGCCGCCGCGCTGCGGCTGCCCGGGCTGGGGCATCCTCACCAGCTCATCTTCGACGAGACCTACTACGCCAAGGACGCCTATGCCCTGCTGATCGCCGGCCACGAGCTGGTCTGGCCCGAGGGCGCGGACGACGCCTGGCTGGCCGGGGATCCGCAGCCCACGGAGGAGGCCGCCTATGTGGTGCACCCGCCGCTGGGCAAATGGCTGATCGCCCTGGGCCTGCAGGGCCTCGGTGCCGAGACTGCGGCCGGCTGGCGGATCTCCGCCGCGGTGGCCGGGACTCTGTCGGTGCTGCTGGTCAGCCTGATCGCCCAGCGGATGTTCCGCTCCGTGCTGCTCGGCGGGGCGGCGGGCGTCCTGACGGCGGTGGACGGCCATCATCTGGTGATGAGCCGGGTGGCGCTGCTCGACATCTTCCTCATGCTGTTCGTGCTGGCGGCCTTCGGTGCCCTGCTGGCGGACCGGTATCGGGGCCGACGACGGCTCGCCGCCGTCGGCCCCGACGCCCCGCTGCTGTGGCGCCCGAGGCGGCTGCTCGCCGGGGTGCTGCTGGGTGCGGCGGCTGCGGTGAAGCTCTCCGGGCTCGCCTTCCTGGCGGTGTTCGGCATCGTGGTGGTGCTGTGGGATCTGCAGGCCCGACGCGCTGGAGGGGCCCGCCGGTGGGGCCTGGCCGGGCTGAGGGATGCCGGGGTGGCCGTGGTCACCGTGCTGCCGGTGGCCGCGCTGACCTACCTGGCCTCCTGGGTCGGGTGGCTCCGTTCGGGCACCGGGTGGGGCAGGCTCTGGCATGAGAGCCATCCTGCCGAGGGGCTGGCCGCGCTGGTGCCCGGGCCGGTGCGCTCGCTGTGGCAGTACCATCTGATGTCCACGGACTTCCATACGGGGCTGGATGCCGGTCATGACTATGCCTCCACTCCCTGGACCTGGCTGTTCATGGGCAGGCCGGTGTCCTTCCACTATGAGTCCTTCGACCCCGGCGAGGCCGGCTGTCAGGTGGAGCGCTGCTCCTCGGCGATCCTCGACCTGGCGAACCCTGTCATCTGGTGGGCGGGACTGATCGCCCTGGTGCTGGTGATCGCCCTCTGGCTGGGGCGCCGGGACTGGCGTTTCGGGGCGATCCTCTCCGGCTATGTGGCCGGTTTCGCGGTCTGGCTGCTGTTCCCGGGCCGCACCATGTTCTTCTTCTACACGATCGCCTACCACCCTTTCCTCATCCTCTCCCTGGTGGCGGTCGGGGCCATCGTGCTGCGTGCGGGCACCGATCCACAGCGGTTCGCAGCGGAGGAGGTCCGGGCCAACCGGCGGCGCAACACGGTGGTCATCCTGAGCTTCCTGCTGCTGGCGACGGCGGTGTCGATCTTCTTCCTGCCGGTCTGGACGGGGGAGCTCATCGACTACGAGCAGTGGCGGCTGCGTATGTGGCTTCCCTCCTGGGTCTGACCGTCTCGACCACGCTGTCCTACCAAGAAGTAACTTTTGTCGTTCAGCTCACATCCAGGCACCCTCGCAGGGCTATAGTGTCTGCCGTGACTTCCACCGCACCCCTCACCGAGGCCACCACTGAACACGTCGTCCAGCTGGACCCGAGCATCAACGTCACCCACGGGGTGCTGGCCCTGTTCGAGGCCTCGCCGGCGCACCCGGTCTACGCGGTGCCCAACGGGTCCGGCGGGTGGGTGGACGTCACCATCCGCAGCTTCGTGGCCCAGGTCCGGGCGGTGGCCAAGGGGCTCATCGGCCTCGGCGTGGAGCCCGGCCAGCGGGTGGCCGTCATGTCACCGACCTGCTACTCCTGGGCGGTGATGGATCAGGCCATCTGGTTCGCCGGAGGGGTGTCCGTGCCGATCTATGAGACCAGCTCCCCGCGTCAGGTCGCCGATGTGCTCGCCGACTCGGGTGCCGTGCTCGCCCTCACCGGCAGCGAGGACATCGCCGCCACCGTGCGCCGCGCCGTCGATCTGGCGGCCCAGGAGAAGGACGGACCGGCGGCCCGCATTCCGGTGCGCGGCATGCGTACCCCCCGGGATCTGGAGGCCATCGTCGACCACGGCACAGGCGTCGACGACGTCGCCCTGGAGAGGGCCCGCACCACGGCGCGCCTCAACGACGTCGCCACGCTGGTCTACACCTCCGGCACCACCGGGCGCCCCAAAGGGGTGCGGATCACCCACCGCAACCTGGCCGAGGGAGCGGCTAACATCGTGCCCTTCGCCCGGGAGATCCTTGGAGCGGGCACCTCCCGGACCCTGATCTTCCTGCCGCTGGCCCACGTGCTGGCCCGCGCGGTGCAGCTGATCTGCCTGCACCACGGCGTGCAGGTGGCCCACAGCCCCAGCACCTCCACACTGCAGCAGGACCTGGCCAGCTTCCGGCCCCGATGGCTGCTCGGTGTGCCCCGCGTGTTCGAGAAGGTCTACCACGGGGCAGCAGCCGCCGCTGAGGCCTCCGGGAAGGGCCGCGTCTTCGAGGCCGCCCGCCGCACCGCCGTGGAGTACTCTCAGGCCCTCGACGCCGCCGCCGCCGGGCGCGGACCCGGACCCTCAGCCGCGCTGAAGGCCCGCCGCGCGGTGTTCTCCCGCCTGGTGTACTCCAAGCTCCATGCTCGGCTCGGCGGAAGCGCCGAGTACATGATCTCCGGGGCGTCCCCGCTGAACGCCGAGATCGCCCACTTCTTCACCGGCATCGGCGTGCCGGTCAAGGAGGGCTACGGACTCACCGAGACGACCGCGCCCATCACGCTCAACATCCCTGGGGCGACCCGGATCGGGTCGGTGGGCCTGCCGGTGCCGGGCTGCACCGTCCGCATCGCCGACGACGGGGAGGTCCTGCTGGCCGGACCGGTCGTCTTCGACGGCTACCACCACGACGACGCCGCCACCGACGAGGCCTTCGTGGACGGTCTCTTCCGCACCGGGGACCTGGGCGCGCTCGACGCGGACGGGTTCCTCTCCATCACCGGACGGAAGAAGGAGCTGCTGGTCACCGCCGGAGGCAAGAACGTGCACCCTGCCCCGCTGGAGGAGACCGTCCGAGCCCACCGCCTGGTGGGCCAGGCCGTCGTCGTGGGCGATGACCGCCCCTTCGTCTCCGCCCTGGTGACCCTGGACGCCGAGGCGCTGCCCGCCTGGTGCGCGGAACAGGGCATCGGGGCGCTCAGTCTCACCCAGGCCGCCGCGGACCAGCGCGTGGCCGCGGCGATCCAGACCGCGGTGGACGAGGCCAACGCCGCCGTTTCCCGGGCCGAGTCCATCCGGAAGGTGCGCGTCCTGGACGCTGAGCTCAGCGAAGACTCCGGGCACCTGACGCCGTCGATGAAGCTGCAGCGGCACAAGGTGATCGCCGACTTCTCCGAGGAGATCGAGCAGCTCTACGCCGGCTGAGGTCGCTCCACGGCGACTCGCGCGCACCGTCGAGGTCGCCTGCGAACGACCCCAGGAGACGCCGCGCGACGGATGGTCGGCGGGATCCGGCTCCGTAGCGTGGAGTCCATGAACACCACGCACAGCTTCTCCACCCCTTCGACCTCCTCGACGCCGGGTGCCGCCGACCGGCCCCCGCTGCCTTGGCTGCTCATCCTCGGACTCGGCGCCGTGGCGCTGGTCCGCCCGCTGCTGCACATCACCGGACTGAGCAGCGCCCCCGGTGTGGCCGCCGGCGCCGTCGCCGTGAGCGCCACCCTCGTCATCTCGGTGATCTGGATCGCCGTCGTCGTGCTGGCGCGCGTGCAGCGGCCCCTGCTGACGCTCGTGCTGGCCGGTCTGACGTATGCGGTGCTGAGCATGCTGCTCTCCGCGGTCCTGTCTCCGCTGCTGGACGGCGAGCTGCAGGGGCCCTTCGCCCACCCGATCGCCATTCCGGCGGTGCTGATCGTCAACCTGATCTGGGGCGCGATCACCGGAGCTGTGGCCGCAGGCCTCCGCCGCGTGATCGACCAGCGACCGAGCCGCCGCTGATCCGCCCTTGCCCGCGGTGCTGGCTTGCCCGGGGTACTAAGCTGGTGGGTTGTGAGTGAGACCCGCCAGCAGACCACGGTGACCCCGGGGCAGACCCCGCAGGCCTACATCCCCGCCGCCGACCGCCTCCCTGAGGCCGAGCGGCCGGTGCGCGACGCCGCCGAGGAGAGCTCGGGCCGTCGTCGTCGCCTGGAGTACCCGCCCGCGCCGGAGCCGCTGGACGTGCCGGTGATCGACAACCACGCCCACCTGGACTTCCGGGACGGCCAGGTGGCCGTCTCCGTGGAGGCCGCCCTCGACGCCGCCGAGGCTGTCGGGGTGGCCGGCGCTGTCTGCGTGGGCTACGACCTCGCCTCCTCCGAGTTCTCCGTGACCGCGGCCGCGGCGGATCCGCGGGCCAAGGCCGCCGTCGCGCTGCATCCCAACGAGGCCCCCGAGCTCACCGCCGCCGGGGAGTTCGACGACGCCTTCGTCCGCATCGCCGAGCTGGCCGCCGATGAGCAGGTCGTCGCCGTCGGGGAGACCGGGCTGGACTACTTCCGCACCGGGCCCGACGGCGTGGCCGCCCAGCAGGAGAGCTTCCGCCGGCACATCGAGCTCGCGGTCGAGCGCGGCCTGGCGATGCAGATCCACGACCGGGACGCCCACGAGGACGTCGTCGCGGTGCTGCGCGATGCCCCCGCGCTGCCCCGGTCGGTGGTGTTCCACTGCTACTCCGGGGACGCCGAGCTGGCCCGGATCTGCAACGCCAACGGCTGGTACATGTCCTTCGCCGGGACGGTGACCTTCAAGAACGCGGGTCATCTGCGGGAGGCCCTCGACGTGGCCGACCCGCACCTGATCCTGGTGGAGACCGACACCCCCTTCCTCACCCCGCACCCGTATCGGGGTCGGCCGAATGCGCCCTACCTGATCCCGCAGACCATGCGGCTCATGGCCGAGGTGCGGCAGACCGAGCTGGACGCGCTGTGCCAGCAGGTCATGCTCAACACCGTCCAGGCCTATGGGAGCTGGACGTGAGCGGCGGCGGCCCGGAGCTGCTCTCCGCCGCCCACATCCGGGACCTCGCTGAGGGGCTCGGGGTCCGCCCCACGAAACAGTGGGGGCAGAACTTCGTCATCGACCCCAACACCATCCGGCGCATCGTCGGTCTGGCCGAGCTGCGCGGTGATGAGCATGTGCTGGAGGTCGGGCCCGGGCTGGGCTCGCTGACCCTGGGACTGCTGGACGAGGCCGCGAAGGTCACCGCCGTGGAGATCGATCCCGCCCTGGCGGGGCAGCTGCCCGAGACGGTGGCGCTCATGCGGCCGCAGCGCACCGAGGCGCTGCGCGTGGTGCCGGAGGACGCTCTGCGGGTGGAGCCCGAGGCGCTGCGCTGGGAGGACGACGGGCCCGAAGTGCTGGTGGCCAATCTGCCCTATAACGTGGCAGTGCCGGTGGTGCTGCAGCTGCTGCAGGTGCTGCCCTCATTGCGCAAGGGCCTGGTCATGGTCCAGGAAGAGGTCGCCGATCGGCTGTGCGCCGGCCCGGGCTCCAAGATCTACGGAGTCCCCAGTGTGAAGGCCGCCTGGGACACCCGCATGCGGAAGGCCGGGGTGG
Organism: Nesterenkonia sp. K-15-9-6; assembly: GCF_052656005.1. Lineage (NCBI taxonomy): Bacteria > Bacillati > Actinomycetota > Actinomycetes > Micrococcales > Micrococcaceae > Nesterenkonia > Nesterenkonia sp. K-15-9-6. The sequence continues at coordinate 41,739 of NZ_JBQYEY010000008.1, forward strand.
TCGGCAAGAAGGTCTTCTGGCCCGAGCCGAGGATCTCCTCCGGTCTGGTGCGCTTCGACCGGGTCGAGCCGGCGTCGCAGGCCGTGACCCGCCAGGAGGTATTCGCCGTGATCGATGCCGCCTTTGCCCAGCGGCGCAAGACGCTGCGCGCCGCGCTGGCGGTGTTCGCGGGGTCCGGCGCCCGGGCGGAGCAGATGCTGCGCACCGCCGGGGTGGATCCGCAGGCCCGCGGTGAGACGCTCGACGTCGGTGCCTACACCCGCATCGCGGAGGCGCGGCGGCAGCTTCCCGAAGACACCGCCTGACCGGACGGCGGCGGTCGGAGCAGATCTGCGGGTGCGTCAGGCCCAGACGGTAGAGTGCGGAGGCACCCAGAGACGTGGTCGCCCTCGGGCTGAGGGGCGCTGAGACGCGGAGGATGGAACACGCATCATGAAGGACAGCGAATTCTTCGGGCATGTCACGGCCGTGGCCCCGGGTAAGGTCAACATGAGCCTGCGCGTGGGCCCTCCCCGCGCCGACGGATACCACGAGGTGGCCACCCTGTATCTGGCGGTGGGGCTGACCGAAGAGGTCACGGCAGCCCCCCGGGAGGATGAGGCGATCACCGTCAGCCTCTCGGAGCGCTCCGCCTTCAGCGACGTGCAGCTCCAGGACCCGGACACGGGGGAGACGGTCACCGCGGCGATCCCCGTCGACGAGTCCAATCTGGCGCACCGGGCGGCGGCGTTGCTGCGTGAGCGGCTGGGGCACCGTCGGGGAGTGGACCTGACCATCACCAAGAACGTGCCGGTGGCCGGCGGAATGGGGGGCGGCTCCGCGGATGCGGCGGCGGCCCTGGTGGCCTGCTCCGCCCTGTGGGAGGCCGGCCTGTCCAAGGAGCAGCTCGTGGAGATCGGTTCCGCGCTGGGTGCGGACGTGCCCTTCGCCATCCTCGGCGGCGCCGCCGTCGGGCAGGGGGTGGGGGACGAGCTCTCGCCGCTGCTGACCCGCGGGGATCTGCATCTGGTGATCGTGCCCTCCAACACGGGCCTGTCCACTCCGGAGGTCTATCGCCGGCTGGACGCGATGCGGGAGGAGGCCGGAGTCCAGGCCGAGGAGCCGGCGCTCGATCCGGACCTGGTGCGAGCGGTGTGCACCGCCGATGCGGAGCTCGTCGCCGCCCTGATGGCCAATGATCTCCAGGCTCCGGCGGTGAGCATGATCGGCTCTCTGGAGGACATGATGGACGTCGGCCTGGTGGAAGGGGCCCTGCAGGGGATGGTCTCCGGATCCGGGCCGTCGGTGCTGTTCCTGACCCGCGACGCCGAAGCCGCCGGGCAGCTGGCCACCCGGCTGGAGGAGCGCACCTCGGTGTGGGCGATCCCGGTCAGCGGGCCTGCGCCTGGGGCGCATCTGCTGACGCACCGCGCCGGTGAATGAGCCCGGTGGCGCCCGTCTGAGATCACGCCGCGCGCCCTCTTGACGCACCCCGTGTGAGGCAGATTACACTCGTCGTCACATCATGGACCTTAGTTTTCACATTGCGGAAACATGTCCTGTGACAGTCTGAGCCTCGTCATGGCTCTGCCGGGACACGGCATGAGCAGCGAGGCAGGCCGGCGAGGAGGCGCGATGACCAGGGGCAGAACTGAGGGCGCAGGCGGGACGGCCGGGGGACGGGGTGCGGATCAGACCGCCGGTCCGATGCGCGAGGCGACCATGGGCGACGGCGTGGACTGCGCCGAGGCCTTCGATGTCGCGGCGGCGGATCCGGACCTGTGCAATGAGAGCCTGGCGCCCCTGTCGCAGTCGCAGCGGCGGTGGGGCGCATTCGAGATCTTCAACGTCTGGTCCAATGACATCCAGTCGTTGGCCGGCTATACGCTGGCTGCCAGCCTGTTCATCGCCGCCGGCATCAACGGATGGTATGTCTTCGCCGCGATCCTGCTGGCCGGATTCATCATCCAGGGTCTGGTGGACCTCAGCGGCAAGCCGAGCGTGAAGTACGGATTCCCGTACCCCGTGCTGGCTCGGGCTTCGATGGGCGTCCGGGGTGCGCAGTTCCCTGCGCTGGTCCGAGCCGTGGTGGCCATCTTCTGGTACGGGGCGCAGACCTACTTCGCTTCCACCGCGATCGCGCTGGCGCTCAACGCCCTGCTGGGCTCGCCCGGCGGTGCCACGCTCCTGGGCATGGACGGGGTCTCCTGGGCCTCCTATGTGCTGGCCTCCGCCCTGCAGGTGGCGCTGTTCATCGGCGGAATCGAACGGATCGGCCGATTCCTGAACATCGCCGGCCCGGGCGTCTATCTGGTGATGATCGCCCTGCTGGTGGCCATCTGGATCCAGGTGGGGGCGGACCTTCCGACCGCGGTGGCCGGGGTCTTCTCCCGGGACGAGGTCACCGGATGGGCGGCGGTCAGCGCCTTCGTGGGCGTCACCGGAACCATGGTGGCCTACTTCGCGGCTGTGGTGATCAACTACGGAGACTTCGCCCGCAACGTGCGCAGCCACCGGGCCATGCGGATGGGCAACTTCCTCGGGCTGCCGGTCAGTCTGGCGCTGTTCACGTTCCTGTCGGTGTTCATCACCGCCGGAGCGTATGTCCTCTACCAGGAGGGCCAGGGGACACCGATGACGAACCCCACCGACATCGTCGCCGCCGTGGACAACACCCCGCTGACGGTCCTGGCCGCGGTCACCTTCCTCGTCGCCACGCTGGGTATCAATGTGGTGGCGAACTTCATCCCGCCGGCCTACTCGCTGTCGAACCTCGCGCCGCGGCACATCAACTTCACCCGGGCGGGGTGGATCACGGCGGCGGCGGGCTTCCTCATCGGGGCCCTGTGGGTCTCGGTGATCTCCGAGTTCGGCCTGCCGATGTTCGTGGACACCCTCGGAGCCCTGCTGGCGCCGCTGTACGGGATCATCGTGGCCGACTACTACCTGGTCAAGCGCCAGAGGATGGACGTCCAGCAGCTGTACTCCTCGGATCCCGAGGGGCTGTACTGGTACCAGAAGGGGTGGAACGTCCGGGCCATCTTCGCCTTCTCCGTGGCCTCGGTGCTCTCGATCATCCTGGTGTGGACGCCGCAGCTGGACGACTACAGCGGCTTCGCCTGGATCCTCGGTGCCGCCGTCGGAGGGCTGCTTCACCTGGTGGCCATGCGAGCCAACCGGCTGGCCTCGGCGTCGTAAGGCTCAGGTCCGCGCCGCCGCCGGGGTGGTCAGGTCGGGCTGGACCCGGGGACGGGAGGGTTCGTCCAGCCGGATGCACACCACGCCGGCGAGGATGAGCAGCCCGCCGAGGAGCTGAATGATCGCCGGCAGTTCGCCGAGCAGCAGCCAGGCCCACGCCACAGCGAAGAGCACCTCCGTGAGTCCGACGAAGGAGGCGAGCTTGGCCTGCAGGCGCCGGGCTGCGATGACCCCGGTCGCATAGGCGACGCCGGCGGCGATGATGCCGAGCCACAGCACCGGCACCCACCACGGCACCACGGCCCCGGCCAGCGGGACGTCGTCAGCGGCCATCTCGAAGGGCACCGCACCCAGGGCTCCGGCCAGCGCCAGGGCGGCGGCGCCCAGCAGCATCGCCAGCGAGGTGAACGCCAGGGGCGGCAGGCCCGTAGACTCGTCGGCGCCGACCAGGAAGAACACCGCCAGACCCACAGCGGCCAGCAGCCCCCACAGCACCCCGATCATGCTGATCTGCGCGTCGCTGAAGACGTCCAGCACCAGCAGCAGGCCGGTCAGAGCCAGGCCGATGCCGGCCAGGGTCAGAGCCCGTGGCGTCTGGCGGCGGACCGCCCAGAGCCACAGCACCACCAGGATCGGGCCCAGGTACTCCAGCATGAGCGCGACGCCGACGGTGAGGTGGGTGACGGCCAGGAAGAAGAACAGCTGACAGCCGGCGACCGCCAGGGCTCCGAAGAGTGCCACATGGACCCACGTGCGACGGCGGCGAAGCAGCTCCCAGTGCCCGCGCATCTCCACGGCCGCCAGCGGGAGCAGCACCAGGGCGCCGATGAGGATCCGCAGTGTCACCGCCGCGGCGGGGGACCAGCCGGAGTCCAGCAGCCCTTTGGCCACACCGCCGGAAGACCCGAAGGCGACGGCCGAGAACAGGGCGATGAGCAGGCCGACGGCGAGCCGGCGTGAGGAGACCTGGTTGGCCACGGATCCTCCTATCATGAGTGTGAAGTAGGGACGTCAGTGATGGTAGACCGCACGGAGATCACGTACAAAGATGACTTTCACCCATGATGTAGATGTCGCGCTGGCCAACGCCGCCGCCCTGGTGAACACCGCACCGGAGGTGGTGCGCGCCGGGGCCGCCCCGCGGGAGGGCCTGCCCAACGTCGCTGCCCTTGATGAGTTTGTGGAGCAGTGGCGGTGGACCGGCAGCCGTACTCACGACGCCGACGAGCTGCAGGGCGTCCGCCGGTTCCGGGAGGATCTGCATGCGGTCTGGTCGATGGACACCGAGCAGGCGGTGGAGCAGGTGAACACCTGGCTGGCGGAGGCGCAGGCGCTGCCGCAGCTGGTCATCCATGACGACTTCGGTTGGCACCTGCACGCCACCGCCTCCGAGGCGCCGCTGTGGAGGCGCATGGCGGTGGAGGCCGCCATGGCGCTAGTGGACGTGATCCGTGCCGAAGAGCTGGACCGCCTGCGCGTCTGCGCGGCGCAGGACTGTGCGCAGGTGCTGGTGGACCTCTCGCGGAACCGCTCCCGCCGATTCTGCTCGGTGACCTGCGGCAACCGGCTGGCGGCGGCGGCCTACCGCAGCCGCCGGGGGTGAGGCGGTCGTTTCCTGCCGTTTGGGCCCAGCCCGGGCCAGTGGGGTAAGTGTTAACGCATGGCGCATCTCCTCGGAGCCGAAGGGCTCAGCATCACATTCGGCACTCGCACCGTCCTGGACGACATCACCCTGGGCATCGATGCCGGGGACAGGATCGGCATCGTGGGCCGCAACGGGGACGGCAAGTCCACCCTGATGCGCCTGCTCGCCCGCCAGTCTGAGGCCGACTCCGGCCGGGTCACCTGGCGCGGCGGCGTCTCCGTAGGCTTCCTGGACCAGTCCGACGTCCTCGATGGGGAGGCCAGCATCCGCCAGGCGGTGGTCGGGGACATGGCCGACCACCAGTGGGCCTCCGACCCGAAGATGCGGGACATCGCCTCCGGGCTGCTGGGCGGGCTGGACTGGGAGCAGCCCGTCGGCGCGCTCTCCGGTGGGCAGCGGCGCCGAGTGGCACTGGCGAAGCTGCTGATGAGTGACCACGATGTGCTCATGCTCGACGAGCCCACCAACCATCTCGACGTCGAAGGCGTCGCCTGGTTGGCGCACCACCTGAAGACCCGGTGGAAGGCCGACGAGGGTGCCTTCCTGGTGGTCACCCACGACCGGTGGTTCCTGGACGAGGTCTGCACGCTGACCTGGGAGGTCCATGATGCCACGGTGGAGTCCTTCGACGGCGGCTATGCGGCCTATACGCTGGCCCGCGCCGAGCGGGACCGGGCCGCCGCCGTCGAGGAGCAGAAGCGCCAGCAGCTGGTGAAGAAGGAACTGGCCTGGCTGCGCCGCGGCGCCCCGGCCCGGACGTCGAAGCCGAAGTTCCGCATCGACGCCGCCAACGCCCTGATCAACGACGTCCCCGAGCCGCGGGACACGGTGAGCCTGAAGAAGATGGCCACCGCCCGGCTGGGCAAGGACGTCCTCGACCTCGAGCACGTGGGGCTGACCGTGGACGCCGAGGGCGGGCGCAAGGTCCTCTTCGACGACGTCACCTTCCGGCTGGGCCCGGGGGAGCGGGTCGGCGTCGTCGGCGTCAACGGCGCGGGCAAGTCCACCCTGCTGAAGCTGCTGGACGATCGGATCCGCCCGGACGAGGGCCGCGTGAAACGCGGGAAGACCGTGCGCACCGCAATCCTCTCCCAAGAGGTCGAAGAGCTGCGCGACCGCGCGCACATGCGGGTCCACGAGGTGATGACCGAGGAGAAGCAGGTCTTCGAGGTCGGCGGCAAGGAGCTCTCCGGAGGCCAGCTGCTGGAGACCCTCGGGTTCAGTCGGAGCCGCCAATGGACCCCGGTCGGGGACCTCTCCGGCGGCGAGCGGCGGCGTCTGCAGCTGCTGAAGCTGCTCACCGGCGAACCGAACGTGCTCATGCTCGACGAGCCCACCAACGACCTCGACACCGACACTCTCGCCGCCATGGAAGATCTGCTCGACGGCTGGCCCGGCACCCTGGTGGTGGTCAGCCACGACCGCTACCTGCTGGAGCGGGTGACCGACCATCAGGTCGCCCTGCTGGGCGACGGTGCCCTGCGGGCTCTGCCCGGCGGGGTGGAACAGTACCTGCGCATCCGGGCCGGACAGGAACCGGTGCCGGGGGCGGCCACCCGGACCTACCGCGGGCAGTCCACCGCCCAGGCGGCGGCGGTGCCCGGTGCGACGACGAACACCGCAGCATCGAGCACTGGGGTGTCCGCCGCTGCGGCGAGCTCGTCGGCGCCCGCGGGGGCACAGGCGTCCGGCTCGGGCGCCTCCGAGGCCCAGAAGCGGCAGGCCAAGAAGCAGATGGCGCGGATCGAGAAGCAGATGGAGAAGCTGGGGGAGCGCCAGCAGCAGCTGCATGACGAGATGGCCGCCGCCTCCGAGGCCGTGGACCTGGACCGGCTGCGTGCCCTGCAGGCTGAGCTGGACGACGTCGACGCCCAGCTCGCCGAGCTGGAGGAGACCTGGCTGGAGGCCGGCGAGCTCGTGGAGTGAGGTCCTCCACCGTGTCATGTCCAGGTGGTGCTCAGCTCCTGGTCACGCATTCTTCACCGCTGGTCACATCAGTCTGGCCAGGGATTGGCCTGTCGTTCACGTGCGCACGTCAGAGTTGTCGAGGCCCCAGGGGCTATCATCCCGGGGCGACTCTGACCAGCAGTGACGAAAGGAACGACGATCGTGGATCTCTTACGCGTCCGAGTCGCACGACCCGCCGCGACGGGTGCGGTGCTGGCTGCGGCTGCCCTGCTCGCCGGCCCGGCCGCCGTCGCACAGGGTGACAGCACGACGCAGTCAGACAGCACATCGCCTGGCACCACACAGGCCGGTTCCGGGTGGAACGACGACGCCTACCGGGGTGAGGTCGAGGTGATTCCGGGAGATGACGAGGCCGCGGATATGGTCTCCGGCGTGGTCTTCGAGGACGCCGACCGCAGCTCCACCCACGACGACGGAGAGAAGGGCGTGGCCGGCGTCCAGGTCTCGAACGGGCGCGACGTCGTCACCACGGACTCCCACGGGCGCTACGAGCTGCCGCTGGAGGACGGCATGGACTTCTTCGTCACCCAGCCGCGCGGGTATCAGGTGCCGGTGGACGAGGACAACGTCGCGCAGTTCGCCTACACCCACATGCCCCAGGGATCGCCCGAGCTCGAGTACGGCGGCCTCGAGCCCACAGGCCCGGCTCCGGAGGCCCTGAACTTCCCGCTGGAGAAGGACAAGGACGCCAAGCACCCACATCAGAGCTGCGTCATCGGCGGGGACGTGCAGACCTATGACGAGGACGAGGTCGAGTACGCACGCGCCGGCGCGTTCTCCGACCTCGCCGCCCGGGAGGACTACAGCTCATGCGGCGCCCTGTTCATCGGCGACGTCGTCGGTGACGACCTGGCGCTCTACGACAGCATCCGGGAGCTCTCCGGAATGCTCAACGGGCCGGCCCGGTTCCTCCCGGGCAATCATGACCTGGATTTCGACGCCGAGTCCCGCGAGCACTCGGTGGACACCTTCCGCGCCCAGCTGGGGCCGCAGTACTACTCCTACGACGTCGGCAAGCTCCACGTCGTCGCGCTGAACTCCATCGAGTACCCGGTCGGCGACGGGTACAACGGGGCCCTCGGCGAGCGGCAGCTCGAGTGGCTGCGCCGGGACATCGCCGAGGTCCCCGAGGACCGGGCGATCGTTCTCGCCACGCACATCCCGCTGCTGAACTTCGCTGACCAGGGCAGCGACGTCCACCAGGTCGACGAGGTCGCCGAGATCTACGAGATCCTGGAGGGCCGAGAAGTCATCACCGTCGGTGGGCACACCCACAGCATCGAGAACCTGCGCGCCGGGGACAGCCTCACCGGGTGGGAGGAGACCTTCGGCGTCGAGGAACTGCCGTTCACCCACCTGACCGCCGGGGCCATCTCCGGAGACTGGTTCTCCGGAGAGATGCTCGACGAAGGCTATCCGACGGCGATTCAGCGCGACGGCGGAGTGCCCGGGGTGATCACCCTCGAGGCCCGCGGCGAGCACATCACCGAGCGGTTCACCGCCCGCGGAGACGACGGCTCCACCCAGATGAGCCTGGGCCTGAACACGCCGGCCTACCGTGACTGGTTCACCGCTCACGAGGACGACGCCGGCGAGGCCCCTGAATTCGAGTCGCCGCTGGAGGTCCCGCAGGAGGATCTGGGAGAGGCATGGCTGACCGCCAACTTCTGGATGGGCGGCACAGGATCCACCGTGGAGGTCTCCCTCGACGGAGGCGAGCCGGTGGAGGCCGAGCGCACTCAGCAGATGCGGGGCGAGGGACAGCGGGTCGGCGCCGAACACTCCGACCCGACGGCGGTGCAGCAGCAGCTGGTCCACGGTGGCAGCATCGCGGACCGGAGCATGCACCTGTGGCGCCTGGACCTGCCGGAGGATCTGGAGCCGGGCGTCCACACTGCCGAGGTGACCGCCACCGATGTCCACGGCGAGGAGTTCACCGACAGTGTGGAGTTCGAAGTCACCGACTGAGCCTGCAGAGCCGGTTGTCCCGGGAACGCGGACGTCCCAGGTTCTTCGCTGACAGTCCCGTCATTCCTCTGTCGTTCGTGGCCCCGCGCATCGTGGATGTGCGGGGCCACTGGCGTGTTCAGGGCACGTCGTCTGCCGCCGCTGCGCGCTCAAGGCCGTCGAGGAGCAGGCCTAGAGTGAACTCGAACTCCCTCTGGGAGTCGCACCAGCCCAGGGACGGCTCGTGGGAGGAGTGAGATTCCGAGGCCAGCATCGCCATGAGGTGAGGAGTCTCAGTGGCCAGCTGAGTCAGCTGCGCCTGCTCCGGGTCGTCGGGCGTCTGCTGGGTGCCGGGGGTGAACAGCTCCGGGCTGAAGCCGAGCACCATCGTGCCCAGCGAGTGGAGGGCCTGGTGCCCCAGCCGATAGCTGACGCCGTCGGAGACCATGGCGGCCAGGACCGCGTCGAAGTGCCGGTAGACGGCGGGTGGTGTCGTGGGACGTGAGCCGATGAGCTGGGGCGCCCAGGGGTGGCGCAGCATCACCTGTCGGGCGGTGAGGCAGCGGGAGGCGACAGCCGACCGCCAGCCTCGGGGCTCGTGCTCGCCCTCCGGAGCGGGTTGGGGGCTCGAGGCGTGCCGAGAGGGCAGCTCCTCGTCGACTTCGGTGAGCACCATCTCGACCACCCCGTCGAGCAGCGCCTCCTTGCCGCGGACGTGGTGGTACAGCGACATGGCCTCGACCTCCAGGTCCGCGGCGAGACGCCGCATCGTCAAAGAGGGGAGGCCCTCGGCATCGGCGAGCTGCACGGCGACCTGGAGCACGCGGTCGCGACTCAGCGGCGGGCGAGCGATGGCGAGACACCTCCTGGGCTGGGTCGAACGTCGGCTGGGGAACGGAACTGCTGAGCTGAAGGGTCCTTGGGCAAGGACCCATGCGCGCAAGGAGCTGAGCCCTTGTGGGATCCCACCCAGCACCGCTACCTTACAGTGTAAGGTGCAGGATCGGGAGGACCACCGGACTCGCCTCACCATCCCCGAGAGGACCTGTCATGGCACGTTCCACTGAGAGCCTCAGGACCCACCGTTCTCCCCCCGAAGGGCAGGCCCCGCCGGGCGGCCTCCGGCCCTCCGACGCCCGCCTGACCGGACTGTTCTATCTGGCGCTGGTGGTCACTGGCGTTCTGTCCTTCCTGGTGATCCGCCCGATGATCTTCGACCCGGGGGACCCGGCTGCGACGATGGCCGCTGTGGCCGACTCGCAGCCGCTGGCCCGGGCGGGGGTCGCCCTGGAGTTGGCCACGGCGACCACCCAGGCGCTGTGCGCCCTCTGGTTCTACCGGATCTTCCGCGCGGTGGACACCTTCCTGGCCGGGGCGATCGCCATCTTCGGCATGGTCAACGCCGTGGCGATTCTGGCCAGTGCTGCGATGCTGGCCACCGCGCTGGATCTCGTCCTGTCTGCGGGCACGGGGGCGGCCCCCGCCACCGCGTTCAGCCAGACGTTGTATCTGATCAGCGAGAACCTCTGGATGGCCGGCAACGTGTTCTTCGGCCTCTGGCTCATCCCGATGGGGCTGGTGGCGCGGCGTTCGGGCTGGACCCCGCGGGTCCTGCCCCAGCTGCTGGTCCTCGGTGGGATCCTCTACACCGCCAACGCCTTCATCGCCGTACTGGCACCGACGCTGCCGCAGGGGGCAGAGGTCGCGCTGACCGCGCCGGCGACAGCTGCCGAGCTCTGGATGCTCGGCTGGCTGTTGTGGCGCGGGGCGCGGCGGGCACATTCCGAACCACACTCCTGACCGCCCGGGCTGATCGGTAGGCCCCGCGGACTCAGCCCGCGGCCACCACGGCGCGTACCGCCAGGTGGTCGGAGGGGAACTCGTTGTCCTCGTGGTCCGGGATGTGTCGGCACACCCCGCCGTACTCCACGAAGCCCTGATCGTCAGGGGCATCCTCGCCGTCGGCCGCCCCTCCGAGGTGGTCGGCGGCGAGGACGGACAGGCCCCGCACGTAGATGAAGTCGATCCGATCCCGGGGTTCGTCGGCCAAGGTGTGGATCTGTGCCCAGGACCGGCCCGGTGCGAGTCGAGGATCCGGATGGACGGCGCGGAAGGCATCCGTGTAGCCGGACTCGATGAGACGTCGGGTCGCCGGCCAGTCGACGTCGGGCCGCTCGTCGCCGTCCCAGTCCACCGGCGACGGCACGTTGAAGTCTCCCGCGATGATCACCGGCATCTCGCCGTGCTCGGCCAGGAGACGGTCGGTCTCGGCGAGGATCCGCTGGGCCTGCTGGTCACGAGCCACCTCGCCGTCCTGGGCGAAGACCGCGTCCTGCCCCTCGGGCAGCTCGGCGGACCGGTAGGGGCCGTAGTCCCGCGGGGCCAGATGCACCGACCAGGCGAGCACCTCACCCAGCCGGGTCCGCACGATCGCAGCGGTGGCGTACGGGGCGGTGTCGGTGGCCACCAGCTGTGCGGCGCCCGTGGTCAAAACCGCGTTGTCCCACGACTGCTGGGCCACGGTCATCCCGAGGGTGCGGCCCAGACGTCCTCCGGCGTCGCCCCAGCATTCCTGCAGGAACAGCAGGTCCACCTCCTGGCTGCGGAGCACGTCCACCTGCTTGTGCCGGCCGTCGTGGACCTTCTCGCCCCCGAACCACAGGTTCCAGCTGATCAGCCGCAGAGTGGGCCGGGCGGTCTCCACGGCCAGCGGGGCGGGGGCGGACGCCGGCTCTGTCGTCTCGGTCATAGGGATCTCCCTCGTCGTCTCATCGTCCTGGTCACGGATGGGCTTCGTCATCGTGTGGTGGTCACGCGGTGGTCACCGGGCCGCAGGCTCCATCCTTCTCCCCGGAGACCTCCACGCGCACGGTGAGCTCGGTCAGCGCGGTGAAGCGGAGGTCGCAGTCCAGTGTGACCTCCGGGTCGGCATTGACGCCCAGCACCGTCATCCCGGCCGCGCGGGCTGCCCGTGCACCGGCGGGGGAGTCCTCGAAGGCGATGGCCCGGGAGGGATCCACACCGAGCGCGGAAGCGGCCTCCAGGTACAGGTCCGGGGCAGGCTTTCCGGAGGTGACGTCGTCCAGGGTGCGGATCACCTGGACCTGATCGAGGATTCCGACGTCGGCGAGCATCGCGGTGACATCGGCGCGCAGCCCGTTGCTGGCCACTGCGAGCGGGACGTACCCGGCGAGCGTCCGCACCAGGTCGAGCGCACCGGGCATGGGGGAGACTCCGGCCGCCAGCAGGGCGGAGTATCGAGCCACCAGCTGCTCCTGGATGTCCTCGGGACGTGCGCCGTCGTGCCGCAGGTCCGCCAGCCGGGCCGCGGCGTCGTCCACGCCGACTCCACGGAAGCTCTCCAGCTTCGACTCAGGGGACCCGTCCCGATCAGGCAGCCAGGAGGAAATCAGATCCATCCACACGGACTCAGAGTCCACCAGCAGCCCGTCACAGTCGAAGACGACGGCCTCGGCGGTGACCTCGGTCTGGGGTGGGCGGCCGAGGCGCAGCCTCGGCCGCAGTCGGCCCCCGGTCATGCTGCCGCCTGACCGGCGCCGGCGGGAAGCCGCAGCGCCGGTGCGGACAGCAGGTGCGGACTGACGCGAGTCCCCGGCACAAGTTCGGCGGCCTCTGCGGCTGAGACGGAGCTGGTCACCGTGACTCCGTCCGGCGTCTCGGCCCGCACGACCGTGCGCTCTCCGGTGTAGATCTGGGCGACCACGGTGCAGCGCCCTTCCTCCTCCGGCAGCAGCGTGAGATCCTCCGGGCGGACGAACACGGTGTCCAGCCCGGGGCCGGGGGCCTGCGCGGGCAGGGCGCCGTGGGTGAACGACGGCTCCGCCCCGAGCTCGGAGACAGTGCCGACGAATCGGGCCACAAACGCTCCGGCCGGCCGCCGATAGACGGTCTGGGGCGTGTCGATCTGCTCGATGACCCCGGCGTTGAGCACTGCGACCCGGTCGGCGATGGCCAGCGCCTCCTCCTGATCGTGGGTGACGAACATGGTGGTGATGCCCAGCTGCTGCTGCAGTCGCCGGATCTCCTCCCGGATCTGGGTGCGCACGATCGCATCCAGGGCTGAGAGCGGCTCGTCGAGCAGCAGCACCTCCGGCTGGGTGGCCAGCGCGCGAGCCAGTGCCACCCGCTGCTGCTGACCGCCGGAGAGCTGATGCGGATACCGGAGGGCGAACTCGCCCAGGCCGCACAGCTCGAGCATCTCCGCCGCCGTCGCCCGACGTCTCTCCCGGCGGACCTTGCGCACCCGCAGGCCGTACTCCACGTTGTCCTGCACGGTCATGTTGGGGAACAGGCTGTACGCCTGGAACACCATGCCGATGCCGCGCCGGTTCGGGGGAACTCCGGTCAGGTCCCGCCCCCCGACGAGGACCCGTCCGGAGGTCGGCCTTTCGAAGCCGGCGAGGATGCGCAGCGCGGTCGTCTTGCCGCATCCGGACGGTCCCAGCACGGTCACGAGCTCACCGGCGGAGATGCGCAGATCCAGCTCGCGCAGCACGGGTGTGGGACCGAAGGACTTCGACACTCCGGTGAGGGTCACCTCGTTGGAGGCCGGAGAGTCGCCTGGCTCCGTCCCACCGGGTGTCGTCACGCCGGGTGTCGTCGTACCGGAGGGTGTCACCTCGGAGGTGGCTCCGGCGTCCTGTGAGGCGCGCGATGTGGTGGTCTCGGCGGATGTCGCGGAGGCATTCATGAGGCGAGGGCTTTCGTCGTGGTCTTCTGGAGCTGCTTCTCGGCCCGTGCCGCCCGGGCGGCCGGTGAGAACCGGTCGGCGGAGAGCGTGGCGACGAACAGCAGCGCCCAGGTGGTCAGGTTCAGCAGTACGGCGATGGCGATGGACGCGCGGAAGTCGTGGGAGGAGACGTCGTAGAGCCACACCGGGATGGTCTGCTGGCTCAGTGTCGCCGCCAGGGAGAACTCGCCGAAGCACAGGGCGGTGGCGAAGAACACGGAGAAGAGCATCGACCCGCGGATGTTGGGGATCACGACGCGGAAGATCGTGCCCCAGATGCTCGAGCCCAGGATCGTGGAGCCCTCCACCATGGCCTTCAGCGGGATGGTCCGCAGCCCGGCGTCGATGGAGCGGAACGTGAACGGCAGGCACAGCACCACGTAGGTCCCCACCAGGATCAGCGGCAGGTCGGGACTCTGCAGGAACTGGCTGATCTGGTTCCCCAGCGAGCCGCGTCCCTGCTGGGCTCCGGCCCTGAGCAGCGCGACGACTCCGGCGGCGATGGCGATCGGGGGGACCACCAGCGGCAAGGTGCAGAGGATCTCCAGCAGCGGGCGCAGCCGCGGTGCCCACAGGTGGACGGCCACCACGGCCGGCACCAGCGTGACCACCAACGTCACGATGGTCGCACCAGTGATCGCCAGAGTGCGTCCAGCCGCCGCAGCCAGGGACGCGTCATCGCCGATCACGGAGTAGGCGGCCAGGGAGAAGCTGCCGCCCGGGAGGACCGCGTAGGCCACAGAGCACAGCACCGGGACCGTCACGTAGAGCGCAACGGCGACGACCGGCACCCACCGTGAGGCGCGCAGCGCCCGATCGCGAGGGGAGCGCCCTGAGGTCCGAGCGGTCCCTGTGGTCTCTGGGGCGCTTGGGGCGACTGAGGTCGTGGTGGTCACTGCACCCATCGTGCGCTCCTCCTCTGCAGCCGGTTGAACAGGAACAGCACGACGACGGCGATCACCACCATCGTGATGCCCAGCGCCATGGCCACGGGCTGGCTGGAGGGGCTCTGCCCCAGCAAGGAGGAGATGTTCAACGGGATCAGCGGGAACCCGCCGGCACCGATCAGCACGGCCGCAGACGCGTGCGTGGCGAAGGCCGCTCCGAAGCACAGGACCCAGCCGCCCAGCAGCGCCGGTGCGGCGATGGGTAGGCCCACACGGAGCCAGAAGTTCCGGGAGGATCCGCCCAGGGCGGCGTCGGCCTCCCGCCACTCGCGGCGCAGTCCCATGAAGGTGGGCAACGTGACCATGACCATGGTCGGGATGAGGAAGTACTGGTACATCACCACCAGTCCCTGCCAGGAGTACAGCGAGAAGCCCGTGGCGTCCAGGTTCAGCGCGCTGAAGACGAGGCCGGCGTTGCCCAGCGTGACGATGAATGCGAACGCCAGGGGCGCGCCGCCGTCGTTGGCCAGCACCGAGGAGAACACCGCCACGATCGAGTCCAGTGCCGCGGAGCGGATGAGACTGATGCAGAAGGCCGTCACAGTCCCGATCACCGCCGCGATCAGTGAGCCCACAGCGGAGACCTGCAGCGAGTTGAGGATCGCTTGGGAGTGCGACCCGGAGGTCAGCGCCAGGAAGTGGTCTGCGCCGACGCCGATGCTGCCGTCCTCGGCGGTGACGGTGACGGCGATGACGGCCATGCCGACGATCGGCAGGATGAAGAAGAGCAGCAGCAGGACGCCGAGGGGCAGGAGCGCGAGCGTGGCCGGATGACGCAGGGCCCCCAGCGTCTCCCGGCCCCGCCGACGGCCCGCCCGCGGCGACGCCGGCGGCCCGGGGGAGCGCTGTGGTGTGAGCCCGGCCGTCACCGGAGGGCACCTGCCCAGTGCTCGTCGACGATCGCCTGATTGGCCTCACGCTGCTCCAGCGTGGGCTGCGGGGCGTCCACGGCGCCCTCGCCGGGCAGAGCGTCCAGGGCGTCCTGGTCCACGGTGCCGGCCTCGATCATGGCGTCCAGACGGACCGGGGTGACATAGCCCTCCAGGAGGATGTTCTGACCGTCGTCGGAGAACAGGAACTCGAAGAACAGTCGCGCCACGGCAGGATGCGGGGCGTCGTCGTTGAGGGAGGCGGCGTAGAAGGAGGCCACCTGACCGTCCGAGGGGAGATGGATCTCCAGATCGATGTCGGCCTCCTCGGCGAGGTCGTCGGCGATCGGCTGCAGCAGGTAGTCCCAGTTGAGCACGATCGGCGTCTCGCCGGTCTCGATGGTGCCCGCGTTGGCCTCGACAGGCACCAGGTTGCCCTTCTCGGAGAGCTCGGCGAAGAACTCGATCCCGGGCTCGATGTCGTCGAAGGAGCCGCCGTTGGCTGCCGCCGCGGCATGGACGATCATGAACGCCCCTTCGGATGCGGTGGGGTCGGAGGACAGGGCGACCTGGCCGGCGTATTTGGGGTCGAGCAGGTCGGAGAAGTCCTCCGGGCAGTCGGGCACGCGGGAGGTGTCGCAGCCGATCGCGATGGTTCCGCCCAGGTGGTTGATCCAGGTGCCGTCGCCGGAGCGCAGGTCCTCGTCGATGTCGTCGATGGTCTGCGGGGTGTAGCCGGCCAGCAGTTCGTCCGCAGCGGCCTGCTGGGCGAAGCTCATCCCGGTGTCCAGGTAGTCCAGCGAATTGTCCTGTCCCTGGCGGTTGACGACCGCATTGATGAGGTCCTGGCTGGAGCCGGTGGAGGTGTCGTTGACGATCTCGATGTCGTACTTCTCGGAGAAGGCCTCCAGCAGCTCGCCGTAGTTGGCCCAGTCCTCGTAGAGGCCCATGGCGTTGAACGTGCCTTCGGCCTGGGCGTCCTCGATGAGCTGATCCATGCCGCCGCCGTCTTCCACGGTGCTGGCGTCTCGCCACGTCGCCGAAGACTCGGACTCACCTCCGTCCCCTCCGCAGGCCGCGAGGCCGAGCGTCGTGATGGTGAGGGTGCTGAGCAGAGTGAGGTCTCGGGTGCGCATCAGAAAAGTTCCATGCCCTTCGTCGGAGGTGTCGAGTGAACGGGGTCGCCGGGCCCGGCCTGTGGCTCGGGGCACATCGTCGGCGTCGACGACACCATGTTCACTAGTGAACTCGGCGAAGTCAAGTCAAAGATCACTAGTGGAAGTGGCGTGCGGGAAGCGGTATGGTGCACGCCGGATGAACAACGGCGGACGAATCCGCCCAGGGCCTGCGGGGCCTACACTGACCAGCACGGGCACTGACCAGCGCAGGGCCCTGACCAGCACAGGCACTGACCAGCACAGGGAAGGGGTGGAAGATGGCAGGGTTCGCCTTCACCAGCATCGCGGAGGCGCTGCGGGAGGAGATCCGCACCGGCGTGCTCGGCATCGGTGACTCGCTGCCGTCGGAACGTGTCTTGAGCGAGCGCTTCGGGGTCTCACCCGGAACTGTGCGCGTCGCCCTGAAGGAGCTGGTCTCCGAGGGCACCGTCGACGGCACACGGGGGAGACCCAAGACCGTGGTGCGTATCCCTCGCCAGCCGTCCAGCTTCGGCGAGTTCCACAGCTTCGCTCAGTGGGCGCGCGGCCAAGGCCGTGAGCCCGGAGGACAGGTCATGGAGAGTCGGTGGCTGATCGCCTCTGAGATGGACGAGGTGCTGCTGCAGGCCCGGTCGGGCCAGCGGGTTCTGGCGATCACGCGGCTTCGCTCGCTGGACGGCGAGATCGTGATGCTCGAGCGGACCCACTACCCCGAGTGGCTCGGTGAGATCGTGGAGCGGATCCCCCAGGACACTCCCTCGGTGACGGCTGTGCTGGCCGAGGACCACGGGGTGCACTTCAGCCACGCGGAGCATATGTTCGGTGCCGAAGGCGCCAAGGCCCGCGACGCGGCGATGCTGGGCGTCTCCCGCGGCACGGCGCTGCTGATGCACCGGCGCGTCTCCCGGGACCCGGCCGGCAGGGTGCTGGAATGGTCCACTGACCGCTACATCTCTGGACGCGTCCTGCTCTCCGTGGGCAACTCCTGGAACGCGAACCCCCTGCGTTGGGCGCTGCCCGGATCGGAGCCCGGCCTCTGACGAGGTGATGGTCGGGGTGATGCTGCCCGCCGCACGGTCGGTGCGTCGTTAGACTGGCCCCGATGGGGGATGTCTTCGCAGGACGCTACGAACTCGTCGACCCGCTGGGCGAAGGCGGCGTCGGCACGGTCTGGCGCGCCTGGGATCACCGACGGCAGACCTACTGCGCCGCGAAGGTCCTCCGCCAGGTGGATGCCACCTCCCTGCTGCGCTTCATCCGCGAACAGAGCCTGCGGTTGGACCACCCGCATGTGCTGGCCCCCACCGGATGGGCGGGGGAGGACGACAAGGTCCTGTTCACCATGCCGATCATCCGCGGCGGCTCAGTGTCCACACTGGTGGGGGACTTCGGGCCGTTGCCGCCCCGCCTGGTGGCCCTGCTCCTGGACCAGCTGCTCGCTGCGTTGGAGGCCATCCACTCCGAGGGACTCGTCCACCGGGACGTCAAACCGGCGAACCTGCTGCTCGACGCCACCGGACGGGACCGGCCCCAGCTGTGGCTCGGCGACTTCGGGATCGCCGCGGGCATCGACGAGCCCCGTCTCACCCAGGGGCCCTACGCGCTGGGCACGCCCGGCTATCTGGCGCCGGAATGTCTGCGCCTGGGGTGGGACCCCGATCCTCGGGCGGATCTCTACTCCGCCGGGATGTGTGCGGTCGAGATGCTCATCGGGCTGCGTCCCGACCAGGACACCGCGGCTGCCGAGGCGCTCGCTGGCGCGGACCTGCCGTACCCGCTTCCACCGAGACTGGTCGACGTCGTCACCCGCATGGCCGCTCCCAGCATCACGGCCCGCACTCAGGACGCGACGACGGCGCGACAGGCCCTGGCCGAGTCGGAGCTGTTCACGGACCGGGTCCCGCTGGAGGGGATCCTCGGGGAGGTCGAGGTCTTCGACCAGGTCCCCGAGCTGCCGCCCGGCTGGACGCCTCGCGGCCCGGTCGACGGGCACGGGGCCGCGGTCCCAGGGCCCCCACCGAGCGAGCCTGAGCCCGCGCAGGGCGCCGCCGCAGGCGCAGAGGACGCGGCCACGGAGGACGCGTCGACGGCGATGCTCGACCGTCGCTCCGCACCGGCTCGACCGGTAGCGCCTGCGGCGACCCGGCCAGCCGGACAGGACCCCGCCCAGAACCCTGGACACAACCCCGCACCCAGTCCCACGCCGAACCCCACAGCGGCTACAGGTCCGAGCCCCAGCCCGAACTCCGGCCTGCCTCCGCGATCCCCGCAGCCGGAGCTGGGTCAATACACCGGCGGACAGCCGGAGGCGAGCCTGTCCGCACACACAGGGGGGAGCCCCCTGGCGCGCGGTGGGGCGCCTCAGCGCCCTTCGCGGCTCCGTGGCATCGGGATCGCCCTGGGGCTGATCCTGCTGGGCCTGCTGGTGCTGCTCTTCACCTTCTGGATCGTGCTGACCTGACCCGTCACTCCCGGTCCAGGCCGGTGCGGGTCAGCGCCGGGCAGTGCCGCTCAGCGCCGTTCAGGACCCGGCCCCCACGGAGGCGGCTCGGGTGCGGCACCGCCGGCGGGAGGCCCGTGGTCGTCGGGCCTCTGCCCATAGCGGCTCGGAGAGGACGGCGGCTGGCCATACGGTCCGGCCCCGTAGACCTGCTGTCCCTGAGGCGCTGGTCCCTGAGGTGCTGGTCCCTGAGGTGCTGGTCCCTGAGGTGCTGGTCCTTGAGGTGCTGGTCCTTGCCAGGGGACGGGCCCTGCTCCGTCCGGAAGCGGTCGGGGATCCCGGATCACCCGGACCAGCACGATGGATCCGGAGCCGATCAGGAGCAGCCCGACCACGGCCAGGACCGCGACGACGGCCGTGCTGTCGCCCAGCGCGCTGATCCTGGTCAGAGCGCCGGTGCCGGGCCCGTCGGCGGTCACCTCGCCGCCGGAGAACGTCGGCCACGCGCCCTCGTAGTCGTCAGGGTAGGCGGGAGCGCCGTCGCCCGCCTCACCGAACGTGTCCAGGGTGAGGCGGTAGAGCAGGGAGAGGCTCTCGGAGGCGTCGTGCTCATCTGCGGTGACCACCAGGTAGTGGTCCCCGGCGAGCATGGTGTAGCTGAACTCCCGGTTGAACCAGCGGACCGGACCGGGGTTGACCCGGTTCTGGGTGGCGGAGGACGTGCTCAGCGTGCCGGAGTCATGGTCCACCAGCGCCCGCAGTGGGTTGGTGACCGCCAGGGACACCGAACCCATCCCGGCGAGCCGGTCGGCGCGCTGTTCGTCCGGCTCCGGGAAGAACGCTTCGGCCTGGAGGCGTTCGCCCCAGTCCACCGGCACACGGAAGATCTGCGTCTCGCCGGGTCGGATGGTCACTTCATAGGTGCTGCCGGGCTCGAGCTCAGGTGCCATGCCGAAGGACCGGCCGGGCTCGACCTCCAGGGCCCCCGAGACGTCACGGCCGATGTCTCGCCAGTCATGGTCGAAGCCTTCGTCCGGCGGAGGCAGTTCCCCCAGGCGTACCGGTCGCGGCTCTTCATAGACGAGGATCTCCAGCGGCTGGCCCACGCTGACGGCGTCCTCGGGGTCGGCGTTGAGTTCGATGGTCAGCACGATCTCCTCGGAGGAGCCGCAGGTCCCGTCGGCTCCTCCGTCCAAGGGCGGACCCGCGGCGACATGGGTGGTGCGCAGATGGTCCAGGAACCCGGAGGCAGAGCTCGAGATGGTGTCCGAGGCGCACAGATCGCCCTCCCAGGTGCCCATCTCCACCCGCACCTGGTCGCCGTCGCCGGACTGACCCAGCGTGGTGATCCCCACGTGGAGGGTCGAATGCGCCACCTCTCGGGGGATCCGATAGTGGAGCGTGCCGGTGGTGAACTCGTCCAGGTACTGGGTGCCGGAGCTGAGCGCGACGGCGTCGCCGGGGTTGGATCCGCCGGTGATCTCCTCACCTTGCAGGACCGGCTCCTGCACCTGCTCCTGCACCGGTTCCCGCACAGCCTCCTCGCCTGCGGCAGCGGCCTCAGGGCCGGGCAGCAGCATGACCAGCAGGGCGCCGCCCAGGGCGGCGATGGTCCGGTAGGGGGCTCTGATGGTCATCTCCCGGGCCTCTTCGACGGTGCGGTGCGGTGGGTCCTGGTGACCGGTCGCGGTGTGGCGGCCTCTCACGGCGTCCTCCCCGGGTGGTGCCCTCGATCGTGGGGTCGGCATCTCTGGCGGCATGTCGACGGCACGGTCTCGGGGACCGGAGGTCAGGAACCCTCATCGTGCAGTCTACTGGTGGCGGTCCCGGGCCAGGAGGGGCCTCCTCCCGGCCCGGGGCCGTCACGTGGACGAAGCGTGCGGTCGGGTGCGTGAGCGACCCTCCCTCAGGCCTGCCCGTCCTCCTGCTCGTCCTCCCGTTCGTCGCGCCCCGGTCGCAGCTCCTCGGGGTCCCCCGCGTACTCCGGGGTGCCGTCACCGGAGTCGCCGAAGGTGTCCACCGTGAGCCGGAAGGGAAGGCTGAAGGTGGCGCCGTCGTCGGTGTGGTCCATCACCAGCGTCACGTAGTAGTGACCGGCGGTGTCCGTCGCGGCGATCCCGGAGGTCGAGGACACGCGGTTGTGCCAGCGGACCTCTTGGGTCATGGCCTGGAAGATGTCCGAACGCTGGGCGCCGGTGCGGCCCGAGTCGTAGTCGACCATCCCGCGGTTCGGCGAGAGGATGCCCACGCTGGTGCGCAGCGAGGAGAACTTCTCCGCAGTCTCCATGTCCGGGGCCTCCAAGTAGGCCTCGGCCTGCAGGTGCTCACCCCATTCCACCGGCACCCGGAACACCAGGGCCTCACCGGGGATGATGTCCCCGTCATAGGTGGTGCCGGGTTCCAGGATCGGCGCGTGGTTGAACGAGGTGCCGCCGACCACGTCCTGGGCGCCCCGGGGGTCGCGGCCCATGTCGGTCCACTCCACCTCGCCGCGCTCCGCCTCGGCGGGCAGATCCGCGACGTTCAGCGCCTCAGGCTCCTCGTAGATCATCAGTTCGAAGGCCTGCCCCAGGGTCTCCGCCTCCGCAGGGTCTCCGATCTGCTCCACGGAGAGGATCAGCTCGTCGGCCTCGCCGCACGGGTCCTCCCCGGCGTCGCGCTCCGGGTCCCGGTATCCGCTGACCTGCGCGGTGCCGAGGAAGTTCAGTGTGGCGAAGTGGAAGCCTGACATGGTCTCCCGGTCGCAGCGGTCGCCGTCCCAGGTCTCCAGCTCCATCCGGATCCAGTCGGAGTCGCCGTGCGGATTGTGGGTGGTCAGGCCCACGTGGACCGAGGAGTTCTCCAGCTGGCGGGGAATCCTGAAGTGCAGCGTGTGCTCGGTCAGGGTGTCCACGTACTGGTGGCCCGTCTCCAGCTGCGGAGCCTCGCCCCAGTTCTCTCCACCGGTGACCTCCTCGCCGATCAGGCTGAACGGTTCGAAGGCCCGGTCGGAGACCCGCTCCAGGGTGCGGGTGAGCGAGTCGACGTCGTCGGCGTCGTAGTACTCCCCGTCAGCCACGGCGGCGATGCACTGCAGCTGCTCACGGGCGGTCTCCTCCACGTGGTAGCCCACGGTGTGGATGGTGACGTCCACGCCCTGGGAGGCGATGGTGTCGGCCACTTCGCAGGGGTCCGGCACGCAGTTCTCCTCGCCGTCGGAGACCAGCACGATGGTCCGCGGGCCGGTCTGGCCGAGGTCGCCGGCGGCCTCGGAGAGCGCGTGCGCCAAGGGAGTGCGTCCGCCGACGGCGTCATAGGCCTGGATCGCGTCTCGCAGCTCGGCACGGTTGTCGGCGCCGACCGGGACCACGAGCTCGGAGTCCTCGCAGGCGGCGGGGTCGGTGTAGTCCGTGACCTCACCGGCGAACACGCGGAAGCCGACCTGCTGGTCCTCGTCGAGGCCGTCGACCACCTGGTGCAGGGCCTCCCGGGCCGCCTCGATCCTGGTGGTGCCGTCGGCGTCCGGCTCGGACATGGATCCGGAGGCGTCGAGGACCAGCAGCAGCTCGCCCTCGTCAGAGTCCGTCGGATCCTGGGTGATGTCAGGCCGCTCGGTCCGCACGTCGCGGTCCTCGCGGCGGTCCCGGTCATTCTGCTCCTCCCGGTCGTCGACGTCGGCGGTGATGCTGGCGTGCGCGGCGGGGGCGGCGGCACCGGTGAGGGCGGCGGCCAGGCCCAGTGCGGTCATGGTGCGCCATGCTGGGGTGTCCATGATGTTCTCCTCCGTGAGATGAACTTTGCACTAGCAACTCTAAGGAGTTGCGACTGCAAAGTCAAGGGTCTTCATGGTGGCCCTCAGGTGTCATCCGGTGAAGCACCAGCTCCATGGGGGATGGTCCGGTGGGGCGGGGGTGTGCTCCGGTGTTCGGGTGCCGTCGCATGCCGTCCCCCGGCGGAGTAGACTTCGCATGAGTGAATGACGGTGACGGATGGAGAGGAGGCGTCCATGACGGTGGAGGAGAACATCGAGGCTCAGCGGGCCGCCTATGGCGAGCCGCTGTCCGGGATCTTCGGCCGGGTCAAGCAGGCCTTCGGCATGAATCAGTCCGAGCTGGCCGGTGTGCTGGGGATGTCTGCGCCGATGCTCTCTCAGCTCAACAGCGCCCAGCGGGTGAAGATCGGCAATCCGGCGGTCCTTCAGCGGCTCCAGGCTCTCGATGAGCTCGCCGAGCAGCTGGATCAGGGTGCTGTGGAGCCGGCAGAGATTCCGGGTCGGCTCGAAGGGATCAGGTCGTCGACCGGGCGCTTCACCCGGACGACCTCGATGGTCTCGGCCGAAGGTGGGGATGCCGCCGTCGTCGCGGGTGTGCGCCACCTGCTGCGGGCTGTGGCGTCGGGGCAGCAGATCAAGGAGGCCGCCGACCAGCTCGAAGGGAGTGCTCCCGGGTTGGCCGAGGTGCTGCGGACCTATGGGCTCGGCTCCGTCGGGCCTGCCCTGGATCACTACACGCGCCACAAGGACCTCTTCTGAGAGGTCCTTGTGGGCTCAGCGGCGGCCAGAACGGGAGATTGTGCTCACTCCTGTGATCCGTAGGCCTCCTCGAGGACGTCCTCGGGGATCTCCAGCGCCGGGATCTCGTTGAACTGGGAGTACTCCGCGGTGATCTCCATACCGAGGTCGACCGGGTGCGGCGAGTCCTTCGTGTGCAGCGTGAAGGAGAGCTCCTCCACATAGAAGGTCTCGGGGTCGACCACGGCGTCGACGGTCATATCGGTGTCCTCCGGCTCATAGCCGTCGAGGCTCAGGGAGAAGGGCTCTTCGAAGGCGTCGAAGGCCGCCGGGTCGCTGCCGCTGTAGCTGAGTGTGTAGGCATCGTCGTCGAAGGTGACCTCGAGCAGCTGCTCCAGGTCGCCGATGCCCTGCACCACGCGGCTGTACCGGCTGTCGTCCTCGCCGTCCGCCGGCTTGACTCCGGGGTCGTCCTCCCAGCCTCCGTCGTCGGTGGTGGAGATCGCCATCCCGTCCGTGATGTAGGTCTCGAAGGACTCCACCACCTGTCCGTCTTCTGTGAGGGATCCGATGACGAAGACCTCGGAGAAGTCCTCAGCCCCCTCAGCGGTCATCTCCAACCGCTGGTCCTGAGCGGTCCAGAGGGCGTCGAGTTCGAAGGTCATGACCATCTCGGCGCGCAGGGTCTCCACGGTCTCCCGCGTCTCGAGCATGTGAGTGAAGACCTCGGCGTCCTCCACGGGATGGGCCAGGGAGGACCCCCGGTGCTCGTGGCTGGTCCGCTCCGCCTCGGGCGCCGGGGTCGATGCCGAGTCCACCTGGCTCTCTCCGGGGCCGAGGGTGACGCAGCCGGTCAGTGTCAGAAGCGCGATGCCGACGGATCCGGTGGCCAGTGCAGTGCGTGTCATGATTCTTCCCGTCTGTGAAGAGATCCCCGAGGATCTTCGCTGGTGTTCACAGAAGTAAATATAGATGTTCGCGATAGGGAAGTCAAGATGTGAACTTGATGGGTCTCCCATGCGAAGATGAACCACGCGCGGTCACCGGCCCGCACTCCGCCCTGGTGTAATGGCAGCACGCCAGCCTTTGGAGCTGTGCAGTCTAGGTTCGAGTCCTAGGGGCGGAACGGCCCCTCATGGCCTCGCCGCCGTTAGGATTGAGGGGTTCTCCGATTCCCACGTCAAGGAGCTTCTGCCCGTGGCTGTACCCGAGACCCGTCCCGCCGCAGTGATCGTCCTCGCCGCAGGGGCGGGTACCCGGATGAAGTCCCGCACACCGAAGATCATGCACAGCATCGGTGGGCGCTCCATGATCGGGCACGCTCTGTCCGCCGCGGCGGGTCTGCACCCTGAGCACCTCGTGGCGGTGGTCCGGCACCAGCGGAACACGGTGGCCGCTCATATCGACTCGCTGGGCACGCAGGCCGTCATTGCGGACCAGGATGAGATCCCCGGCACCGGCCGCGCCGTCGAATGCGGCCTGGCAGCGTTGACCGGCCTTGAGGCCGCTGAGCTGAGCGGGACCATCGTGGTCACCTACGGCGATGTGCCGCTGCTGACCACCGAGATGCTCGCCGAGCTGGTCAGCACCCACGAGGCCGAAGGCAACGCGACCACCGTGCTCACCGCGGTCCTCGACGACGCCTCCGGCTACGGGCGCATCATCCGTGCCGACGACGGCTCGGTCACCGGCATCGTGGAGCACAAGGACGCCAGCCCCGCCCAGCGCGAGGTCCGTGAGATCAACTCCGGCATCTACGCCTTCGACGCGGAGGTTCTCACCCGCGCACTGAGTCAGGTCACGACCGACAACGCGCAGGGGGAGAAGTACCTGACCGACGTGCTAGCCCTGGCCCGCGCCGAGGGCGGTCGAGTGGCCGCGGTCGTCACTGAGGACCGCTGGCAGGTCGAGGGCGCCAACGATCGAGTCCAGCTGCAGGCTCTCGGCGCCGAGCTGAACCGGCGCACCGTGGAGGCCGCGATGCGCGCCGGGACCACTGTGGTGGACCCCGCCACCACCTGGATCGACGCCACCGTGGTCCTGGAGGAGGACACCACCGTCCTGCCCGGCACCCAGCTGCACGGCGAGACCCGGATCGGTCGCGACGCCGTCGTCGGCCCGGGCACCACCCTGACCGACGTGGTCGTGGGGGAGGGCGCCTCGGTGGTGCGCACCCATGGCTCCGGCGCCCGGATCGGCGACGGCGCGACGGTCGGTCCCTTCGCCTACCTGCGGCCCGGCACCGACCTCGGTCCTGAGGGCAAGATCGGCGCGTTCTACGAGACCAAGAACGTCACCATCGGCCGGGGCTCCAAGCTCTCCCACCTCGGCTACGCCGGGGATGCGACCATCGGCGAGCACACCAACATCGGCTGCGGCAACATCACCGCCAACTACGACGGTGAGAACAAGCACCGCACCGTCATCGGCAGCCATGTCCGCACCAGCTCCAACACGGTATTCGTGGCGCCCGTGGAGGTCGGAGACGGCGCCTACACCGGTGCCGGCGCCGTGGTTCGCAAGGACGTGCCGGCGGGGGCCCTGGCGCTGTCGGTGGCGCCGCAGCGCAATGCGGACGGCTGGGTGGAGCGGAAGCGGCCCGGCTCCGCGGCCGCCCAGGCCGCCCAGCAGGCGGGCCGCACCGAGCCGAACACAGACTCCGAGTAAGCAGTGACACCCCAGGGAACCGGAGAGAAGGAACTACAGCATGGATGAGATCAGGCTGAGCGGCGAGAAGACCCTGGTGGTCGCCTCGGGGCGTGCCCACCCCGAACTGGCCGAGGAGATCGCCACGGAGCTCGGCACTGAGCTGCTGCCGATGAGCGCCTACGACTTCGCCAACGGCGAGCTCTACGTGCGGTCCTCCGAGTCGGTGCGCGGCAAGGACGTGTTCCTGCTGCAGTCCCACCCCTGGCCGCTGAACAACTGGCTGATGGAGCAGCTCATCATGGTCGACTCCATGAAGCGTGCCTCCGCCAAGCGGATCACCGTGGTCTCCCCGTTCTACCCTTACGCACGCCAGGACAAGAAGGGACGCGGCCGTGAGCCCATCTCGGCCCGGCTGGTGGCCGACCTCTACAAGACCGCCGGTGCAGACCGCATCATGAGCGTGGACCTGCACACCGCCCAGATCCAGGGCTTCTTCGACGGCCCGGTGGACCATCTCTTCGCGGTGCCGCTGCTGGCCGACTACATCCGCGAGCAGGTCGCCGACGACGAGATCACCGTCGTCTCCCCGGACACCGGGCGCGTCCGCGTGGCCGAGCAGTGGGCGGAGCGCCTGGGGGGTGCACCGCTGGCCTTCGTGCACAAGTCCCGCGATCTGACCATGCCGAACAAGGCCGTCTCGAAGCAGGTCGTCGGCGAGATCGAGGGCCGCACCTGTGTGCTCATCGATGACATGATCGACACCGGGGGCACGATCTCCGGTGCCGTGAAGGTCCTCAAGGATGCCGGGGCCAAGGACGTCATCATCGCCGCGACCCACGCCGTGTTCTCCGACCCGGCCGCCGAGCGGCTGGCCGCCTGCGGCGCCCGGGAGGTCGTGGTCACCAACACGCTGCCGATCCCGGCAGAGAAGCGCTTCGAGCAGCTCACCGTGCTCTCGATCGCCCCGATCCTGGCTCGGGCCATCCACGAGGTCTTCGCCGACGGCTCGGTCACCTCGCTGTTCGACGGCAACGCCTGAGGCCCACCCGCACACACGACGACGGCGCCGCCCTGAGATCAGGGGCGGCGCCGTCGTCGTTCCGGCGGGGAGATCAGCCCGTGGGGCGGTCCTCCGGGTTCGTCAGCCAGGCCACCACGACGTCGCCGATCACGGACCTCAGCCGGTCACGGTTCTCGGAGGCCTCCAGCTCCAGCTCGAACAGATGCCCGAAGGTGTAACGGTTGGCCACCTGGAACACGCAGTAGGCGCTGATCAGCAGGTGCACGTCGACGGCGTCGACGTCGTCACGGAACGAGCCGTCCTCGCGCCCGCGGGCGAGGATGTCCTCCAAGAGGCCCAGGGCAGGCTTGCCGAGGTCGCGCAGCGACTCGATCTGCCGGATGAAGCGACCCCGGTGGATGTTCTCGATCGCCACCAGGCGGATGAACTCGGTGTTCTCGAGATGGTGGTCATAGGTCAGCTCCGCCAGCCGGCGCAGGGACTCCGCCGGGTCCAGGTCATGGACGTGGAGGGTCTGTTCCTTGTCGCGGATGCCTCGGTAGGCCTTCTCCAGCACGGCCAAGTACAGCTGCTCCTTGCCGCCGAAGTAGTAGTAGATCATCCGCTTGGTCGTGCGGGTGCGGCGGGCGATCTCATCGATGCGAGCACCGGAGTAGCCGGAGTCGGCGAAGACCTCGGTGGCCACGTCGAGAAGCTCGGCACGGGTGCGGACAGCGTCGCGCTGCCGGATGTGCGTCTCGCTCACGGGAACCTCCCCTCTCGCTCCGCGAGATTATCAGAACCGTCTCGCCGGCCGGCGAGCAGACGTCGGGGGTTCTCCACCAGCAGCTGATGCTCAAGTCTGCTGTCCACCCCCAGGCGGCGCAGCCGCGGGAGGATCTCCGTATGCAGATGGTCCATCCGCCAGGAGGGTGCATGGGCCTGCCGCCACGACGGCGGGGTGACTCGGCTGAACACTGCGGCGTCCTGAGAGAGCAGGAGCTGACGGTCATAGCCCGCCTCCAGAAGGTCGAGCAGCCTGCGGAGGCGGTCCTCGTCGTCGCCGGTGTGCGCCATGCCGAACCGGTCGAAGCC
The DNA here is from genome assembly GCF_052656005.1 of Nesterenkonia sp. K-15-9-6. Lineage (NCBI taxonomy): Bacteria > Bacillati > Actinomycetota > Actinomycetes > Micrococcales > Micrococcaceae > Nesterenkonia > Nesterenkonia sp. K-15-9-6. The sequence continues at coordinate 69,872 of NZ_JBQYEY010000008.1, forward strand.
GAGGAAGGAACCGGCCTGCGCCAGGCGTCGCAGCCGTGCGCCGTCGGGGCAGTCTCCGGCATGTCCGATCACCACACTGTCCATCGAGACGTCGAGGTCCCGGAGCAGCCGCTGCTGTTCGATCCCGCTGCGCGTGGCCGGGTCAGAGTGGGTGATGATGGGCACGCCGGTGGCCCGGTGCACTGTGGCGGCGGCGGCGAACACCCGCGCCACATCCTCGGTGAGGCCCCGTGCGCCGGAGGCCACCTTGATGATCGCCGCCCGCACCCCGGTGCCGGCGATGCCGTCGGTGACATCCCGCCGGAACAGCTCCACCAGAGGATCCGGTCCATCGACGGTCCTCCCTGGACCGTTGAGATGGAAGAACGGCGGCAGGGCATCCATCGTGTACCACCCGGTGGCGGCCAGCACGCGCACCGGAGCTCGGCGGGCGACCTCCTGGATGAGCCGGACGTCCCGCCCCAGGCCCGGCACGGTGAGGTCGACGATGCTGTCGACCCCCAGGGCCGCGAGGCGTGTCAGGAGGTCGACGGCCTCGTCCACGGCCGTGGACTCCTCCCATTCGGGGTGGGGGAGGTCCCGGGCCAGCTGCGGATCACCCACGAAGAGATGCTCGTGGACCAGCGTGGTGCCGAGCTGTTCGCCCGGCACCGCCCCGGTGACGGTCTCGACCAGACCCGCGGCCAAGCGGCTCACTCGCTGGTGGATCGGATGGCCTCGAAGACGTCGTGCGACTCGTCGTCCAGCGCCTCATCCAGGTAGTCGAGCGCCTGGTCCTGGAAGGCGTCGACGTCGACGTCGTCGATGACCTCCCAGTCGTCTCCGGCGCGCCACTCGTCGAGGGTGGCCTCCTCGTCCTCGGCCACGCAGTCGGTCACCGACGCCACCGCGGACTCCACGGCGGAGGTCAGGGCCTCCTGCTGGGCGTCGTCGAGCTCCTCCCAGCGGTCGGACATGATGACCAGGTTCGTGTTGAGCTGGTGGGCGGAGAGGCTCAGGTAGTCCTGCACCTCGGACAGGTTCTCCGAATCGATGTTGGTGATCGGGTTCTCCTGACCGTCCACCGCGCCCTGCTGCAGGGAGAGGTACAGCTCCTCGTAGGCCACTTCGGTCGCGTCGGCGCCCAGGGCGCGGGCGTTCATCAGGAACTGGGGGGAGCCGGGGAAGCGGATCCGCAGACCGGAGAGGTCCTCCGGGGAGCGGATGGGATCGTCAGCGGTGAAGTGACGGGCCCCGGCGGACCAGGCGCCGAGGGTGTGGATGCCTGCGGAGTCCGCGAAGTCCTCCACCACCGCCTGGCCCTCAGGACTGTCCATGAAGGCGGCCAGGTGCTCGGCGTCATCGAACACATAGGCGGCGTCCAGGACGCTGATCGGCTCGTGCACCGCCCCCAGCGCGGAGGCTCCCTGGATGTCGAGATCGATGTCACCGGAGGCCACGGAGGCGATCCGGTCGGCGTCCCCGCCGAGTTGGCTGGACCCGAAGATCTCGATCTCGAGTCCGACGTCGGCGGCCTCCACCTCCTCCTTGATGAGGTCGGCTCCGCAGCGGGCCTGCGGCTGGTCGTCGTTGTAGCTGTGGGCCAGGGTCAGAGAGACTGAGCCCTCGGCGGCGTCGCCGCCGTCGCCTCCGCAGCCGACCAGGGCCAGCGCCGGCACCGTCGCCAGCGTCAGGAGGACCGGGAGTTTCGTCGTGCGTGTCATGATGCGACCTTTCAACGGGGAGTGGGGGACAGGTTCTGTTCGGCGGCGACCAGAGACTGGAGATCGGCCAGCATCGCGTGCCGGTCGGCCGGTTCGCCGGTGAAGATCTCGAAGGCCTCGGCGGCCTGGTGCATCGCCATGCCGAGGCCGCTGACGGTCCGGCAGCCCAGGGCACGGGCCTCGAGGAGAAGCTGGGTCTCCACGGGCCGGTAGATGACGTCGCACACCCAGAGTCCGGGATGCAGGTGGCGCCGGTCGACGGGAGTGCCCGGGTGGTGGGCCATGCCGATCGGCGTGGCGTTGACCAATCCGTCAGCGTCGGCGAGCAGCGCCGGCAGGTCCTCAGGAGTCGCCGGGACGCTGGCCACCTCGTGATGCCGGGCCACCGCCTCCGCGACCTCGCCGGCCCGGCGGCGATCGACGTCGACGGCGGTCAGGTCCTCCACGCCGGCCGCGGCGAGGGCATGGGCCGCCGCGGAGCCCGCTCCGCCGGCGCCGAGCAGCACGACGCGCCCCCGGTGTGTGCGGCCCATCGCGTCCTCGAGGGAGGCGGAGAAGCCGGAGACGTCCGTGTTGTGGCCGACGCGCCGACCCTCGCGCCAGACCACGGTGTTGACGGCGTCGACCCGCCGGGCAGGCCCGGAGAGCTCATCCAGCAGCGGGATCACCGTCTGTTTGACCGGGTGGGTCAGGTTGAGCCCGTCGAAGCCGAAGGCCTCGGCGCTGGAGAGCAGGTGATCCAATGCCGCCGCTGGGTCCTGCGTCTCGGGGAACTCCACGGTCCGATAGATGTGCCGCAGCCCGTGGCGGGCCCCCTCCAGCTCATGCATGCGGGGCGTCAGAGACGGTCCCACACCATGGCCGATCAGGCCGATCAGCACAGCACGGTCCGCAGCACGGTCTTCGGATTCGGTCACAGGCCCAGCACCTCCGGGATGAACAGCACGGCTTCGGGAAAGAGGATCACCAGCACCGTGACGACCACGGCCGGGATCATGAACGGCAGCGCTCCGCGGAACACTTCGCCCACGCGTGTTTCCGAGACGGCCGCCGTCACGAACAGGACGGTGCCGACCGGCGGCGTCAGGAGGCCGATCATCAGAGACAGGATGAGCACCACGCCGAGCACGATGGGGTCGACGCCGTACTGGACGGCGATCGGCAGCAGGACCGGCACGGTCAGCACCAGGACGGCCGTGGCGTCGATGACCGTCCCCAGGACCAGCATCAGCCCGGCGATGAGCAGCAGGAACAGGACGGGGTTCTCCGTGATGCCGAACAGCAGCTCCGTCATGAGCTGGGGGAGACGCTCTCTGGCCAGGATGTGGCCCAGCAGCGCGGCCGAGGCGACGATGAGCATGATGCCGGCGGTGGTCACCACCGTCTCGCGCACTGCGGTCAGGAAGCCCGACCAGGACAGCGACCGTTGGACCAGGGCGATCAGCAGGACGTAGGCCACGGCCACTGAGGCCGCCTCCGTGGGGGTGAACCAGCCGCCGAGGATCCCACCCAGGATGATCACCGGAGTCAGGGCCGGCAGCAGCACCCCTCGGGTCGAAGCCAGCAGCTCCCGGGCGTCGAAGGTCCCCCGGCTGACCCCTGGTTCGCGGCGCACCAGGAGGAAGACGACGACGAGCAGGCCGAGGGCCACGGCGAGGGCCGGGATGACGGCGGCGGCGAACAGCGCGCCGGTGGACGCGGCGGCCAGTCCGGCGAAGATCACCGCGGGGATGCTCGGCGGCATGACGGGAGCGATGAGGGAGGAGGTCGCGGAGATTCCGGTGGCGAACCGGCGGCTGTAGCCGTTGCGCAGCATCGCCGGGATCTGGACCTTGCCGAGGGCGGCCGCGTCGGCGACCGCAGAGCCGCTCATCCAGGAGAAGCCGACGCTGACCCCGACGGTGACATAGCCGAGATTGCCGCGCAGGCGGGCCAGAAGCGCCAGCGCGAACCGGAAGAGCTGGTCCGCGATTCCGGCATGGTTGGCCAGCGCGCCGAGGAAGACGAAGAGTGGGACCGCGAGCAGCGGAAAGCTCTGGGCGGCGTCGGTGACTTGGCGCAGGCTCATGCCGGAGGAGTGTCCGTGGACGAGCATGTAGACGAGCGAGGGTCCCAGAAAGGCGAAGGCGACCGGGACCCGCAGGACGAGCAGGACCGCGATGGCCAGGGCCAGCAGCAGTAGTGTCATCGGGCCACCTCCTCGGCGAGCTCAGACCGGACGGGTCCGTGGAGCGCGATGCGGGCCGCGCCGATGAGGGCGCGGACGGTGCTGCTGATGAGTCCCAGCAGGACCGGCACGTAGACCAGCGCCATGGACAGTCCGAGCACCGGGGAGCGCAGGGCGCCCTGAGTCTGCACGAGCTCCCAGGCCTCCAGTGTGAAGGCCCCTGCTGTGATGGCCACGATGACCAGGGCGAACACCTGGACCGCACGGATCAGTCGTGGCTTGGGCAGGATGTCGACCACCTCCAGGGTGATGTGGCCGCCTCGGCTGATCAGGACTCCGGCCACGGTGAAGGTGAGCCACGCCAGGGCGAACCGAGAGACTTCGCCCGTCCAGGGCAGGCTCTCGCCGGGGAGGTGGCGCTGGGCGGCCTGAATGAGGACGAGCACGAAGATCGTCAGCAGCATCACCGAGCCCGCGGAGATCTCCAGGGCGTCGATCATCCGTCCGGCTCGGCGAAGCGGTCCGCGGGGCGGTGGTGTCATGGGATCCCTCCCAGGGGAGCGGGGAGCATGTGACGGGAGTCACGTGGTGTGCTTACGAACGTACCGGTTATTACATTAGGCGTCAACAGGAGCGGCAGGACCGGAGGGTGGAGGGGTCAGGGCCGCGGGCGCTGGGCGGCCAGGCGCACAGGAGCGTTCGGCGCGCCATAGCCGTCATAGCTGCCGCGGCGCTCCACGAGCTCGAGGAAGACGTCCCCGAGCGTCGGGGTGTAGAAGTGGATGAACTCGCCGTCGTCGTCCCGGTCGTAGAGCAGATCCAGGCCGCGCAGTCGATCGATGAGTTCGCCGTCGAGGGCGAACCGGGCGGCGAGGTCGTCATAGTAGTTGTCCGGCACAGGCAGGAAGTGCAGTCCCCGCGCGCGAGCCCGCTCGGCCACACCGATCACGTCCCGGCAACGGATCGCCACATGGCGCGGCGGGTTCGGGGCCGTCGGCGGGGCCAGGTTCAGCGGCACTCGGACCGCGCCGTCCGGGGAGCGCATCACCTGGCTGCGCACCAGGCCTCGGGGCCCCGGAACCTCGGAGGAGGCCTGTGCGTCCAGCCCGAGGACGCTGGTGGAGAACAGCACTGCTTCGTCGAAGTCCTGCCAGGGGTAGGATAGATTGATGTGGTCGACGACGGCGATCACGTCGGCGTCAGGATCGTTGCCGCCGACGAACTCCTCCGCCCAGGTCTCTGCGGGTCGGTCGTTCCAGTACACCTGAGTGCCGTCCGGTGACGCCACGGCCTTCAGTTCATGGTCGCCGGCGTAGGTGCGACGGAACGCGGGGGGAGCCCCCAGGGCCTGGGCGCGTCCGGAGGCCTGGGCCGCGTCGTCCACGGACAGCCCTATTCCTGAGAGGTGCGGTGCCTCCTGCCGGTCCTGCTCATCGAGGATCAGGCGCGCTGAGCCGAAGGCCCAGAGTCGGACGGGTTTGCGGTGATGGGTCCCGCGGAAGGTGAACCCCAGCTGCTCGAGCATGTGGTCGACCGCCGAGAGGTCCGCGCCCGCGAGCTCCACGAAGTCGACTCCACGCGGCGGCTGGGGCGGCGGGATGCGGCCCGTCTGGTGCCCCTCGGCGACGGCCACGCGGTCAGTCAGCCATGTCAGGGATCGCCGCGCGTGCGCGGCCGTCCGCTGGGTGTCCGTCTGACGGAACGTGTCGTTGAAGACCTCCAAGGACAGCGGTCCCGTGTAGCCGGCGCGCAGCACATGGCGCAGGAACGTCACCAGATCGAAGGAGCCCTCGCCGGGGAAGAGTCGGTGATGGCGGCTCCAGGAGAGCACATCCATGCTCAGGTCCGGCGCGTCCGCCAGCTGCAGGAAGAAGATCTTCTCGCCATCGATGTCCTCGATGGCGGAGGGGTCGTGCCCGCGGGACAGGATGTGGAAGCTGTCGAGACAGGTTCCCAGATTCGGCCGGTCGGCCATCTGTACGATCCGCCAGGCGTGGCGATAGTCGTTGACGAACCGCCCCCAGGCGAGAGCCTCGTAGGCCAGCCTGATCCCATGTTCGGCGGCGAGGTCCGCCAGCTCGCCGAGCTGGCGAGCTGCCAGGGCGTCGTCGTCCACAGTGGCGGTGCCGGCATTGCTGCACACCAGCATCAGGTCGGTGCCGAGTCGTCCTGCCGTCCTGAACTTCTCGCGGGCCCGCCTCAGCGTGTCGGCGAAGGTCTCGTCGTCGACGCCTTCGGCGTCGCGGAACGGTTGAAACATGTCGATCCGGAGCCCCAGGCGCTCGCAGAGGGCGCGGATCTCCTCCGGTGACTCGTGGGCCACCGTGAGGTCGGAGTCCATGATCTCGATGCCGTCGAAGCCCGCTTCAGCGCAGGCGTGGATCTTGTCTGTGAGTCCGCCGGAGAGGCAGACGGATGCGATGGAGGTCACCATGGCAAGTAACGTACCAGGTATTACATTAAAGGGACCAGGGGTGGTGTGCTGCGGATCACAGCACCTCGCCTGGGGAGGAGCTGCCGGGCCCACGCCCGGCCGTGCCTCAGCTGCTGAGCAGCTCCGCCGCCTTCTGGGGGCGTTCGACGGCGATCTGATGTGCGACGCCGTCGACGACGGTGAGTCGTGCTCCCGGGATCGCCTCGGCGGCCGCACGGATCTCCTCCGGCGGAGCCACCGGGTCCAGCTCGCCGGCCACCAGATGGACAGGTGTGGAGATCGCGGGCAGCTCCTTGCGCAGGTCGAAGCCGCTGAGCACTGTGCACAGGGCGGCATAGGAGGAGTCGTCCGCCGCCCGGAGCGAGGCCATGACTGCGTGGACTGCCTCTGGCGCGGAGGCGCGGAACGCGGGGGAGAACCACCGGGGCATGCTGCCCTCCGTCAAGGCTTCCGTGCCGTCGTCGAGCACCTGCTGGGCGCGGTCCCGCCAGGCCTCGGCGGTGCCGAATCGCGGAAGGCCTCCGAACACTGTGGCGGAGTCGACGACGGCGCCGTGCTCGACGGCCAGCTGCAGGGTCAGTCCGCCGGCCAGCGAGGTGCCGGCCACCCGCAGCGGGCTGTGCTCCAGGCGCGGGTGCGTGCTGCGCAGGCGCTGCACGGCGTCGACCACGGCCCGGGCCAGCTGAGGCATCGACGGCGTGGCCGGCGCATCCGTCCACGGTGCGGATCGGCCATGCCCTGGAAGATCCAGGCCCACGGCCCAGACGTCCTCGGGAAGGTGTGCGGCCGCCGCCCCCCAGGTGGAGGCGACGTCAGTGCCCAACCCGGGGACGAGCACCAGCAGCAGCCGCGGGTTCTCGGTCTCACGCAGGCTGGTCGCCTCCAGCGCGGGGGCCCCGGCCACGTCTGAGGCAGTCGGATCATCGCTCATGGCACCGAGTATGGTGGCCCCGTTCTCGCCCGGACAAGCCCCGGCGCGTGCGTGATAGCATGGTCGACTGTGCCCAGGCGAGGGAGCGCCGTCGGCCCGTACAGGCCGCCGGTGACTCCGTGATCGACGAGGCGACGGACAGGACGCATCAGCCGCCCGGCCCGGGATGAGGAATCCCGGTGTTCCACCAGGTGTGCGGCGACCTGCCCCGTGAAATCGTCGGTTCCGGCTCCAGGCCCTGGAACTCCACCAGACAACCGACGAAGGACACATCATGGCTGACAAGATCGTCATCCCCGCGACCCTCCGCACCGAGTTCGGCAAGGGTGCCGCCCGCCAGGCCCGCCGCAGCGGCCAGATCCCCGCCGTCGTCTACGGCCACGGTGAGGACCCCATCCACCTGCTGCTGCCCAACCACGAGACCACCCTGGCGGTCCGCAACCCCAACGCGCTGATCACCCTGGACATCGAGGGCAAGAAGCAGCTCGTCCTGCCCAAGGACATCCAGCGCGACGCGATCTACCGCAGCGTGGACCACCTGGACCTGCTGGCCGTCCGCTCGGGTGAGAAGGTCGTCGTCGACGCCCCGGTCGAGGTCATCGGTGAGCCGGCCTCCGGCTTCGAGTACCTGCTCGACCAGCCGACCGTCGCCGTCGAGGCCGAGGCGACCCACCTGCCGGAGTCGATCTCCATCGACATCACCGACCGCGACGAGAACGCCCTGCCGGAGCACCTCCAGCTGCCGGCCGGCGTCACCCTCGCGCTGACCGACCTCGAGTCCCCGGTCGTCACCATCTACGAGCCCACTGCGCAGGACCTGGGCGAGGACGAGGGTGCCGAGGAGGCCGAGGCTGCGGACGAGGCTCCTGCCGAAGAGTCCGGTGAGGGCGAAGACGCCTGATCAGCGCCACACGCGTGAGCTGACGCCCACGACGGCCACGCCTCGATAGACTGCGGGGCATGGCATCTGACACCTGGCTGATAGCGGGGCTCGGGAATCCCGGGCCCCGCTATCGTCATACTCGGCACAACATCGGACACATGGTCCTCGATGAGCTCGTGGACCGCATGGACGCGAAGTACACACGGACCAAGGTCGGAGCGCAGGTCGTGGCCGCCCGTCTGGGTGCAGGCGGGCCCAAGGTGGTCTTCGCCGTCTCCGAGGGGTACATGAACACCTCGGGCAGGCCTGTGCGCGGGCTGATGGACTACTTCGACATCGACCCCGAGCGACTCGTGGTGGTCCACGACGAGGTCGACCTGGACTTCGGGCGCCTCAAGCTCAAACGCGGCGGCTCCGAGGGCGGCCACAACGGGCTGAAGTCCATCACCCAGCACCTGCAGGGGGACCGCGACTACATCAGGGTCAGGGTCGGGGTCTCGCGGCCGCCCGGACGGATGGACACCGCGGACTACGTGCTGCAGAAGTTCTCCGCCGAACAGGCGAAAGACCTGCCGCAGGTGATCGACCGGGCCGCCGACGCCGTCGAGCTGATCATCACCGACGGTCTCACCGCAGCGCAGAACACCGTCCACCAGAGCTGAGGCGCACCCGGCGGACGGCGTTCTGCCCCCTCTCAGAGAGCGCTGCTCAGCCGTTCGCGCTGATCCACTGCGCCACTTCGCGGGACTGCACCGCGACGAACTTCTTCATGTACGGCTCGGCGGCGGCCTTGAGCTTCTTGCCGATCAGCGGGATCGACGTGGAGACCTCGCCGCGCACCGTGGACAGCGTCTCCTCGGGCCCGCGCGCATGCAGCACCTGGGAGGCCTCGGCGCTGACGGGGGCCGAGTGGATCTTCACGTCCATGTCGGAGCGGCGGGAGCCGTCGGCGTCGGGCGTCGACCAGCGTTCGGTCACCGTCACGGTGACCTGCCCCTTCATCACCTTCTTGGCGATGTCCGGCAGCCGGTCCACGGACATCGACTGCTGCGAGGTCACCTGGAAGGCGCCGTCCGTGTCCCCGCTGACCTCGAAGCTCTCCAGCGTGGAGCCGACGGTGTCGGCCAGGTGCTGGTGGAAGTCACGGGAGGCGTAGGCGGTCACGATCTTGTCGACGGAGTGGGAGATGACGGTCTCGGCTTCAAGCGCCACAGGCGGTGCTCCTTCAGAGTGAGGACGTGGGGAAGGCGACGTCGGAGGTGACGTCGCCCGCGGCTCCTCTCATCATAGGCCCGCCGCCGCTGTCAGCTGATCAGCCCACGGCGGATCAGCCGACAGCAGGTTTCGTCGCTGTGACGGGGAGCCGACGGTGATCCTGGGACCATGAGTGATGAGACCCCCGCAGCCCCGCTGTTCGGCGAGTCCGCCCGCCAGGAGATGCTCCACCGCAGAGTCCTGGTCCTCGACGGCGTGCTCGACGACGACAACGGCACGCTGCTGATGACCCAGCTGATGACCTTGGCCGCCGACGACCCGCACACCGAGATCGCCCTGTGGATCCACTCGCCGGGCGGCTCCGTGCCGGCCATGCTGGCTCTGCGGGACCTGATGCGCACCGTGCCCTGCCCGGTGACCACCCTGGCGCTCGGCGTGGCGGCCAGCGCCGGGCAGTTCCTCCTCTCCGCCGGTCAGCCCGGGCGCCGGCATGCCCTGCCGCACGCCAAGATCCTCATGCACCAGGGATCCTCGGGGATCGGGGGCTCCACGGTGGACGTCGAGCTGCAGGCGAAGGATCTGCGCAGCACCCGGGACACCGTGCTGGGGCTCATCGCCGCAGACACCGGCCAGCCGCCGGAGAGAGTGTTCGAGGACTCCCTGCGGGACACCTGGTTCACCGCCGCCGAGGCGGTGGACTACGGCTTCGTCGACGCCGTCGTCGCGGACTTCTCCGCGATCATCCCGCGCGCACGACGCCGCCCGGTGGGGCTCACCTCCCAGGTGGAGCGCAGCGCGCCGGGGGCCGACGGGGAGGGATCATGAGCGCCTACACCATTCCGCATGTGATCAGCCGGGACGGCCGAGGCGAACGGGTCATGGACGTCTACTCCCAGCTGCTCGCCGAGCGCATCATCTACTTGGGCACCGGCATCGACTCCGGGGTCGCCAATGCGATCATCGCGCAGCTGCTGCATCTGGAGTCCGCGGACCCCCAGGTGCCGGTGAACCTGTACATCAACTGCGAGGGCGGCGACCCCTCGGCCACCTTGGCCATCTACGACACGATGCAGTACATCCGCGCGCCGGTGGCCACCACCTGCGTGGGGCAGGCCTTCGCCGCCGGCGCGGTGCTGCTGGCCGGGGGAGAGCCCGGGATGCGGTCCATGCTGCCGCACACCCGGATCGTGCTCCACCAGCCGGCGATCGGTGCCGGCCGCGGCGCCATCCCGGACCTCATCCTGCACGCCGACGAGCTGGTCCGGGTGCGGGGCGAGATCGAGCGGGTCCTGGCTCGTCACACCGGTCGCGGCCCGGACCAGCTGCGCCGGGACACGGACCGCGACCGGGTGTTCGCCGCCGCCGAGGCCCTGGACTACGGGCTCGTGGACGAGGTGCTGAGCACCCGCCCCACGACGGCGGCGAGCCCGGCCGCGGGGTGATCCCTCCATCGAGGCGTCACATTCCCGTCGATCATCCCGAGTCTGACACGTGTCAGCGTGCGGAGATGCACGGGAAAGTGACTCGTGGATCGCGCAGCAGCAGGGCCTGTGTCGATCGCGGCGGCTCCGTGATCAGCAGATGTGCTGAGGGGCGTCCCCCGTGATGCGCCAGGTGATGTTCTCCCCGCAGGGCGACTCGCGGACGGAGGTGCCGTTGACCTCCAGGGTGATGCTCACATCACGCGTGAGGGGGAACTCGCTGCGCGAGGCGATGCGGACCTCCCCGCCGCCGTCGACGGTGCCGGAGGCCAGGGTGACGTTGTAGCAGTTCTCGATCAGCACGGCGTTGCCGCCGGGGCCGCTGAGCTCGACCTCCCCGACGTGCAGCCCGCCGGACTGGGAGACGCAGAAGATGCCGCGTCCGCCGCCGTGGGCGACCACCTTGTCCACGACGACGTTGGTGTCATATCCGCCGTCGGCCGCGCGTCCTGCGGTGTTGGCCATGCGGAAGGTGGCGTAGCCCGTGCCGGTGGCCACATTGTGGCCGTCCACCAGCCCGATGCGTGCGTTGCGCGTGTTGTTCAGCAGCAGCCCTGCGTAGCCGACGTCCCGGGCGATCACCGCCCCGATGTCGAGGCCGTTGACGTTCCACGTCTCCACCCCGTGGTTGTCGGTGCCGGAGACGTGGATGCGGTCCATGACCACGGAGGTGCTGTCTGGGCTCTCGCGGTCGAAGCGGACGCCCAGGCCGCCGGTGAGGTCCAGGGTGATCTGGCCCAGGTGCAGCCCGCGCACCGCGCCGAAGTGGAGTCCGAACCAGGGGCGCCCGGTCATGGTCAGATGCGGGATGGCGACATCCGTCGCGCCGAAGGCTTCGATGGCGCCGCGACCGGTGGCGTTGCCGACGTCCATGGTGCCGCAGACCTCGAAGGAGGTGTGGCTGGGCAGGTCGATGGTGTGGTGGCCGATCCAGCCGCTGGCCATCACCGAGACGCTCTCCTGGGACGTGCGTCCTGGCGTCAGGCTGCCGACCGCCTCCCAGATGGCGACGATGTAGCTCTCACCCTGATAGACCGTCTGTCCGCGATAGCTGGTGGTGAAGCCCTGCTGCTGGCTGCCGGTCACGACGGCGTCTCCGCCGCCGCAGTCCTGCTGCGCCATGGCGGGTGCGCCGCCGGTGAGAGTGGCTGCCAGCAGGGCGAGCACGGCGAGAGCGGCGCCGAATGCTCTCCTCAGGAGCCCGGGTCGACGTCGGACGTCGGGGGAGGCGGGTGGCGTCGAGGGAGCCGTCGGCGGATGGTTCATCGCGGGAAGAGTCGTCATGTCGTCCTCTCGTGGGGATCAGAACTGTCATGCAACGTTGCAAAGTCAGCACGGAGGGCGAACGACGACGATGAGGTCGAAAGTCTCCCGGCGACCGAATGTGTCGCAGATCACATGACGTGCGGCACAGTAGCAGGCGTCATGCGGGAGTAAAAGGTTTCAATGACCGGTGGGTCGATCGCGGCGGCTCAGGCGACGGCGCTGAGGCTGACCACGGTGGAGGCACTGACGTCGCGTGGGGGTGGGCCGGTGTGCGTCCGCAGGTCGGAGATGGGGGCGAAGCCGATGAAGGAGAGCGTGTCGCGGCGCAGCTCGTCGGCGACTTCGAGGGTGAGATCCACCAGCCCGATTCCGAGTGCCCCGGCGATGGCGGCGATCATCTCCGAGGAGGGTTCCTTGCGGCCCCGCTCGATCTCGGAGAGGTACTGCGGGGACAGTCCGGCCTCCGCGGCCAGTTCATGCAGGGTTCGCCCCTGGTGCTTTCGCAGCCGACGGAGGCGGGCACCGAGCACTTCGCGCCACAGCGGCTCCTGCTGCGCAAGGGCTCCCGGCGAGGCGCGTCGCCACGTCGTGCGGTCCCCCTGCTGCTGGCTCATGGCCCCACAGTAGACCGGGCGCTGTGTGGCTCTCCAGGGTTTCTGCCCTGAGCAGATGCTCGAGAGTAGGCTGGACCGGTGAGCATTCTCAGCATTCTTCTGCTCCTGGGCGGCTTCGTGCTGCTCGTCGCCGGCGGCGAGGCGCTGGTGCGCGGCGCGGGGTCGCTGGGCCGCACAGCCGGACTGTCCTCGCTGATCGTGGGGCTGACCGTGGTCTCCTTCGCCACCTCCAGCCCCGAACTGGCGGTCTCCACCGGTGCGGCGCTGACAGGATCCCCCGGTCTGGCCATCGGCAATGTGGTGGGCAGCAACATCGCCAACATCCTCTTCGTGCTGGGGCTCACGGCGGTCTTCGGCGCCTTGACCGTGCGCCTGCAGCTCATCCGCGCGGACATCCCGGTGATGATCGTCTTCTCGGTGCTGCTGGTGGTGCTGGCCCTCGACGGCGGCATCGCCACCTGGGAAGGGGTCCTCCTGCTGGTGCTCCTGGGCGTCTACCTGGTGGCGCTGGTCATCTATGCCCGACGTCAGCGGTCGAAGGGCCGGGTTCCTGCGCTCGGCGTCGAGGAGGAGTGGAGCGAGGAGCCGGGCCCACTCATGCGGGCTCTGCGGGCCACCACGCTGCGCTCGGTCCTCACCGACCTGGTCCTGGTCGCCGTCGGCGTGGCTCTGCTCGTGGTCGGTGCGCAGATGCTCGTCTCGGGGGCCACCGACATCGCCGAGGCCTTCGGAGTCTCTGACCTCATCATCGGTCTGACGGTGGTGGCCATCGGCACCTCGCTGCCTGAGCTGGCCACCAGCATCATCGCTGCCGTGCGCGGCGAGCGGGAGATGGCCGTGGGCAACCTGGTCGGCTCCAACATCTTCAACATCGGGGCCGTGGTCGGAGTGACCGCCCTCGTCGCACCCTCGGGCATCGACGTCGAGGCCGCGGCGATCCACTTCGACATGCCCGTCATGCTCGCCACCGCGCTGGTGCTGCTGCCGCTGGCCTTCACCGGCCAGGCGATCTCTCGCTGGGAGGGTGCGCTGCTGGTCGCCCTCTACGCCTCGTATGTGGCCTATCTGGTGATGGCCGCCTCCCATCACGCCGTGCTGGGGCCGTTCAGCGCGGCCATGGTGTGGTTCGTCCTGCCGGTCACCGCCCTGTGGATCATCGCCCTGGTGGGCTACGAGGTCGGGCTCCGGCATGGCAGGCGCCAGGTGGGGATCGACTGATCAGCCGCCGGGGCGGGCGGGGTCACTCCGGCAGAAGCTCCAACAGCGCCGCAGCGGCCGGGGACGTGTTGAACCCGTCCCAGGCCAGATGCTCGGTGCGCGTCGGTCCGTTCATCACGTCAAGGGTGTGCAGACCCTGGAACTCGTCGTCGAGCGCGGAGGGCAGCAGCGCGACGGCGAGCCGCTGACGCACCAGGCCGAGGATCAGGTCCGCGGTGGTGGACTCAAAGGCCACCTCGCGGGTCAGCCCGGCCTCGGCGAAGGCCAGGTCCGTCTGGGTGCGCCCGGGGGAGTCGGCGGGGAAGTCGGCGAAGCGCTCGTCGGCGAGCTCTTCGAGACGGACCCTCCGGCGGCGGGCCAGCCGATGGTCCGGGGCGACGACGGCCACGTGCCGGTCCCGCGCCAGTTCTCGGGAGCTGACCCCCGAGGGTGACTGGCCGGCCGCCAGCCCGAGGATCCCGATGTCGAGCCGGCCGTGCCGGATCTCGGTGACGATCTCGTCGCTGCGCCCCATGCGCAGGCTCACCGTCACCTCGGGATGGGCCTCGTGGAGGAGGCGGAGCAGGGCCGGCAGATCGACGGCGGTGACGGTGGGGATGATCCCGATGCGCACCGTTCCGCGGATCTCTCCGGCGGCGGAGGCCGCCTCGGCCGCGGCCCGCTCGGCGGCCTCCACGGCTTGGCGTGCCGCCGGCAGGAAGGCCTCTCCGGAGGCGGTCAGCTCGACGCGTCGGCTGCTGCGGGCGAAGAGCCGCACGCCGAGCTCCTTCTCGAGGGCGGCGATCTGGTGGCTGAGGGCGGACTGCACTACGAAGCATGCCCGCGCTGCCCGCGTGAAGCTACGGTGCTCGGCGACGGCGAGCACGTAGCGGATCTGCTGCAGGTCCATCCATCTATCGTGCATCACGATGGTTGCGATGACAAAGATGTGTTGGACTCATCGATGAGTGCTGGCGGAGGCTGGTGCCATGAACCCCGTCCTGCGCACCACTGTGCTGACCGCCCTGGCCCCCATCGCCTGGGGCACGACCTTTCTGGTGACCACTGAGCTGCTTCCTCCGGACCGGCCGCTCACCGCGTCTCTGCTGCGTGCGCTGCCTGCCGGGCTGCTGGCGCTGCTGATCGCGCAGCGTCTGCCCCACGGGCACTGGTGGTGGCGGTCCCTGGTCCTCGGCACGCTGAACATCGGCGCGTTCTTCCCGCTGCTGTTCCTGGCGGCAGAGCGGCTTCCTGGGGGAGTGGCGGCCACCTTCGGCGCCGTCCAGCCGCTGCTGGTGACCCTGCTGGTGGTCGTCGTGCTCTCCGAACGGCTGTGCCGCTGGCGGTTGTTGTGGGGCGGGCTGGGGGTGGTCGGTGTGGGCATGGTGGTCCTCGGCCCGGCGGCGGCGCTGGACGGGCTGGGCGTGGTCGCCGGCCTGGCCGGGGCCGTCTGCATGGCCTTCGGAGTGGTCCTCACCAAGCGCTGGGGCCGACCCGACGGGGTGGGACCCGTGGGCTATGCGGGTTGGCAGCTCGCCGCCGGCGGCGTCGTCCTGCTGCTCCCCGCAATCCTGGTCGAGGGGCCGCCCACCGGTCTCGACGCCGGTGCGGTGCTCGGCCACCTGTGGCTGGGGCTGGTCGGCGGGCTGGTGGCCTACGGCCTGTGGTTCGACGGACTGCGGCGGCTGCCCGTCACCGCCACGGCACTGTTGGGGCTGCTCTCGCCCCTCACTGCCGCCCTGATGGGTGTGGTGGTGCTGGGCCAGGTGTTCACCTGGACCCAGCTGGGAGGGTACGGCCTGGCGTTGGCGGCCCTGGTCGCCGGTCAGCTGGAGCCGCGACGCCGCGGTCCGTCCCTCACGTCGCCTCCCGCTGAGAGCGGACGTGGATGCCTTGCCGGCGGGCGGCGCAGTATCCTGTGGGAGGCCCATCGGCCACCTGGTCCGGCGACTCTCCCCTGAACTGTCACGAAGCGAGGCGTTCCACTCCATGGCACTGTCCGGTCTGCGCACGGCACTGGCGGCTTCCTCCTCCTATGGGCGGGTCTCCGCCGCGGCCTCGCACCCGGCGGCCGAACGGACCGACGAGCTGCAGATCGCCGCCACCACCGGTCTGCGGCCGGCTCTGGTCGCGGAGATCGCCGCCCGACTGCGCGGCGCGGAGGACACCGGGGTGCTGCTGGCGGTGACCGCCACGGATCGAGAGGCCGACGACCTGGCCACCTCGCTGCGCAGCTACGCCCCGGGGATCGAGGTCGCCCACTTCCCGTCCTGGGAGACCCTGCCCCACGAACGGCTGTCCCCACGCTCGGACACCGTCGGCCGACGGCTCGCCGTGCTCCGGCGGCTCGCCCACCCGCAGCAGGCCGGTCGGCTCGACGTCGTCGTGGCGCCGGTGCGCGCCGTCGTCCAGCCGCTGGTGGACGGCCTCGGCGATCTGGCCCCGGTGCGGCTGGAGGTCGGACAGGAGCATGACTTCGACGACGTCGTCGCCGGCCTGGCCGACGCCGCCTACACCCGGGTGGACATGGTCACCCGTCGCGGCGAGTTCGCGGTGCGCGGTGGAATCCTCGACGTCTTCCCGCCGACCGAGCCCCATCCCGTGCGCGTGGAGTTCTTCGGCGACGAGATCGACCAGATGCGCCGGTTCTCCGTGGCCGATCAGCGCTCGCTGGAGGAGGACGAGCATCCCAGCGCCGTGGACGCCGCCCCCTGCCGGGAGCTGCTGATCACCGAGGACGTCAGGGCCCGGGCCAAGGAGCTGCTGCCGCAGATGCCGCACGCCCAGGACCTGCTGACCAAGATCGCTGACGGCCTGGCGCCCGAAGGCATGGAGTCCCTGGCCCCGGTGCTCGTGGACCGTATGGTCCCCCTGGTCAGCCAGCTGCCGACCGGATCACTGACCGTAGTGGTGGAGCCGGAGCGCACCCGCGGCCGCGCCCAGGACCTGGCCGCCACCAATGAGGAGTTCCTCGCCGCGGCCTGGGCCGCAGCCCCCGACGGCGGCGCCGCGCCGCTGGACATCACCGCCGCCGAGCAGGAGGGCCTGGCCGCCGGCTCCTTCGCCACGTTGGGCGAGACCCGGGAGGCCTCCCTGCAGCACGGCGCCGGATGGTGGTCGATCACCTCCTTGGGGCTGGACGAGGAGCTCGAGCAGGACGCCGACATCGTCTCCCTCGACTCCCGTGAGCCCATCGGGTATCGCGGCAGCGTGGAGGATGTCATGCAGTTCCTGGCCGAGCGGGCCCGGGACCACTGGTCCGTGGTGGTCACCACCGCCGGGCACGGCTCGGCCCAGCGGGTGGCCGAGCTGCTGGCCGAGCATGAGGTCCCCGCCGAGCTGGTGGAGAGCCTCGAGGAGGCCCCCTCCCCGGGGAGGATCACCGTCACCACTGCGGAGGTCTCGCAGGGCTTCGCCGTGGACCCGCTGCAGCTGGCGCTGCTGACCGAGTCCGAGATGCTGGGACGCTCCATGCGTTCGGGATCCACCGGTTCGCGGCGCATGCCGGCCCGTCGTCGTCGTCACGCGGTGGACCCGCTGGCCCTGAAGCAGGGCGACTACGTGGTCCACGAGCAGCACGGCATCGGCCAGTTCGTGGAGCTGGTCCAGCGGCGTGTGGGCTCTCCGCAGGCGGTGAAGGCCGGCACCGCCGGGATCCGCGAGTACCTGGTCCTGGAGTACGCCCCCTCCAAGCGTGGAGGCCCCAAGGACCGCCTCATGGTGCCCACCGACCAGCTGGACCAGGTGTCCCAGTATGTGGGAGGGGACGCCCCGAGCCTGTCCAAGATGGGCGGCAGCGACTGGGCTCAGACCAAGAAGAAGGCCAAGCGCGCGGTCAAGGAGATCGCCGGCGAGCTCATCCGACTCTATGCGGCGCGCATGGCCTCCCGGGGCCACGCCTTCGGCCCGGACACCCCCTGGCAGGGGGAGCTGGAGGACGCCTTCCCGCACCCGGAGACCCCCGACCAGCTGACCACCATGGAGGAGGTCAAGCGGGACATGGAGCGAGAGGTTCCCATGGACCGGCTGATCTCCGGCGACGTCGGCTACGGCAAGACAGAGATCGCGGTCCGGGCGGCGTTCAAGGCCGTCCAGGACGGCAAGCAGGTGGCCGTGCTGGTCCCCACCACGCTGCTGAGCTCCCAGCACCAGGAGACCTTCACCGAACGGTTCGCCGGCTTCCCCGTCACGGTGAAGGCGCTCTCTCGCTTCCAGACGGCCAAGGAGTCCCGGGAGATCATCGCCGGGATCGCCGCAGGCGACGTCGACGTCGTCATCGGCACCCATCGTCTGCTCTCCAAGGAGGTCCAGTTCAAGGACCTGGGGCTGGTCATCATCGACGAGGAGCAGCGCTTCGGCGTCGAGCACAAGGAGGCGCTGAAGAAGCTGCGCACCAATGTGGACGTGCTGGCGATGTCCGCGACCCCGATCCCCCGCACCCTGGAGATGTCCATGGCCGGGATCCGGGAGACCTCCACCCTGGCCACCCCGCCGGAGGAGCGGCACCCGGTGCTCACCTATGTGGGGCCGTTCACGGACAAGCAGGTCTCGGCGGCCGTCCGCCGTGAGCTCATGCGCGAAGGGCAGGTGTTCTTCGTGCACAACCGCGTCTCCTCCATCGAGGCGACTGCGGCGAAGGTGCGCGAGCTGGTGCCGGAGGCTCGCGTGGAAGTGGCCCACGGCCAGATGAGCGAGTCCCGCCTGGAGCAGATCATCCAGGACTTCTGGGAGAAGCGCTTCGACGTGCTGGTCTCCACCACGATCATCGAGACCGGCCTGGACATCTCCAACGCGAACACGCTCATCGTGGACCGCGCCTCCACCTACGGGCTCTCCCAGCTGCACCAGCTGCGCGGCCGGGTGGGCCGCTCCCGGGAGCGCGCCTATGCCTACTTCCTCTACCCTGCGGAGAAGCCGCTGGGAGAGGTCGCCCTGGAGCGGCTGAAGGCCGTGGCGGCGAACAACGAGCTCGGCGCCGGGCTGCAGCTGGCCATGAAGGACCTGGAGATCCGCGGGGCCGGGAACCTGCTCGGCGGCGAGCAGTCCGGACACATCGCCGGGGTCGGCTTCGACCTGTACCTGCGCCTGGTGGGGGAGGCGGTGGCCGACTACCGCGGCGACGCCGAAGAGAAGATCACCGAGGTCAAGATCGAGCTGCCCATCAACGCCCACCTCCCGGAGGAGTACGTCCCGGGGGAGCGGCTGCGGCTGGAGGGCTACCGGAAGATGGCGGCCGCGGACACCGAGGAGAAGATCACCGAGGTGGTCACCGAATGGCAGGACCGCTACGGGGAGCTGCCCCAGGCAGTGCAGAACCTGGTGGAGGTGGCCCGCCTGCGGAACCGCGCCCGGGCCGCCGGGATCTCCGACATCGGGGTGCAGGGGAAGTTCATCCGCTTCGCCCCGGTGGAGGAGCTGCCCGAGTCTCGTCAGATGCGCCTGGAACGCCTGTACCCGGGGTCTCAGATCAAGTCGTCGCTCTCAGCGGTGCTCCTCCCGCGGCCCACCACCGCCCGGGTGGGTGGCCAGGACCTCACCGACGAGGCGCTGCTGAGCTGGCTGGAGCAGGTGTTCGAGGCGATCTTCGCGCCGGCAGTCCGGTCAGGTACGGCGACAGCGGCGTCCGGTTGACCAGCACCCCCAGGGCCCAGCACAGGGCCAGCGCCAGCGCTGTGCGGGTGAGGGGCTCCTCGATGCCGAGCCAGCGCAGCGCCAGGTAGAGGACGAGTGCGTGCGCGAAGACCACCAGGGTTCCGGTGCGCACCAGCTCGGAGATCACGGTCACCGCAGAGGGGAGGCGGCGCAGCACTGCGTCCACCCGCGTGGAGAAGATCAGCACCATCCCGCAGCAGATCAGGATCGCCAGCATCGGCGAGAGCAGGTACGTGCCGAAGCCGGACCATTTCATGTTCATGGTCTCCGCGCCCAGCACGACGCCGCCGAACCCGACGATCAGGCAGAGCACCCCTACCGGCACGGCGCGGGGGATCCTCCAGAAATGGCGGCGGAACCAGTAGCCGGCCAGCATGTAGGTGGTGCACGCCGGCACCAGTCCGATGCCCAGCAGGGTATAGGCCATCCGGGACTCCGGGATCTCCGCCAGGGTGAGGCCCACCAGTGCGACGACGACGCCCACCCACCAGGGCAGGGTCACCAGGAGGCGCAGCAGCAGGGCGGCGAAGAACATCACGGAGATGAACCAGAACGCCAGGAACGGCATGTCTGTGGAGGCGCCGCCGGCCAGCGCCCCGGAGATCACGTACTCCCCGAACGGCCACGGCGTGTGCTCCATGGCCCACACCGCACCGAGCAGGATCAGGAACCAGGTGAGGTACGGGGTGGCCAGGGTCCGCCAGCGCACGGCGACCTCACCGGAGAAGGTCCGGGAGGTGGAGAAGAAGAACCCGGCCAGGAAGAAGAACAGCGGCATGCGCCAGATCTGCAGATATTCCTCGCCGGGCATGCCCGGATAGGCGTGTCCGATGACGACGGCGGCCACGGAGATGACCCGCAGCAGATCCACTCCGATGTTGCGTCCGGAGGCGCGATCGGAGCGGGCGGGTGCCGTGGGGTGTGCCGTCAGGGTCTCAGCGGTCTCTCAGCGCGGGGCAGAGCGGTCAGTGGGCCTTCGGCTCGACGGCATCGCCGTGCTCACCGTGCAGGTCCTGGTGCTCCAGCGAGTCCGACCGTCCGATGACCTCCTTGGCCACGAAGAAGGCCAGGGTCCACAGGGCCATGAAGGACAGCCCCGGGATCCAGGCGTTCTCCAGGCTCCAGAAGCCGATGGCCACCACTGAGCCGACCAGGAGGCCGAACACGAAGAGGAAGGCGATGAGATTGCCGACGAGGTTGCCCTGGCCGGAGTAGGCCTTGACCTTGCCGTTGCTGATCATGTGGTGGTTCCCCCTGAGGAAGTCTTCATGGCCCCGCTGGGCGGCCAGTGGTCGATGTCCGCTGCTCAGTAGCTGGCGTCGGCGCCGGCTGCGGACGTCGTGTCGTCTGCTCCCACGATATCAAGAGAGGAGCTCGCGCCGATGCGTGTTGCCCCCGCTGAGACCATCGCGACGGCGTCCTCGTAGGTGCGCACACCGCCGGAGGCCTTGATGCCCAGGCGGCCTCCCACGAGCCGGTGCATCAGGGCGATGTCCTCCGCCGTGGCCCCGCCGCCGGCGAAGCCCGTGGACGTCTTCACGAAGTCCGCGCCCGCGGCCTCAGCAGCCCGGCACACGAGCTCCTTGGCGGACTCGCTGAGCAGGGCGGTCTCGAGGATGACCTTCAGGGTGGCGCCCCCGGCGTGCGCCGCCTCGGCGATCGCCCGGATCTGGGACTCGACCGCTTCGGCGTCACCGGCGTTCGCCGCGGCCATGTCGACCACCATGTCGATCTCTTCGGCGCCGGAGGCCGTCGCCTCCTGGGTCTCGGCGACCTTCGCCGCCGTCGTCGTGGCGCCGAGCGGGAAGCCGACCACGGTGCAGGTCCTCACCGGGCTGTCGTCCAGCAGCTCCACGACCAGCGGCACCCAGCGCGGGTTCACGCACACCGAAGCGAAGCCGTGCTCGCGAGCCTCGGCGGCCACACGGCGCACCGTGGACTCGTCGGTCTCCGGCTTCAGCACGGTGTGGTCGATCAGGCCGGCCATGTCGCGGGGGGCGGGGACAGGGGCGCCGTCGGGCGTGGTGCTCATGGGTCTCTCCTGCGCGGGTGTCGCTGAGGTCGTGTCTCGGCGGGTCGGCCGAGGGATGGTGGATGCCGTCTGCGGCGGTCAGCCGAGAAGCCGCTCCATGCTCTCACGGAGCTCGCCCAGCCGCGCAGCGGCACGCTGCCGTGCCTCCGCGATGGCCTCGGTGGAGGAGTCGACGCCGGGAGTGTCGGCCACGGCCTCCAGATAGCACTTGACCTTGGGCTCGGTCCCGGAGGGCCGCACGATCACGCGATCGCCCTGCGCGGTCAGGTAGATCAGGGCGTCGGTCACGGTGGCCTCGTCGAGGACACCGCCGGGCAGCGGGTCCCGGGTCAGGTCCAGGGCCTCGACGACGGCGGCCCCGGCGATCTCGGCCGGCGGCTCCGCCCGCAGCCCCGCAGTGACCTCGCCCAGCTGGCTGAGGTCGTCCACCCGGATGGTCACCTGGTCGGTGACGAACACCCCGGCCTCGGCGGCGATCTCGTCCAGGGCGTCGACGGCCGAGCTGCCGCGGGCCTTGAGATCGGCGACCAGCTCCGCGAAGATCAGCGCCGCCGAGACGCCGTCCTTGTCCTTGACATGCGTCGGATCGACGTTGAAGCCGATGGCCTCTTCGTATCCGAAACTCATGTGCTCCACCCGGGCCAGCCACTTGAATCCGGTCAGGGTGGCCGAATGGCCGACGCCGCGAACCTCGCAGAGCCGCTCCAGCAGCCGGGAGGAGACGATCGAGTTGGCCATCACCGGCGCCGCGCCGTCCGCGGCGCCCCGCAGCGGACCCCGGCGCAGCAGATGGGCGCCGAACAGCGCCCCCATCTCGTCGCCGGAGAGCTGCCGCCACCGGCCCGTGGCGGGGTCGACGACGGCGGCGGAGAGCCGGTCGGCGTCAGGGTCGTTGGCGAGCACCAGGTCGGCGTCGTGCTCGGCGGCGGCCTGCAGGGCCAGGTCCAGGGCGCCGGGCTCCTCCGGATTGGGGAAGTCCGCGGTGGGGAAGTCGGGGTCGGGGTCGAACTGCTCGGCCACCGGGACCACGCGGGCGAAGCCGCCCTTGCCGAGCAGCTCGGTGACCATCTCTCCGCCCACGCCGTGCATGGCGGTGTAGACGACTGTCAGGTCCCGGTGCGGGAACTCCGCCGGATCCAGGAGCTCCAGAGCCTCCTCCCGGTAGGCGGCGCGGGCGTCGTCGTCGATGGGCAGCGTGCCCTCGGGCATCTGCGGGGCCGCCGCCGGCCGGACCTCCAGGTCGCCGGCGAACTCCTCGGCCACCACGGCGGCGATGGTCGCCGCGATCTGCGTGTCCACCGGGGCGGTGATCTGCGCTCCGGCACCGCGGCCGTGAGGCTCCAGCAGGCGGGACAGCACGCCGCCCAGATAGACCTTGTAGCCGTTGTCTCGGGGAGGGTTGTGGCTGGCGGTCACCATCACACCCACCGAGGCGTCCCGGACCAACACCTGACGAGCCAGCAGGGGAGTGGGGCCCGGTCGGTCGAAGGCGTGGACCTCCCAGCCGGCCGCCGCGAAGATCTGGGCGGTCTCTGCGGCGAACTCGTCGGACTGGTGGCGGGCGTCGTAGCCGATCACGATCCGCCGCGCGCCGGCGGCGTCGCCGTCCGCCTCGGCCAGCTTCTCCTCGGCGTGCCGCAGCAGCCCTGCGGCGGTCTGCCGGACCACCAGCCGGTTCATGCGCAGCGGGCCCGGGCCGAGTTCGGCGCGCAGCCCGGCGGTGCCGAACGCCAGCCGACCGGCGAAGAGTCGGGCCAGCTGGTCGGCCGCCTCGGTGTCGGAGCCCTCGGCCCGGGTCAGCAGGGAGCTGAGCTCTCCGCGGGTGGCGGGGTCCGGATCCAGCTGGATCCAGCGGCGGACGGTGCTGCGCAGCTCGTCCTTGACAGTGACGTTCGTGGTCTCCGGCACTCGTCTCAGCTCCTCGGTCGTGGGCTCACCCTGGTGTCCAGCGGGTGGGTCCAGCTTATCCGGGCGCGGCGGCGAGCACGACGGGAGATCCAGCCCTCCTCAGTCCTCCAGGGATCCGGCGATGATCTTCGCCAGCAGCGAGGCGATGCGCGGGGCGGCTTCGCGTCCGGCGTCGAGGACCTCCTGGTGACTCAGCGGCTCGTCGGAGATGCCGGCGGCCAGGTTGGTGACCAGGGAGATCCCGAAGACCTCCATGCCGGCGGCCCGTGCCGCGATCGCTTCCAGCGCGGTGGACATGCCCACCAGGTCGGCGCCGATGATCCGGGCGTGCTGGACCTCGGCGGGGGTCTCGTAGTGCGGGCCCGGGAACTGCGCGTAGACGCCCTCGGGCAGCGCAGGGTCGATCTGCCGGGCGATCTGCCGGATCCGTGGGGAGTACAGGTCCGTCATGTCCACGAAGTGCGCCCCGCGCAGCGGGGAGGTCGCCGTGAGGTTGATGTGGTCCTTGATGAGCACGGGAGTCCCGGGCGCCCAGTCCGGGTCGAGTCCGCCGCAGCCGTTGGTCAGCACCATGGTCCGCGCCCCGGCCGCTGCCGCGGTGCGCACTCCGTGGGCCACAGCGTCCACGCCGCGCCCTTCGTAGTAGTGGGTGCGGGCGCCCACCACCAGGATCGTGGCGCCGGCGGGCGTGCGGAAGACCTTCAGGGTGCCGGTGTGGCCGGAGACTCCGGAGACGTGGAAGCCGGGGACGTCGTCGGCGCTGATCTCGGCGATCTGCTCGCCGAGCTGCTCGGCGGCCTCGCCCCATCCGGAGCCCAGGGTGCAGGCGAGGTCGAAGGCGTCGACGCCGGCGCGTTCGAGCAGGACAGACGCCGCCTGTTCGGCGAGCTTGTTCGCCGGGGCGGTCGGGTCGTTGGTGGGGGTCAGGTCGGGCTCATGGGCCACGTGCTGCATGTTCTCGCTCATCGACACCAATCTACCTGGGCGGTCCCGCGGCCAGCTATGAAAACCCCCGACGAGTCGGCACAATGGTCCCCGTGACTTCACCTGACTTCCGCACGCACTTCGCCCCTGACCGTGTTGCGATCCTGGGCGGCGGCCCGGGCGGATATGAGGCCGCGCTCGTCGCCGCCGACGCCGGGGCCCAGGTCACCGTGGTGGAGGACAAGGGGCTCGGCGGCTCGGCGGTCCTCACCGATGTGGTGCCGTCCAAGACGCTGATCGCCACCGCCGATGCGATGCGTCGGGTCAACGCCTCCACCGCCTTCGGCGTCCGCTTCGGAGACCACAGCAGCGACGCCTATGAGACCGAGGCCTGGGCCGACATCTCCAAGGTCAACGAACGTCTGCTCAAGCTCGCCCATGACCAGTCCCGGGACATCCAGGCCTCCCTGGAGGCCATCGGGGTCACGGTCATCAGGGGCCGCGGTCGACTGGTGCCGCCGCATCACCTCGAGGTCACCACTGCCGGCGGGGAGACGCAGCTGGTGGAGGCCGACGCCGTCCTGGTCGCCACCGGGGCGCACCCGCGGGAGCTGCCCAGCGCGCAGCCCGACGGCGAGCGGATCCTGAACTGGACCCAGGCCTACAACCTCACCGAGGTGCCCGAGCACATGATCGTGGTCGGCTCAGGCGTGACCGGTGCCGAGTTCGCCTCCGCCTACCGGCGCCTCGGGGCCGGGGTCACCCTGGTCTCCTCGCGGGACCGCGTGCTGCCCGGTGAGGACGCCGACGCGGCCCGCGTGCTGGAGAACTCCTTCGCCCGGGTCGGCGTGCAGGTCGCCTCCCAGTCCCGTGCCGAGGCGGTGGAGCGTACCGCCGAGGGAGTCCGCGTCACCCTGACCGACGGCAGCGTGCTCGAGGGCTCCCACTGCCTGATGGCCGTGGGCGGGATCCCCAACACCGAGGACATCGGACTGGCCGAGTGCGGGGTGGAGACCGCCGAGTCTGGGCACATCCTGGTGGACAGCGTCTCCCGCACCACCGCGAACAACGTCTATGCCGCGGGCGACTGCACCGGGGTCATGCCGCTGGCCTCCGTGGCCGCCATGCAGGGCCGGGTGGCGATCTCCCACATGCAGGGCGACGCCGTGAAGCCCCTGAAGCTGCACCAGGTGGCCTCCAACGTGTTCACCTCTCCGGAGATCGCCACTGTGGGGGTGACCCAGGAGCAGGTGGACTCCGGGAAGTATCAGGCTGACGTCGTGAAGCTGGACCTGGCCACCAACCCGCGGGCCAAGATGACCAACGTCAAGGACGGCTTCGTCAAGATCTTCTCCCGCAAGGGTTCGGGCACGGTGATCGGCGCCGTCGTGGTCGCCCCGCGCGCCTCCGAGCTGATCTTCCCGCTGGCTCTGGCGGTCACGCAGAAGATCCACGTCGACGACGTCGCCGCCACCTTCACCGTGTACCCGTCGCTGTCGGGCTCCCTGGCGGAGGCGGCCCGCCGCCTGCACGTGCACCTGTAGCACCCGGCCCGACGGGTCCGCTGCCCGCGCCTCGCCTGATCAGCGCGCGATAGCATGCGGATATGACCTCACGCACACCCACCGCCGTCGACGCCCACGCCGAGGAGCACTTCGAGCGGCTGCTCGCGCTCAGCCCCGAACAGGCCACGGTCCTGGGTCGACGCGGCGTCGAGACCGAGTACTCCGACCTGTCCCCGGCGGGACGGGAGGAGGTCGTCGCGGAGCACCGTCGGGCACTGGCCGGGCTGGACGGGCTCATCCCGGAAGACCACACCGACGCGGTGACGCTGCACGCGATGCGTGAACGGCTGGGCCTGGAGGTCGCCCTGCACGAGACCGGTCGCACCGAGCTGAACAACCTCGCCTCCGCGCCTCAGGACGTGCGCATGGTCCTGGAGCTGATGCCCCAGGACACCGCAGAGGACTTCGCCCAGATCGCCGGGCGGCTGCGCAACCTGCCCGGTGCGCTGGACGGGTACTGGGAGTCCCTGCGCCACTCGCGCAGCCTCGGTCAGGTCCCGGCCCGTCGACAGGTCGTCGCCGTGGCCGAGCAGTGCCGGGACTATGCGCGGTCCGAGGGCGCCCTGAGCACCTTCGTCGACGCCGCTCGGAGAGCCGGAGTCCAGGAGAGCACGGTCGACGAGGTCGCCGAGGCCGTCGCCGCGGCCGCCGCAGGCTACCAGCGGCTCGCGGAGCGGCTCTCCGACGATCTGCTGCCCGATGCTCCCGAGGAGGACGCGGTGGGTCCGGACCACTACCGGCTGGCCTCCCAGGTGTTCACCGGGACCGTGCTGGACCTCGAGGAGACCTACCGGTGGGGGCTCGAGGAGCTGGCCAGGATCGTCGAGGCTCAGCAGCAGGTGGCGGAGAGGATCCGCCCCGGCGCCGACATCGCGGAGGCCAAACGGATCCTGGACGAGGACCCCGCCCGGCAGCTGCACGGCACCGAGGCCCTGCAGGCGTGGATGCAGCGCCTCTCCGACGACGCCGTCGCCGCGCTGAAGGACACCCACTTCGACATCCCCGCACCCATGGACGTCCTGGAGTGCCGCATCGCGCCCACCCAGGACGGAGGGGTGTACTACACGGGCCCCAGCGACGACTTCACCCGGCCGGGCCGGATGTGGTGGTCGGTGCCGCCGTCGGACACCCGGTTCACCACCTGGGCCGAGACCACCACGGTCTACCATGAAGGCGTGCCGGGCCATCACCTGCAGATCGCCACCGCCACCCTGGTGAAGGACCGACTGAACTCCTGGCGGCGCCACGGCTGCTTCGTCTCCGGATACGCCGAGGGATGGGCGCTGTACGCGGAGACGCTGATGGCCGAGCTCGGGCACCTCGACGATCTCGGCGACCAGATGGGCATGCTGGACATGCAGCGTATGCGGGCCGCCCGCGTGGTGTTCGACATCGGGGTCCACTGCAGAATGCCGGCGCCTCGGGAACACGGCGGCGGAACCTGGACCCCGGAGGCGGGGCGCGCCTTCCTCCGGGAGCACCTGCCGATCTCCGAGGCTCAGCTGGACTTCGAGTTCGTCCGGTACCTCGGCTGGCCCGGACAGGCGCCCTCCTACAAGGTGGGTCAGCGCATCATCGAACAGCAGCGGGCTCGGCGTGAGGCCGTCGACGGGGCCGCCTTCGACCTGCGAGCCTTCCACACTGAGGTCCTCCAGCTGGGCATGCTGGGGCTGGACACGTTGAGCTTCGCGCTCTCTCGGGACTGAGGGGCTCGCCGACGATGGCACGCAGACGCACAGCCATGGACTGGCCGACCACTCTCAGAGCCGCCGTCCCGGCGGGGGAGATCCGACTTCGCCCGCTGACGATGCGGGACGAGCACCGCTATCTGGCGCTGCGGGCCGCCAACCGTGACTGGCTCGCCCCCTGGGACGCCACCACCCCCGAGTATCCTGTCACGGAGGTGACCCCGGCCGGATTCCGGGAGATGGCCCGCACCATGGCCCGCCAGGCCCGGGCCGGCAGCCACCTGCCCTGGCTGCTGTGGTTCCGCCCCGCGGAACAGGGCGATGTCGTCGCCGACTCTGAGGACGCCGCCGAGCGTCTCATCGGCCAGGTCACCGTGGGCCCCATCATCGGAGGGTCTGCGCGCAGCACCTCGATCGGCTACTGGATGGATCAGGGGCACGCCGGGCGTGGCCTGATGACCGCCGCCGTCGCGCTGGCGTGTGACCACCTGTTCATCTCCCGGGGTCTGCATCGGGTGGAGATCAGCATCCGGCCGGAGAACGCCGCGAGCCTGCGCGTGGTGGAGAAGCTCGGCTTCCGGCAGGAGGGACTGCGTGAGCGGTTCCTGCACATCGCGGGGGAGTGGCGGGACCATCACAGCTTCGCGCTGACCTCGGAGGAGATCGGTGACGGGCTGCTGAGGCGGCTGATGTGACACGCCTCGCGTCGCCGGCCGCAGATCGCCGGAACCGGGCCGCGGATCGGCTACGCTGGTGCCGTACCTCATGATCTGCGTAACCCCCGGTGTGCAGGACGCGATGGTGCCGACGAAGGGCAGGTGGACTCACGGTGACGCTGGGCATCGGTCGCCTCGACATGGCGATCATCAACGTGATCCCCAGCCTGCCCATCCACTCGTCGGTGCTGTTCGCCCTGATCGCCGGGCTCTTCCTGGCGGCGCTGATCATCCGGGCCCAGCGCCTCCCGAGCCGACCCTCGGAGACCTCCCGAAGAAGGGCAAGCATGTCTGCGACCACTCCACGCGGCGGAGCCAGCGCCGCATCGAGGACCGGAGCGCCCGCGGCCGCGGCGTCGGGCCGACTCACCATCCACTGGGGCAGGACCCTGGTGACGGTGATCGGGCTGATCGCGCTGCTGGCCGCCGTCGTCACCGGTGTCCTGGCCGCCGTCACTTCACTGACCGTCGTCACCCCGCTGCTCTGCGCCGCCGTGGTGCTGGCCAGCCTGGCCACGCTGCGCACCATGGCCGTGACGCGCCGTCGTCGTCGCCGGCGGCGGCGTCTCGACGCCGCCCTGCAGGAGGCGATGAACCCAGACGTCGACGCCGCGGGGCTGCGCCGTCCCACCGTGCCGAACACGGCGGCGGCGGTGCCGGAGCAGACCGGCCGCACGGCGCCGTTCGACGCCCTGACCTCTGATGAGCGCGGCGTGGGCGGTCCGCGGTCGCTGCAGGAGGTCGACGACGACGGCCTGCCGGTGGACCTGGCTGAGACGTTCCCCGCTGATGAGGAGCCCGCCGCACCCGCGGCAGCCGCCTCCTCGCCGGCCGAGCCGTGGGAGCCCCGGGAGCTGCCGCTTCCGAAGTACCTGGAGGCGGAGAAGGCCGAACGGCCCCTTCCGGAGCCGCTCACCCCGTCGGAGCCGAAGCCCTCCGGTGAGGTGAAGATCGGCCGGACGGCCTCGAGCCCGGCCGTCGCTCCGCCGACGCCGACCCGCCCCCAGACGGCGGTCCAGCAGTCCCTCGACCTCGACGCGGTGCTCAAGCGCCGACGCGCCTGAGCCGCGACCACTCCATGGCCGTCGACCTACCGCCGCAGGCCCCTCGGGCCGCCCCTTCGCCCAGCACGGCGCAGCTGGAGGCCAAGCAGCTGGCCTTCATGGAGTCCTATGACGCCCACTCGCCGATCTCGGTGGCCGTCCAGCACACGGGGGTCTACGCCACCTCCATCCACCTGGAGTCCCTCCAGCACCGTCCCGGCGCCGGGGTGACCGGCATCTACCGTGTGGCCACCGCCCGCCCGGTGGTGCCCCGGCACTGGCCCTCCGGGGTGTACACGGAGACCTCGGACCACGTGGACGAGCTTTATGTGGGGATGACGACCGAGTCCGTGCCGGCCGACGCCGACGGCATCGTCCACTCGCACAGTCCCTACGGCCGACTGGCGATCTGGCAGCATCCGTTGGACCCCTGCCTTCCCGGTCTGCGCCTGGCCACCGACCCGGCCTCCGTGGTGGAGCACTGGGGAGCCGGGCGACGGCTCGTCGCCCTGGAGACGATCAGCTACCGGCCGCTGCGCCGGGCGGTCATCGCCGCGGACTTCGACGACGGCACGCGCCTGTACCTGAAGGTGCTGCGAGCCGGACGGGCGCGCGACCTCGATGCCCGCCACCGGATGCTTCTTGACGCCGGCATCCCTGCGCCGCGGCCGGTCCGTGAGCCGGTGGGCGACGTCGTCGCGCTGCAGGAGGGAGCGGGGGAGTCGCTGGCGGAGCAGCTGCTCGCCGACGGCGGCGCGGCCGTCGACCCGTCCCGATTCGTCCAGCTGCTCGATGCGATGCCGGCGGCGGTGATGACTCTGCCGGCGCGCGACGCCTGGACGGACCGCCTTCCTGCCTATGCCTCCGCGGCCGTGTCGGCGCTGCCGCACTGTGCCGATCGGATCCGTCGGCTGGAGCGGGCCATCATGGAGGGGCTGCCGCTCACTCAGCGCGGCCCTGTGGTGCCCACCCACGGTGACTTCTACGAGGCGAACGTCCTGATGCAGGAGGAGACGATCTCCTGCCTGCTGGACGTGGACTCCCTGGGGCCGGGGCACCGGGTGGACGACCTGGCCTGCTTCCTGGGGCACGTCGCGGTCCTGCCGGCGGTGGACTCGCGGTACGTCCACGCCCCGGCCGCCCTGGACCGGTTCGCCCGGGTCTTCGCCCAGGCGGTGGATCCCCAGGCGCTGCGCCTGCGGGCGGCTTCGGTGGCGCTGTCCCTGGTGGCTGGCGCCCGGGACTCGCGGCGGGATGGTTGGGAGGCGCAGGCCGAGCATCGGCTCACCTGTGCGGAGGCGCTGCTGGGCTTCGTCAGCGCCGGGCCAGCTCTTCCGCAGTGGCCAGACGATATCCGGCGCCCCGCACCGTGACGATCCGCTCGGCACCCAGCTTGGCGCGCAGGTACCGGATGTAGACGTCGACGACGTTCGAGCTGGTCTCCGAGCTGGACTCCCAGACCATGTCCAGCAGCTGGTCCCGTGAGAGGACCTGCCGCGGATGTTCCAGCAGCACCTCTGCCAGGGTGAACTCCCGGGCGGAGAGCTCCACGGCCCGGCCGTCCACGCTGGCCTGCCGGCTGGGCAGGTCCAGACGGAGTCCGGCGTGCTCCAGCTCGGTGACCTCCTCGGGGCCGCTGGGCGCCTGCGGGTCGGGCCGCAGGCGCAGCCGGACCCGGGCCACGAGCTCCTCCACCCGGAACGGCTTGGCCATGTAGTCCTGGGCACCCGAGGACAGCCCCTGGACGGTGTCCTCCACGGAGGACCGGGCGGTGAGGATGATCACCGGCACCGCGTTGCCGGTGGAGCGGACCTTCTGCAGCACCTCGAAGCCGTCCATCTGGGGCAGCCCGAGGTCCAGGATCACCAGGTCGAAGTGGGCGTTGGCCAGCGCCACGATCGCCTCCGTCCCCGTGCGGGCGATGTGCGGCTCGAAGCCGGCGGCTCGGAGTCCTTTGGCGACGAATGCGCTGATCCGTTCTTCGTCCTCGACGACGAGGATCCTGCTCATCGGGTCCCTCCTGGGTTGGTCAGACTGGTCAGGCTGGTCGGGGCGGTCGGGCGGGCGGTCTGGAGCATCTCGAGACTCTGGATCGGCAGCACGATGGTGAAGGTGGATCCATGACCCGGGGAGGACATGACGTCCACCCACCCGCCGTGGCCCTGGGCGATGCTGTCCACGATGGTCAGCCCCAGCCCGGAGCCCTCCGTGCGGGAGGAGTTCGTCCCGCGGGCGAAGCGGGAGAAGATCGCCTCCTGGTCCTCGGGGCTGATCCCGGCTCCGGAGTCCTGCACCCACAGGCGCAGGGCGCCGCCGCGCAGCGCGGAGCCCACCGCGATCTCGGAACCGGGCTCGGAGAACTTCACGGCGTTGTGCGCCAGCTGCAGCCACGCCTGGGTGATGCGCTGGGCGTCGAGGGGCACGACGGCCCGGGCCGTGCCGTCCTGCCGCCACCTGCGGTCACCCAGCAGGGCCGCCTTGTCGAAGACCTGGTCGGTGAGCAGGTCCACATCGGTGGCGGCCGGGGCGAGGAAGTCCACCTGTGCGGACTTTGCCAGCGTGACCAGGTCTTCCACGAGCCGACTCATGCGGTCCAGCTCATCCAGGCTGAGGTCACGGGTGGCGACGACGTCGTCGGGGTCGTGGGCGTCCACCAGCTCGAGGTGGCCCCGCACGATGGTCAGCGGGGTGCGCAGCTCATGGCCGACGTCGTCGAGCAGCTGGCGTTGGGAGGTCACGGCGGTCTCGAGCCGGTCCAGCATCTCGTTCACGGTGACGGTGAGCTCGCCGAGGTCGTCCCGGGAGTGGACGTCGATGCGCCGCGAGATGTCGGTCTCGGTGATGGAGCGGGCGGTCTGGCGCAGCCGCCGGATCGGCTCGAGCAGGCGCCCGACCATCAGCCAGCCGACGACTCCGGTGATCGCCACCGCGCCCAGGCCGACTCCGGCGTAGGTCAGGAACGTCCGGTTCAGGGCCGTCATCCCTGCCTCGACGTCGACGGCCAGCACGAACAGGGTGTGCGAGTCGTCCTCGGCCATCTGCACCGGCACGGCCACGGCGCGGTAGGTGGAGACATCGGTGGTCACGGTCTGGATGCGCCGCTCGGTGATGGGATCCTGCGCCAGGACCCAGTCCAGGAACTGAGGGTCGTTCTCCAGCCGCACCGGCTGCTGTGCGTTGGGGGTCTGGCGTACGTTCCCTTCTCGCATCGCGACCATGGACTCGTTCTCGGCCAGCAGCGTGCGCTGCATGCCCACGTAGATGAGCCGGTCCGCGGTGCGCCACGGCTCTCCGGTCTCGGGGTCGTTGCCGTCCTCGCCGAGCTGGATGAACTCGGTGACGGTCCGGGCCAGGGAGTCGTCCATGGTCCGGTAGGTCTCGACGCGCTGGAGCAGGTAGGCGGCCGTGCCGGCGAGCACGAGGGTGAGCACGGTGAGGAACACCATGATCAGCAGCGCCCGCGTGCGGACGGTCAGCTGTCTCACGGCTTCATCCGGCGCTTGAGGCGCGTGAGCTCCCGCCGCAGCTCGGCGGCCTCCTCGGGTTTGCCCTGCCGCATGAGCGCGTCGATGCGCCCTTCCAGAGCCTCGGCGACCAGATCATGCTCGGACTGCCGGTCGCCCACGGCCATGCGCAGGATCGCCTCGGCCTCGTCCGCGCGGCCCATCTCCAGCAGGACCTTCCCGGCGAAGATCTCCGCCCCGCCGGCGGACCGATCGTCCCCGGCGGCGAGGAACAGGTCCGCGGCGTCGAGGGCGCGGGCGACGGCGGCGGCGCCGTCGCCGAGGGCCACATAGCCGCGCGCCAGGGAGTCGGTGATGTCGGCGACCTGCCAGTCGGTGCCGTGCTCCTGGGCGACGTCGAGGGCCTCCTGCAGATGCGCCACCCCGGAGGGGTCCTCGGTGCGGGTCAGCAGATGGCCCAGCGAATGCAGCGCCTGGACGAGCACCGCAGGGTCGTCCTCCTGGGAGGTCCGGGCCAGTTCGAGGGCCTTGCGGTGGTGCGACTCTGCGGCGTCGAGGCGCTCCAGAGAGGCCGCCAGGGAACCGGCGGCGAGGTGGGCCCGCGCCGACTCTTCGATCTCGTCCACCGAGCGGAAGAGGGCGGCGGCCTCCTCCCAGTGCGCCATGGCCTCCAGGGGGCGCTTCTGCTGGGTGACCGCGTGGCCGAGACCCATGAGCGCCCGCGCGCGCACGGACGCGTCCTCGGAGGATCCCGTCAGCCGTACGGAGAGGGCGTCGAGGACCTTCTCTGCCTCCTCGAACCGCTCGAGCTCGAGCAGCTGCTGGCCCAGGGCGAGGGTGAGCATCCGCGATTCGGGGAACTCACCGAGCTCGGCCTGCTGGACGGCGACCCGCCACGCCAGCACGGAGGTCTCGTCCTGGTCGGCGGCGGAGGTCAGGCTGGCCAGCAGGGCCGCCGCGGAGGCCGCACCCTTGCGCACTCCGCAGGCCGCGTAGAGCTCGGTGGAGGTCATCGCGTCGGCGATCGCCTCCTCGGGCCGGTCGTCATGGTGGTGGATGGTGGCCCGCAGCATCGCCATCGCTCCGCGGACCGCACGGTTCGCCGGCGCGGCCATGACCTCTTCGGCCACGTGCAGGGCCCGGGCGGACTCGCCGGTGAGCAGCAACGTGTGGGCCAGGAACATACGGGCCCCGGCCAGCGCCTCGGGGCGATCCAGGCGGATGAGGATGTCGACGGCCTCCTCGACCACCGGCAGAGCGGCCTCGGGGCCCTCGTCATGCAGCACCCGGACCGCCTGGGAGGAGAGCACATCGGCCAGCTCCAGGCTGGGTCGGCCAGCGGTCGCATCCTCGTCGCGCAGCTGCTCGGCCACACGGGCCAGGATCTCGCCCTCCACGTGATCGGGTTCTCGCAGCAGCATCGGGCCCAGCTCCTCTTCGATACGGGCCTGGCGCGTGCGCCCCAGCTCCCGGAGCAGGGCGACACGCTGGGTCACGTAGGGAGTGGAGGCTTCCGTGTCGCCGCGCATCTCGTGGACGCCGGCGAGGATCCGCAGCAGCATCAGCCGGTTCTCCGGGTCCTGCCCGCCGGCGGCGGACAGGCCCGCCTGTGCGGCGGCAGCGGCGGCTGAATACCGTTCGCCGTAGGCGGCCTCGTAGGCCAGGTCCAGCCAGCCGCGCGCGGTCTCGGCACGCGGCTCATCGGCCTGCGGTCCGTGGAGCAGGGACTGCAGACGGGTGATCAGCGGCGCCGCACCGCTGAGCTCCACCTCGACATCGGCAGGATCACGTGTCATCACCTCCAGCCTAAGCGTTCAGGGCGCGTGACGTGCACGGACGCCGTCGCGCGTGTGCGGCCACGGTGCCTCCTGCTGCGCGCTGCGGGCGGGCGGTCCGCCCCTAGAATGGCAGCCATGACCTCTCCGCCCGGCCGTCGCTCAGCCCTGCCTCCGGCCCTGCTTCCGGTGCTTCTTCCGGCGCTTCTTCCGGTGCTCCTCGTCGTCTCGGCCTGCTCGGGGCCGCCGCCTGCCCAGGAGCCTACGGGGGAGGCGGCCGAACGTGCGTGGACCATCGCGGTCCCGGACCACGGACTGGACCGGACGGTGGCGCACATCTATTCGCTGGCGCTGAACTCCCGGGAGACCCCTGCGGTGGTGGAGCCCCGCGACGCCGAGGTCGGCGAGCTCGTCCTGGCGATGGCCGAGGAGCAGGACCCGGGCTACGACATGGTCCTGGCGCGTACGCTGCCGCTGGCCGAGCAGCTGCAGGCGGAGGACGACACGGCTGAGGAGGTGGAGCCGGGACCGTCCGCGGAGGAGCTGCTGAGCGTCGTCGAGTCCCAGCTGGAGGCCCAAGCACCGGGCACCGAGCTGCTGGAGCCGGCGACCGCCGTGCTCTCCAACGCCATGGTCATCACCACGGTGACGGCGGAGCAGCATGAGATCGACCTCAGCGCAGAGGCGGACGATCCGGCCTTCGCCGCCGTCTGTGATGAGCTGCGCATCGGCATCCGGCAGGACCTTCCGGATCCGGAGCCGCTGTTGGAGGAGCTCTATGACTGTGAGCCGGAGGAGGTGCTCACCGGTACGGAGGGAGAGCTGCTGCGTCAGGTGATCACTGCCGAGATCGACGCGGCCATCATCACCGACTCCCATCCGGGCATCCGGGAGCATGCGCTGATCGTCCTGCAGGACGCGGAACAGGCGTTCGGAGAGGAGCAGCATGTCCCGGTGGTCCAGGCCGGGATATCCGAGGAGATGCCTGATGTGGTGGACCAGATCGCCTCCCGGCTGGACGATGAGGCGATGGTGACCCTGCGGCAGCTCATCGACGGTGACGACGGGCTGGAGCCGCAGGACGCCGCCGAGTACTGGCTGGTGGAGGAGAACCTCATCGCCGAGCCGGAGGACTGGGGCTGAGCCTCGGTGGATGCCGATGAGCGGCCCTGCGGGTGTCATCTGCGCCGGGCCGCCCCGCAGTGAGGCAAGATGGGGGGATGCAGGAGTTCGAGGATTTCACCCAGTCGCCCAAGCTTCGGGACGTCCGTTACGACGTCCGCGGCCCGATCGCCCAGGAGGCGGCCCGGCTGGAGCGCGAGGGGCACAGGATCACCCGGCTGAACATCGGCAATCCGGCCCCGTTCGGCTTCGAGGCGCCGGACTCGATCCGGATGACCATGATCAACAACCTGGCGAACGCCCAGGGCTACTCGGACTCGCAGGGGATCTATTCGGCGCGCATCGCGGTGGCCCAGTACTACCAGTCCCGCGGCATGACCGACACCGACCCGGATGACATCTACCTGGGCAACGGGGTCTCCGAGCTGATCACCATGGTGCTGCAGGCGATGCTGGGGCCCGGGGACGAGGTGCTGATCCCCGCTCCGGACTACCCGCTGTGGACCGGTGCGACCACCCTCGCCGGGGGCCGGGCCGTGCACTACGTCTGTGACGAGCAGAACCACTGGTGGCCGGACCCGGAGGAGATCGAGTCGAAGGTCACCGACCGCACCAAGGCCCTGGTGATCATCAATCCAAACAACCCCACCGGGGCGGTGTACCCCCGCCATGTCCTGGAGGCGATGGTGGACATCGCCCGCAGGCACAACCTCATCCTGCTGGCCGATGAGATCTACGAGAACATCACCTTCGACGACGCGGAGATGGTCAACGTCTGCACGCTGGCCGACGACGTCTTCACCATCACGTTCTCTGGGCTGTCGAAGACCTGGCGGGTGGCGGGATTCCGGTCCGGATGGATCTTCGTCTCCGGGCCCACGCACCGGGCGAAGAACTATCTGGAGGGCCTGACCCTGCTGATGAACATGCGCATGTGCGCCAATGTGCCGGCCCAGCATGCGATCCAGGCCGCCCTGGGTGGTCACCAGTCCATCGAGGATCTCATCGCCCCGGGCGGGCGGCTCTACGAGCAGCGCACCACGGCGCACCGGCTGCTGGCGGAGATCCCCGGGGTCACTGTGGAGCAGGCGGACGGCGCCCTGTATCTGTTCCCGCGCCTGGACCCGGAGATGTACCCGATCAGCGACGACGAGCAGTTCGTCATCGAGCTGCTGCGGCAGCAGAAGATCCTGGTCTCCCACGGGCGGGCGTTCAACTGGATCGATGACAACCACTTCCGACTCGTCACCCTGCCCAGCGTGGAGGACCTGGAGGTCGCCATCGCCGGGATCGCCGAGTTCCTGGAGGAGTACCGCACCGCCGCGGCACGCGGCTGAGAGACCAGTCATGGGAGACCAGCCCTTCGACGCCGACCCCCGTCGCATCTTCAGAGTCGATCGGTGGGGCTCCCCGCTGAGCCTCGACGACGTCCCCACCCGCCGGCGTCTGGAGTTCTCCGGGAAGAAGGCGCGCGGCCGGAGGCTGCTCGCGGAGCGGGCCGAGGTCCTGGCCGAGGCGCAGGAGCGGCTCTGGGCCCATCAGGCGGCCGCGGAGGAGCAGACTCGTCGCGTCGTCATGGACAGGTTCGTCCACCGTGTGCCCCGAGGCGAGGCTACGGAGCAGGAACGCGCCGCACGGCTGCTCACCCCCGAGGTGACGCGCGCCCTGGATGAGGTGCCGCCAGGGCCTCGGGTGCTGCTGGTGCTGCAGGGGATGGACGCCGCCGGCAAGGGCGGCACCGTCAAGCATGTGGTCGGGTCGATGGATCCCCTGGGAGTCTCGGTGGCGGGCTTCGGACGACCGACGGAGGCGGAGCGGCGGGAGCATTTCCTGCGCCGAATCATCCGCCGGCTCCCTGCGCCGGGCCATGTCGGGGTCTTCGACCGGTCGCACTATGAGGACGTGCTGGTCCCGGCGGTCACGGGGACGCTCAGCCCGGAGCCTCTGGCCGAGCGGACCGAGGTCCTGCGGCTGTTCGAGGCGGAGCTGGTCCGCCGCGGTGTGGCCGTGGTGAAGGTGTTCCTGCACCTGTCTCCCCAGGAGCAGCTGGAGCGGCTCCTGTCCCGACTGGACCGGCCGGAGAAGCACTGGAAGTACGATCCCTCCGACGCGGAGGCGCGAGCGGATTTCGGCCTGTTCCGTACCGTGTACTCGAGGCTGCTGGAGGCCACCGACGCCGACTGGGCGCCCTGGCACGTCGTGCCGGCCGACCGCAAGTGGTACTCCCGGCTGGCGGTCCAGGAGCTGCTGATCGCCACCTTGGAGGACCTGGAGCTGGGGTGGCCGCGGGCCGGGTTCGACATCGAGACCGAGCGGCAGCGCCTGCTGAGCAGCTGAGCGCCGACTCAGACCCGCTCCGGCTCATCCCTGGTCGGGTCCGGTACCTTCCAGGCTGCGGCGGACCTCCTCCAGGCGGGCGGAGGCGCCGTCGAGCCATCGTTCGCACCGGTCGGCCAGCGCCTCGCCGCGCTGCCAGAGGGCGAGCGACTCCTCGAGCGGGGCACCGCCGGTCTCCAGCTTGGTGACCACGGCGATCAGCTCCTCCCGGGCCTGCTCGTAGCTCATCGTCTCAATGTCCTCCAGCTGCGCTCCGGCGAAGCTCTGCCCGGGGTCGGACTGAGAGTTCTGCCCAGGGCCGTGCTCAGGGTTCTGATCCGTGCTCTGCGTCATGTGCTGCCTTCTCCCGTTCAGTTCTCGTCCTCGGCCGCGATCACCCGCGCGGCCCGTGCTGTCAGCTCTCCGCGGGCGACCATCACCCGCAGCGGTGCCCCGACGGCGACCGTCTCGGCATCGCGGACGATCTGCCACCCGCCGCGCGCCGTGGGCAGCCCTTCGGCATCCAGGGCGCCGTCGTCGGCATGGGTCTGGACCACCGCATAGCCGCGGTCCAGTGTGGACTGCGGGGAGAGGCCGGTGACCCGGGCCCGGGCCTGACCGACCCAGTCCCGCGCCCGTGCCACGGAGGCTTCCACCGAGACCAGGGCCCGGCGGCGCAGTCCCGCCAGCTCCTCGGAGCGGACCGTGACCATGGTCTCCGGCTGGGCCAGGACCGGCCGGGAGCGCACGGCGCTGAGCCATTCGGCCTCCCGGGCCACCATGCGCTGCACGCCGGTGGACATGCGGGCGCGCGCCTGTGAGATGTTCTCCCGCTCGAGCGCCTCGTCCACCACCAGAAGCTTCGCCGAGCCGGTGGGGGTGGAGGCGCGCACGTCGGCGACCTCGTCGAGCAGG
The DNA here is from genome assembly GCF_052656005.1 of Nesterenkonia sp. K-15-9-6. Taxonomy (NCBI): domain Bacteria; kingdom Bacillati; phylum Actinomycetota; class Actinomycetes; order Micrococcales; family Micrococcaceae; genus Nesterenkonia; species Nesterenkonia sp. K-15-9-6. The sequence goes on from NZ_JBQYEY010000008.1 coordinate 108,883, forward strand.
GGACGGTCCGCCTCGTGGCCGATGGCCGAGACCACGGGGGTCCGGGCGGCGGCCACGGCACGGATGAGACGCTCGTCGGAGAACGGCAGGACGACCTCTTCCAGCGCGCCGCCGCCGCGGGCGATGACGATGACGTCCACCTGTGGGTCGGCGTCCAGCTCGGCCAGGGCCGCGGCCACCTCCACGGGCGCGGTGGCGCCCTGGGTGGCGACCTCCCGGATCTCGAACTGCGCGGCGGCCCACCGGGCGTGGGTGTTGCGCAGGATGTCCTTCTTCGCGTCCGAGTCCCGGCCGGTGATCAGTCCGATCCGGGAGGGCAGCAGCGGCAGCGGCTTCTTGCGGTCGGCGGCGAACAGCCCTTCGGCGGCCAGCTGCTTCTTCAGCTGCTCCACCCGGGCCAGCAGATCGCCCAGACCCACCGGGCGCATCTGCTGGGTGACCAGCGAGAGTCTGCCGGTCTTCTCATAGAGGTTGGGGCGCACCTGCGCCACCACCCGGGAGCCGGGCTGGACCACGCCGTCGAGCCCGGAGGCGACGTTGCGCCAGGCCACCGCACTGAAGGAGACCTCCTGCTCCAGGTCCCGCAGCGTCATCCACGCGTTGCCGTTGCGCAGGGTGAACTCCACCAGCTGGCCCTCCACCCAGGTGGGAGTGACCTTCTCGATATGCGCCTTGAGCTTCCCGGAGAAGTGGCTCAGCGGCCACGGAGTCTCCGGAGAGGTCTCCCGGCTGTTGGCCGGCATCGCAGAGCGCTGCGGACCGTCCCCGGGGTGTGCCTCGGTCACTGTTCCTCCTCGGACGCCGGTACGATCGGTGCTGCCAGACACTCTACTCATCCCCGCCGACACGTTCCTCCCAGCCGACCGGACTGTGGACGACGCCCCTGGGCTCGCCCGGCCTGTGGAGGAACGCGGTCCGGACGCGGACAGGAGGCTCGTGCGACACCTGCTCAGCACACTGTGCGCCCTGCTCGCTGCCCTGCTGGCGGCGGCCGCGCTCGCCGGAGGACAGCTCGATCAGCTGCTCCGCGAGGAGGAGCCCGTCCGGGAGATCGCCGGCGACCTCCCCGCCCAGGAACCCTTCGGCGAAGCCGTGGTGGGTCTCCTGGTGGAGGAGCTCACCGGACAGGACGTCGAGGCGCTGCCTTCAGGGGTGCGGGACACCGTCTCCGGGTTCGCCGGGTCTCTGTTGCAGGAGGACCGCACCCTTCAGGCCTGGGACGAGACCCTGCAGACCACCCGGGAAGGGGTGGATGCCGAACTGGCCCGGCTGTTCCATGACGGCGGCACCGGATCCCCTCAGGACCTGGACATCACCCTGGATCTCAGTCCCGTGGCGGCCGCGGTGACCGAGCCCCTGCGTGACGGTCTCGACGGGATGCTCGGCTGGCTGCCGTTCCTCGACGAATCCAGCTTCGACGCGCTGGCCCCCGAGGTGGTCATCGACCTCGACGCCCTCGCCGAGGACGGCGTGGATCCCTACCCCTGGGCGACCGCGGCCGAGGCGGCCCGCCACTGGCCGGTGATCGCCGGGGCCGCCGTCGTAGTGGGTGCGCTGGCGCTGCTGATCGGTGCGGGGAGAGGACGTTGGGCGGCGTTGGCGCTGGCCGGGCTGGTCGCCGTGGTGGCGGGGATCTGGATGGCGTCGACCGTCGCCTCCCCGGACATGACCCCGCACCAGCCGGTGCCGGAGGCTGTGGCGGTGCTGCTGGACCATGTGGAGGGTCGCTTCACGGACTGGGCCCAGCCGGCCTGGTGGGTGTTCTCCGCCGCAGGAGGCGTCGCCGTCGTGATCGGCCTGCTCGGGGCGGCGACCAGCGGTGCGCGAGGGCGGCGTTCCGTGGGTCACGATCCCCTGCATCGGGTCTGATTCCGTAGGGCCAGGCCGGTAGACTGAGCCGCATGACTACCAGTGCGACCACGGAAGCACCCGCGCGCGCCCGGCACATCTCCGTGCCCACGCCGATGGTGCCGCGCAAGCGCCGCAGCCCGGAGGAGGTGGCCGCCGCATCGTCGTTCTCGGGCGATCGGAAGGTGCTGCTCGCCGCCCCGCGCGGCTACTGCGCCGGAGTCGACCGCGCCGTCGTCGCCGTGGAGAAGGCCCTGGAGCGCTACGGCCCCCCGGTGTACGTGCGCAAGGAGATCGTGCACAACCGCCACGTGGTGGACACGCTCACGGAGAAGGGCGTGATCTTCGTGGAGGAGGCCGACGAGGTCCCCGAGGGTGAGCTGCTGATCTTCTCCGCCCACGGCGTCTCTCCGGCGGTGAAGCAGACTGCCGAGGACCGGAAGCTGCGGACCATCGACGCGACCTGCCCGCTGGTGACCAAGGTCCACCGCGAGGCTGTCCGGTTCACCACCAAGGACGACTTCCACATCCTGCTCATCGGCCATGACGGGCACGAGGAGGTCGAGGGCACCTTCGGGCACGCGCCGGAGAGCACTACGATCGTCAACGGCCCCTGGGAGGTCGACCAGATCGAGGTCCCGGACCCGGACCGGCTCATCTGGCTCTCGCAGACCACGCTGTCGGTGGACGAGACCATGGAGACCGTCCAGAAGCTCAAGGAGCGGTTCCCGAACCTGCAGGACCCGCCCAGCGATGACATCTGCTACGCCACCTCCAACCGGCAGGCCGCCATCAAGAAGGTGGCCCCGCAGACCGACCTGGTGATCGTGGTGGGCTCCGCGAACTCCTCCAACTCGGTGCGGCTCAAGGAGGTCGCCAAGGAGTATGGGGCCACGCGTGCCGAGCGGGTGGACTTCGCCAACCAGGTGGACGAGGCCTGGTTCGAGGACGCCCAGACCGTCGGGGTGACCTCCGGGGCGTCGGTGCCGGAGGTCCTGGTCCAGGACGTGCTGCGGCTGTTGGAGGAGTACGGCTACGACGACGTCGAGGAGGTCGTCACCGCCGAGGAGGACATCATCTTCAGCTTGCCCAAGGAGATCCGCAAGGCGCTCCAGGAGGTCGGGGACGAATCGAACACGCGCGGAGGCCGCAAGCGCGGCTGAGCGAGGACTACCACGGGGTAGAATCTGTGCCGCGCGTCACGGTGTGTGATCTGTGACGCCCTGACGACCTCAGACCAGGAGCGCAGATCGATGATGACCCCGAGTTCCCGCGTCACCGGCGACCACCTGAAGAAGTACGACCCGCAGACCTCGGCCCGCGATCAGCGTGAGCGCCTCTCGGTGGGCGCCCGGGCCGAGCCCCTGCCGAAGCCGACGTTCCTGCGCCGCATGATCGGCCTGTTCGGCGGACTGCTCGGTGCCGTGCTCATCTACCTGGTGATGCCAGGCGACCTCGAGGTCTGGCCGAGGCTCACCGCCGCCACCGCTGTCCTCATGGCGGTGTGGTGGATGACTGAGGCGATCCCGATCCCGGCGACCGCCCTGGTGCCGTTGGTGGTCTTCCCAGTGCTCGTGCCGGCCGCGGAGGCCGGCGAGGACCCGGTCACCGTCGACGTCATCGGCGCGAACTACGGGCACAACATCATCTTCCTCTTCATGGGTGGGTTCATGCTGGCCCTGGCCATGCAGCGATGGAACCTGCACCGGCGGATCGCTCTGATGACGCTGCGGGCCATGGGCTCGAAGCCGGCGAACCTCATCGGTGGATTCATGATCGCCACCGCGTTCCTGTCGATGTGGGTCTCGAACACGGCCACCGCCGTGATGATGCTGCCCATCGGCATCTCGGTGCTCATGCTGGTCCACCGCATCACCCAGGGGGAGGACCCCGCCACAGCCTCGGCCGCTGACACGGACGCCGAGGCCGATCCGGGGGAGACGGCCCAGGCGGTGAAGTCCAACTTCGGCACCGCCCTGATGCTGGGGATCGCCTACGCCGCATCGGTGGGCTCGGTGTCCACCATCATCGGCACCCCGCCGAACGCTCTGCTGGTGGGTCATATGGCCAGCAACCACGACGTCACCATCGGCTTCGGTCAGTGGATGCTGGTGGGCGTGCCGATCGCGATCGTGATGCTGGTGGTGGTGTGGGTGGTCCTCACCAGGTTGCTGTTCCGCCCCGAGATCAAGACCATCCCGGGTGGTGCCGACCTGATCAGCCGTGAGCTGCACAAGCTGGGCCCGATGAGCTCGGGGGAGCTGCGCGTGCTGCTGATCTTCGTGGCCGCGGCGGTGGCCTGGGTGTTCATCCCGCTGGTGTCCGAGCAGCTGCTGGGCATGGAGGACCCGTTCATCTCGGACGCCGGCATCGCCATGGTGGTGGGGCTGCTGCTGTTCCTGCTGCCCGGTGGGGCCCAGCGTGGGGGCCGCCTGCTGGACTGGGAGTACGCGGCGAAGCTGCCGTGGGGCGTGCTGCTTCTCTTCGGCGGCGGGCTCGCGCTGTCCTCGCAGTTCTCCGCCTCCGGCCTGAGCGCCTGGATGGGTGAGCAGATGGAGGGCCTGAACACCGTGCCCGTCTGGGTGCTGGTGCTGCTGGCCGCCGCCGGCGTGCTGATCCTGACGGAGATGACCTCCAACACGGCGACGGCGGCGACGTTCCTGCCGGTGGCCTCCGGTGTGGCGATGGGCACCGGGGTGGACCCGCTGGTGCTCGCAGCCCCAGTGGCGCTGGCCGCCACCTGCGCCTTCATGCTGCCGGTGGCGACCCCGCCGAACGCGATCGCCTACGGTTCCGGGTACGTGACCATCGGACAGATGGTCAAGGGAGGCGTGTGGCTCAACGTCGCCGCCGTCGTCGTCATCACTCTGGTGTCGATGACGCTGCTGCTGTGGGTGTTCGGCCTGAGCCTGTAGGTCACGATGAGCCTGTCGGTCACTCCGCGCCGCGGGAGAGCCGCGGGCCGAGGTCGTTGACCTCGGCGTCGACGTGGTCCAGCGTCAGCGTCTCGCCGAGGTCCTCCAAGGGCGCCTGCTCGTCGCCGCCGCGCTCGTCCTCGGTCGGGGCGAGCTGCAGGCGGCTGATCGTCTCCACCTTGGGCAGCACCTGACGCTCCATATTGCCGATCAGCTGGTTGTAGGCGCTCACTGCCTGGCGCAGTCGGTTGCCCGTGGCGGAGAGGTGCGTGTTCATCTTGGCCAGGCGACGGTAGAGCTCTCGGGAGTGCTCGACGATCTCTCGGATGTTCTGCGCGAGCCGCTCCTGCCGCCAGGACGTCTCCACCGCTTTGAGCGCGGCGAGCAGCGAGGCGGGTGAGACCAGCGAGACGCCGCGCGACAGGGCGTGGTCCAGGAGCTCCGGCTCAGCCTCGAGGGCGGAGGAGAGCAGGGACTCGGCGGGGACGAAGCAGAAGATGACCTCGGGGGAGTGCTCCACGGTGGACGCGTAGTCCTTCGAGGCCAGCACGCCCACATGGTGCCTCAACGCCTTCGCCTGAGCGGCCGGGTCCTCCGGGCTGAGCGGGGCTTTGGCGTCGATGATCAGCTGGCGGTTCCCCGGCAGGCGGACCACCATGTCCGGTCGGAGCATGGCGCCGTCGCCTCCGGTGCCGGTGTGCTGCTCCACGAAGTCCACATGGGGGATCATCCCGGCGGCCTCCACGATGCGGCGCAGCTGCACCTCACCCCAGTACCCCCGCGCGGAGGTGGAGTGCAGGCTGCCGAGCAGCGTCTGCGTGGAGTCGTAGAGCTTCTGGTCATTGTGCGCGGCCTCGGTGAGCTGCCGGCTCAGCGCGGCATGCTGGGCGGAGCGTTCCTTCTCCAGCTCCTGGATGCGGCGCTGCATCTCGGTGACGCCCTGGCGCACTGGGTGCAGCATCTCCACCAGGGACTCGCGTTCACGAGCGGCCTCGGCGTCCTCGTCCCGACGCTGCTCCAGAGCCTGCAGGCGGGCCTTCGCCGCCTCGGCGTCCAGCTGAGCGGCATGCCACGCCTCCCGCAGCTGATCCCGATCATCCTCCTCCGGCTCCTGGCGCAGTCGGCGCAGCAGCACGACGGCGCCCACCGCCCCGAGGATCACGCCGAGCAGCAGACCGAGGAGAAACAGCAACCATTCCATGCCCACCAGCATTCCATCCTCCTGTGACACGTTCAGTGCAACGGCTCGCAGGGGCAGCCGGGGCCGTGCGGCAGATGCGGTCCCACCAGGCGTCCCAGCGGATCGTCGGGATCCAGCGAGGCCAGCAGGGGGTCGCAGTCCAGGGGAGCCAGCCCATCGATGACGGCGACGGCGAGCAGGACATCACGCCAGTCCGTCACCGCGGCGGTCGCGGGACGCCAGCCGAGGGGAGTGCTCGAGGTTCAGATGGACCTCCCGGACCAGGTCGGCGTTCGGGAAGAAGCAGTGGTACGTCATGGAGGCCGATCCGCTGCTGCTCCGCTGGGCCTGTGTCATCGTTCGAGCATAGAGTGTCCTCGTCACCAGATCCCCATCTTCAGGAGAGCCCTGCCATGATCCGCGTGCTGCTGTGCCGCCACGGTGAGACCGACTGGAACCGCAACCACCGGCTGCAGGGCCGCTCCGACATCTCCCTGGCGTCCTCGGGACAGCGGCAGGCCGCCATCACCGGAGGCTTCGTCAGGGCGCAGAACCCACTCCAGGGGCACGTCTCCTCCCTGGTGCGCACCCAGCAGACCTTCGCGCAGTTCGGGCTGGACCTGCAGCCGCGGGTATGGGACGAGCTCATGGAGCAGAACCTCGGGGAGTGGGAGGGCGCCTACGCCGCGGACATCCGTGACCGCGAGGCGGAGGAGTTCGCCGGGTGGCGGGCCGGCACCTACACGCCGGCCGGGGGAGAGACCCACCAGCAGCTGGCGGAGAGGATGCTCGCCGCCTTCTGCGGAATCGTGCGGGACACCGCGCAGATCGAGCCCACCTCCTCGCCGGACCTGAGCTTCGAGGTGCGCACCGCCGTCGCGGTCAGCCACGGCGCGGCGCTGCGGGTGCTGCTGGAGCATCTGGGCCTGATCGACCGGGCCCAGTCCATCCCCCTGACGCCTGCGTCGGTGACGGTGGTGGACGTGCCGCTGACGCTGGGGCCGGTGTCCAGCTCCCTGCCGAAGGGCGGGCTCGACGACGGCCGCAGCCTGGACCAGGAGTCCGCACAGATCGCCGCACTGACCGATGAGCAGATCATCGCTCAGTCTCGGCTGCGGGTGCTGAACCTCTCCCCGGAGCTGCTGAATCCGGCCGCGGAGAGCGTGGCCCTGTAGCTCAGGGTTCACCTCGGTCCGTCCAGCGCTCGTCCGAGCGCCGGAAGTCCCGCAGGTGCCGGTTCCGGACGGCGATCCAACCGATGCCCACCAGGGCCAGCACCCCGCCGCCCACCAGGCTGGCCGGGGCACCCACCAGCTGCGCGACCAGGCCGGCACGGGCATTGCCCAGATCCGGACCCGCGGCACCGATGACATGCTCCGCCGCGGAGACCCTCCCACGGCGTGAGTCAGGGGTCACCAGCTGCACGATCGCCCCACGGGTGATCACACTGACGGTGTCCGCGGCACCGGCGAGGGCCAGGCACAGCAGCATGGGCGCCAGGGCGGGGCTGAGGCCGTACCCGATCAGCGCCAGACACCACACCGCCGCCGCCGCGGACTGGAACCGACCGAGCCGCTGACGGCGCACCACCGTCCCGGAGAGCACCCCGGCCAGCAGCCCGCCCGCGGCTACAGAGGTGGTCATCAGTCCCAGGGTCTCCGGGGCGCCGTCGAGGCGCAGGTCGTTGATCATCGGGAACAGCGAGACCGGCATGACCAGCAGCGTGGCGAACAGGTCGGTCCCGAAGGCGCCCCGCACGGCACCGGGCCGGCTGACGTGGCGCACACCCTCCCAGGTCATCGCCCACGGCCGGGCGCCGGACCCTGGAGGCGGAGCCACACGGGGCAGGCGCAGCACGGTCCACCAGGCGACCGTCAGCGCCGCGGCGCACACGCCGAAGCAGGTGGCCAGGCCGAACGCGCCGATCAGGACCCCACCCAGGGCCGGGCCCAGCAGCATCGCCGCTTGCGTCCCCAAGTGCAGCAGCGCGATCCCCGCCGGAAGCTGCGCGGCCTCCAGGAACCGGGCCGGCAGGCTGCGCCGGGAGGCCGCCCCGAATCCGGCACAGAAGGCGTTGCCGGCCACGAGCCCCAGCACCAGCGTCACACCGGTGTGCCCGCCGAGCGCCAGCCCGGGCAGCGCCTGCACGGTGAGTCCGAGAGCGGCCACCAGCTGACCCAGCGTGGTCCAGCGCAGCACCCGGGTCCGGTCGTGGACGTCGGCGGCGGTACCGCCCAGCAGGGATCCGGCGGTCATCGCCACAGCGGAGACCAGGCCGACCAGGCCGGTGGCCAGCGGGCTGCCGGTCTCCTCCCACACATGGAACAGCACGGCGATGACGGCCAGCTGCGCGGCGAACGCGGAGGCAGTGCCGCCCAGCCAGAGACGCCGGAAGGCCACGGAGTCACGCAATGGGGCCAGATCCAGGAGACTGCTGCGCATCAGCAGGGTGCCCGCATCAGATCCAGCCCCGCTCCCGGGCGACGCGAGCCGCCGCGTACCGGTTCTCCGTCGCCGTCTTGCCGATCGCGGCCGAGAGGTGATTGCGCACAGTGCCCGGGGACAGGTGCAGCTGTTCGGCGATGTGCCGCACCGAAGCCCCGTCGGCCGCGGCGCGAAGCACCTCACGCTCCCGAGTCGTCAGCGGGTCGATGCCTCCGGACAGGGAGTCGGCGGCCAGAGCAGGATCCACCACCCGGTGTCCCTCGGCCACACGCCGGACCATCTGAGCCAGCTGCTCGGCCGGGGTGTCCTTGACCACGAAACCCGCGGCCCCAGCCTCCATGGCGCGCCGCAGGTACCCGGGCCGACCAAACGTGGTCACGATCAGGCACCGGCACCCCGCCCCGGAGCCCACGACGGCGGAGGTGGCCTCGATCCCGTCCAATCCGGGCATCTCGATGTCCAGCAGGGCGACGTCGGGCCGGTGCGCCTGCACGGCTGGCAGCACCTCGTCGCCGCGGCCCACCTGGGCGACGACCTCCAGGTCCGGCTCCAGGGACAGCAGGGCGGAGAGTCCGCCTCGCACAAGGTCCTGATCATCGGCCAGCAGCAGCCGGATCGTCGGGGAACTCATGACAGGACCACCTCCACCACGGTGCCGGGACGGTCCGGGCGGATCCCGGATTCCCTGAGCTGAAGGTCCGCGCCCGCTCCGGTCGCACGTTCCTTCAGACCACGCAGGCCCTGACCCTGTCCGGCCACGGTCCCTTCAGCATCACCGGGCAGTCCCACGCCGTCGTCCTCCACCTGGAGCCGCTGAGGCTGGACCCGGATCCGACAGCGTGTGGCCTCCGCATGCCGGACCACGTTGGTGACCGCCTCCCGCAGCGCCCAGGCGAACAGCTCCGCATGGGCGGAGTCAGGCTGCCCCTCCGCGGTGACCTCGGCGGTGATGCCCGCAGCGGCCAGCGCCTCCCGCGCGGAGTCCAGCTCGGCCTCCAATCGCGGAGTGCGCAGCCGGGACACTGTGGAGCGGACCTGGCCCAAGGACTCACGGGCCAAGGCGTCGATGCGCTGGACCTCCTCCCGGGCCTGTTCCGGGTCGCGGTCGATGAGCCGGGCCGCCAGCTGAGCGCGGATGGACAGCACGGTCAGGGAGTGGCCCAGCACATCGTGCACATCCCGGGCGATCGCATCCCGCTCCGCGGCGCGACGCAGCTCCTCCTCGGCGGCCTGCTGGCGATGCTCCATGCTGTCCGCCAACCGGATCAGCACGATGAACAGCACGCCCAGACCCGTGCCGAGGATCGGCCACAGGGATACCGCGAAGGGCAGACAGGCCAGGGCAGCGAGCACCCACACGGCGATCCCGCTGAGCACGCCGGGACGTACCGGCAGCGCGAAGACCAGGGACGCGGTCAGGAAGGGGGCGAAGGATATCGCTGTGTATCCGGCTCCGGGGATGGCGGCCACCGCCAGCAGACCCAGGACGATGACGATGAGCACTGTCCGGCGCACCCCGGCTGGGGACTCCACGGTCTGGGGGTCACGCCAGAAGTGGGCGAGGTAGATGGCGATGAAGGTCGCCGTGGCGCCGAGGGTGAGGAATCGCGCGCCGGGGGAGACCTCGGGGTCGAAAGCGTAGGCCACGGGGAGGCTGAGGAACACCAGCCAGATGCCGGCGTAGAGCAGCCGGTAGATTCGAATCCCCACGGCACCATCCTGCCTCATCAGGCAGAGACTCCTCTCAGCCCCGCCGCCGGTCAGCGCCGGGCGGTCCGGCGTCGCTGCAGCAGCAGGCAGGCGATCCCGAAGATGATCGTCCAGGCCAGCACGTTCGCCAGCACGGCCCACAGCGGGTCGGTCTCTCCCATCGCCCCCATGGAGATCAGGTCCCCGTCGGTGAGCGGGTAGCGGGCGAGCGCCACCACTCCGTACATCGGGGTGAATCGGCCGATGTCCAGCAGGACCCCGTCCAGCGGCATGAACGCATTGCCCAGGAAGCTGAAGATCACCAGCAGCCCGGTGGCCGCACCGACGGCGGCGTCGGAACGGAAGCTCAGGCCGATGGCCAGCCCATAGAGCGCGAAGGGCAGGGAGCCGAGCACGGTCAGTGCGGCCGTGGCCAGCCACACCCCCGGCGGCATGTCCGCCACGGTGAGGATGCCGACGACGTTGAGCACCACCACCGGCAGCACCGCGATGCCGACGGCGACCACTGACTTCGCCACCACGAAGGCGCCGTGCGGCATGGCGGTCAGCGCCAGCTGGCGCCCCCAGCCCTGCTGGATCTCCAGCGCAGCGGCCCCGGCCATGGAGGTGGTGGCCATCGCCGCTCCGTAGGAGGCGATGGCGATCATCGTCCACGCGCTGACGTTGCCTTCGCCCACCGGATTGTCCGACCAGTCCATGGTGGTGCCGAAGAACAGGAACAGCGCGGTGGGCAGCACGATCACGAAGAAGCTGTTGCCGATGTTGCGCAGGTTCCGCCAGAAGTCCAGCGCGATGTACCGCCCCAGCCGGTAGTGCCCGCTCATGCCGGCACCTCCTCAGATGCGGTGTCCTCGGTCAGCAGCCGGAAGGCCTCCTCCAAGCTCGCCGGGCGGACCGTCAGACCGTGAGCCCCGGTCCGGGTGAGCAGGTGCTTGGCGAGGGCGTCGGCGTCGTCGGTGCGGAAGCTGATGCGCTGTCCCTCAGAGGTCACGGACAGGACGTGCGGGACCGCCTCGAGCTCCTCCGGCGTGGGCGTCCAGATGACGCCCACATGGGCGGCCCCGGCCCGGGAGCGCACCTCATCGGTGGGCCCATCGGCGAGCACTCGCCCTCGGTCCATCAGCACGGTGCGCCGGGCGAACTGCTCGGCCTCCTCCAGGTAGTGCGTGGCGAAGATGACCGTGGCGCCGTCGTCAGCCTGGGTGCGCATCCGGGCCCAGAACTCATGCCGGGCGGAGACGTCCATGCCGGCGGTGGGCTCGTCCAGGATGATGATCTCCGGACGGGGGAGCAGCGCGAGGGCGAACCGCAGGCGCTGCTGCTGCCCGCCGGAGCATTTGCCCACGGGCCGGGAGGCGAACGGGCGGACCCCGGCGATGTCCATGACCTCTCCGACGTCGGCCGGGTCACGGTGCAGGGCGGCGACCATGCGCACGGTCTCCGCGGCGGTGAGGTCGGGCAGCAGCCCGCCGGTCTGGAGCAGGGCGGAGAGCCGCCCCGCCTGGACGGCGGCCCGCGGGGTGTCGTCGGCGACCAGCACCTGGCCGGATTCGGGGACCGTGAGTCCCAGCAGAGTGTCCAGGAGCGTGGTCTTGCCGGCCCCGTTGGGGCCCAGCAGGGCGAGGACTTCGCCGCGGGTGACGGTCAGATCGACGCCGTCGAGCGCCTGGGTGCGGCCCCCGGCGCCGTCGGGAAACGACATGGAGACGCCCCGGGCGGAGATGATGGCGGTGTTCATGCCATCAGTCTCGCCCGGGGCGTCGCGAAGATCATAGGGACGATGTCATCGATGCCCCATGACAGATGTCAGCGGGAGGCCTTCACCAGGTCGGCGCAGCGCTCGCCGATCATCATGGTGGTGATGTTCGGGTTCACCGTGGTCAGCTCCGGCATCACTGAGGCGTCGGCCACGCGCAGGCCCGTGACACCCTTGACCCGCAGCTCCGGGTCCAGCGGAGACATCTCGTCCTGCACCGCGCCCATCCGGACGGTGCCGGCCGGGTGGTAGACGGTGTTGTGCGTGCGGCGCACGTAGTCGGCGATCTCCTCGTCGGTCTGCACGTCCTTGCCCGGGTAGAGCTCATCACCGGCCCAGTCGGCCATGGCCGGCTGGGAGACGATCTGGCGGGCCAGCTTGATGCCTTCCACGGCCACGCGCATGTCGTGGCCCTCGGCGTCGGTGAAGTACCGCGGGTCCACCTTCGGCTTGTCCCGGAAGTCGCGGGAACGCAGGCGCACCGTGCCGCGGGACTTCGCGTGGGTGATGTTCGGGGTCAGACAGAAGGTGTTCTCGCTGGTGGGGTAGCCCTGCCGCAGCGTGTGCATGTCGAAGGGCACCGCCCCGTAGTGCATCATCAGGTCCGGGCGGCCGGGCTTGTCGGACGGGGTGTCGGTGCCTTCGCGGGTGTCGGCGAAGATGCCGATCTCCCACCACTGGTAGCCCTCGGTGATCATGGGCTGCTTGGCGTCCCAGCCGATGACGGCCTCGGGGTGGTCCTGCAGGTGCTCGCCCACCCCGGGGGAGTCCACGAGAGTCTCGATGCCGTGCTCGGCCAGGTGCTCGGCCGGTCCGATGCCGGAGAGCATGAGCAGCTTCGGGGAGTCGATGGCCCCGGCCGAGACGATGACCTCCCGGGTGGCGGTGATGGTCTCGCCCCGGCCGAACGCGTTGGCGACGATCTCCACGCCGGTGGCGCGCTTGTCGTCGTCGATCAGGATCTTCCGGACCCAGCTGTCGGTGAGGACGGTGAGGTTCTCCCGCTCCAGAATCGGGTGCAGGTAGGACACCGAGGACGACGCGCGAGTGCCGTCGTCCTGCCGGTTGATCTGGAAGAAGTTCGCGCCCCTGACCACGGTCTCGCCGGAGTTGAACTCCGTGCGCGGGATCCCGGCCTGCTCGCAGGCGTCCAGCAGGGCCACGCCGCACGGGTCGTGCGGCGGGATGGTCATCAGGTGGACAGGGCCGGAGCGACCGTGGTGGTCACCCGGTGCGTCGTTGGTCTCCAGGCGCTGGAACAGCGGGTAGGTGGACTCGGCGTTCCACCCGGAGGCGCCCAGCTGCTCCCACTCGTCCATGTCCTCCTTGGGCGCCCAGAAGGCGATGCAGGAGTTGTGCGACGAGCAGCCGCCCAGCACCTTGGCGCGGGCGTGGCGCATGAAGGAGTTTCCGTGGGCCTGCTCCTCGATGGGGTAGTCCCAGTCATAGCCGGACTCGAGCAGCTCCATCCAGCGGTTGAGCTGCAGCACCACGTCCTTGTCGGTGTCGGTCGGGCCGGCCTCCAGCAGGGCCACGGTCACGTCGGCGTCCTCGCTGAGGCGGGCGGCGACGGCGGCGCCGGCGGATCCGCCGCCGACGACGACGTAGTCGAAGGTCTTCTCAGTCACGAAGGTCTCCTCACTCACTTCTCGGGCATGGAGAACCAGCCGGAGACGGCCGGTTCGGTGTTCTGGTAGATGTGCTTGGCCTCGCGGTACTCGTCCAGGCCGGCGTGGCCGAGCTCGCGACCGATGCCGGACTGCTTGAAGCCGCCCCACTCGGCCTGCGGCAGGTAGGGGTGGTAGTCGTTGATCCAGATGGTGCCGTGGCGCAGCCGGGAGGAGACCCGGTGGGCGCGGCCGGCGTCGGAGGTCCACACCGCGCCGGCGAGGCCGTAGTTGGTGTCGTTTGCGGTGGTGATGGCCTCTTCCTCGGTGGTGAAGGTCTCCACGGTGATCACCGGGCCGAAGGCCTCCTCGATGACCACGCTCATGCCGCGGCGGACGTCGGTGAGCACCGTGGGGGCGTAGAAGCAGCCGTCCTTGTGCTCCTCACCGCCCCAGTGGCCGCCGGTGCGCAGAGTCGCGCCCTCCTCGACGCCCTGCTTGACGTAGGCGGTGACCTTGTCCCGGTGTTCGGCGGAGATCAGCGGACCGGTCTCGGCCTGCTCATCGAAGGGGCCGCCCATGCGGATGTTCTCCGCCCGCCGGACCAGCTCGTCCACGAACTTCTCGGCGATCGACTCCTCGACGATCAGCCGGCTCCCGGCGGAGCAGACCAGCCCGGAGTCCAGGAAGCCCGCGTTCAGGGCGTTGTCGACGGCGGCGTCGAAGTCGGCGTCGGCGAAGACCACGTTGGGGTTCTTCCCACCCAGCTCCAAGGCGACCTTCTTGACCGTCTCGGAGGCGGCGGCGGCGATCTTCCGGCCCGTGACCAGTCCACCGGTGAAGGAGATGAGGTCCACGTCCGGGTGCGAGGCCAGCGGGGCGCCGGCGGCGGCGCCGGCACCGGTGACCAGGTTCGCGACACCGGCCGGCAGCCCGAGCTTGTCCAGGACGTCCATGATCAGGATGGCGGTGTGTGGGGTCAGCTCGGCGGGCTTGAGGACGAACGTGTTGCCGGCGGCCAGGGCGGGGGCGATCTTCCAGGCGGCCTGCAGCAGCGGGAAGTTCCAGGGGGTGATCATCCCGCAGACGCCCACGGGCTCGTAGACCACCTTGGAGATGACCGTCGGGTCCCCGGCGTCGACCAGCCGCCCCGGGTCGGAGTCCGCGAGCTTCCCGAAGTGCTTGAAGCAGCCGATGATGTCGTCCATGTCGATCTCGGCCTCGACCAGGCGCTTGCCGGTGTCCAGGGCCTCGGCGCGGGCGAACTCGTCCTTGCGTTCGGTCATCGCCGCGGCGACGGCGAGCAGCAGCTCTCCGCGCTGGGCGGCGGGTGTGTCGGCCCATTCGCGAGAGTCGAAGGCCCGTCGTGCCGCGGCGATGGCGGCCAGAGCGTCGGCCTCGCCCGCCTCGGAGACGACGCCGACCTCGCGGCCGTCAGCGGGACAGTGAATGGTGCGGGTCTCGCCGGAGGCCGCGGGGACCCACGCTCCGTCGATGAACAGCGTTGCAGTGGTCATGGTGCTCCTTGTCAGCTCTTGTGGTCGGTCTCCCACTCATCCGGTGCGTGGCTCACCGTGTTGAGTGCCTGCGTGTGGACGTCCTCGCTCAATGTGAGGAACGTCAGGTGGCGTTCATAGGCGTCGAGGATGTCGCTGATGATCTGTTCCTTCGTGTAGCCCATGATGTCGTGGCCCTGCGAGCCCGTGGCGGAGAAGATCTCCACCCGGTAGTACTCGTCCTCCACGGCCTTCATGTTCTGCGCGAAGTTGGGTGCCGCGTAGGAGACCGGGTACGCCTGGTACTTGAACTCGTTCTGGTCCCCGAAGCGCACGTGCAGGTCCACATGCGGGATGCCGGTGTCGTGGTGATGGCCACGGTTGCAGCTGACGTCGGCCCCCTGGGCCTTCAGCTCGGCGGCGACCTCCTCCACGGCGGGGATCGCGGTCTCCTCCATGAACCGGGTGGCCTGCTTGGCCGTGGGGAAGTTCATGTGCCGGGCCAGGCGCCGTCGCCAGCCGCCGCCCCGGTCGGAGGCGTCCCGGATGCGTCCGGAGAGCACCCAGGGCATGGAGGCCTCCTGGGAGGCCTGGCTGTAGTGCTCCAGGCGCAGGGCGCGCCAGATCCCCAGCATGAGGATGTACATCACCACGGAGAAGGGCAGACCGATGATGACCGTGGCCATCTGCAGCGTGAACACGCCGTCGAGCATCAGCACCGCCAGGGTGAGGGCACCGGTGGCCAGCGCCCAGAAGATCCGCAGCCAGGGGGCGCCGTCGTCGGTGGTGTTCTCCGCCTTGGAGGTGAAGTTGGACATCACCAGGGCGCCGGAGTCAGCGGAGGTGATGTAGAACAGCAGGCCGGTCAGCACGGAGAGCCCGATGGTGAAGGTGGCTCCGGGGTACTGCTCCAGCAGGGTGTAGTAGCCGGATTCGGGGGTGTTGACCGCCGATTCGATGAAGTCCATGTTCCCGGAGATGAACTCCCAGATCACGCCGTTGCCGAAGATGGAGATCCACAGCAGGATGAAGCCGAACGGGATGATGAGGGTGCCGACCACGAACTGGCGCAGGGTGCGGCCTCGCGAGATGCGGGCGAGGAAGAGGCCCACGAAGGGCGCCCACGCGATCCACCAGGCCCAGAAGAAGAGGGTCCACCATTCGCGCCAGCCGTCAGCAGGCATGTCGTAGGCGAAGGTGTCCAGCAGCATGGAGGGGAAGTAGGCCATGAAGTCGCCGACGTTCTTCACCAAGCCGTTGAGCAGGTCCACCGTCTGGCCCGCGATGAGCACGTAGAGCATCAGGATGATGGCGAAGACGACGTTCAGTTCGGCCAGGCGGCGGATGCCCTTGTCCACACCGGAGACGGTGGAGAAGGTCACCACGATCACCGAGAGGCCGATGAGGCCCACCTGGGCGGCGGTGCCCTGGGGGATGCCGAAGAGCCATTCGAGGCCGTAGTTGAGGAACACCACGCCGATGCCGAGGCTGGTGGCGATGCCGAAGATGGTGCCGACGACGGCGGCGATCTCGATGCCGTCCCCGGCCACGCCCTTGGCCCGCTTGCCGATGATGGGATACAGGGCGCTGCGGATGCTCAGCGGCAGGTGGTACCGGTAGGCGAAGAGGCCGAAGGCCATGCCCATCAGCGCGTACATGGCCCAGCCGGGGATCCCGTAGTGGAAGAGGGTCCACAGCACGGCCATCTCGGTGGCCTGCGCGGTGCCCTCCTCGGTGCCCGGGGCGGTCAGCACATTGGTGGCCGGCCCGGAGATGGCGAAGAACATGAGGTCGACGCCGATGCCGGCGGCGAACAGCATGGCCGTCCAGGTGAAGAGGTTGTACTTCGGGGTGGAGTGGTCCGGCCCCATCTTGGTGCGGCCCACTCGGGAGAAGGCGACGATGAGGACGAACAGGACGACGATCCCGGCGGTGAGGATGTAGTACCAGCCGAGGTTCTCACCGATCCAGAGGAACGCCGCCTCAAGCGTGGTGTAGGCCGTCTCGGGGGCCAGCCAGGCCCACAGCGTGAAGGCGACGATGATGGCCGCCGCTCCGAAGAAGACCGGAGGATTGAGCTTGGAGTTCTTCAGGCGCCCCCCGGTGGTGGGCCCGTCCTCCTGTTCTGCGTCATGCGGCGGGTTTTCCGTGGCAGATGCCATGGGGTGTCCTTCCCTCAGTTGCGCCTCATCAGAGCGACGTGGAGTTCATCAGGCAGTCGACGTGGTGTGATCCTATCGGGGCGGAGTCGGCTTGTCGCAGACTTTCTCTTAAGTCTTGGGGGAGGACCAGAAACAGCCTCGCCGAGTCGCATCGCCACGACCGCGCGCGATAGGTTAGGTGACCGTGGCACTGACTATCGGAATCGTGGGACTCCCCAACGTGGGCAAGTCGACACTCTTCAACGCGCTCACCCGTCAGACGATCCTCGCGGCGAACTACCCGTTCGCGACGATCGAACCCAACGTCGGGGTGGTGAACCTGCCTGACGAGCGGCTCGACACGCTCGCAGAGATCTTCGGCTCGCAGAAGATCCTGCCGGCGACCGTCTCCTTCGTGGACATCGCCGGCATCGTCAAGGGCGCCTCCGAGGGGGAAGGGCTGGGCAACCAGTTCCTGGCGAACATCCGTGAGGCCCACGCCATCGCTCAGGTGGTGCGTGTCTTCGAGGACGACAACGTCGTGCACGTGGACGGCAAGGTGGACCCCACCTCGGACATGGAGACCATCAACACCGAGCTGGTGCTCGCCGACCTCCAGACGCTGGAGAACGCGATCCCGAAGCTCGAGAAGCAGGTCAAGCAGAAGAAGGCCGAACAGGCGCAGCTGGACGCCTATCTGGCCGCGCAGACGGTGCTGGAGCGTGGCGACACGATCTTCTCCGCCATCGAGTCCGAGAAGCTCGACATGGAGAACCTCGCCCAGCTCTCCCTGCTGACCGCCAAGCCGTTCATCTTCGTGTTCAACGTGGACGACTCGGTGCTGAATTCGCCCGAGCGGCAGCAGGAGCTCGCCGATCTGGTGGCCCCGGCCCAGGCCGTGTTCCTGGACGCCAAGCTCGAGGCGGATCTGGTGGAGCTCTCCGAGGAGGAGGCCCGCGAGATGCTGGAGCTCAACGGCCAAGAGGAGTCCGGCCTGGACCAGCTGGCCCGCGTCGGCTTCGACACCCTCGGCCTGCAGACCTACCTCACCGCCGGCCCCAAGGAAGCCCGCGCCTGGACGATCAACAAGGGAGACACCGCCCCCGAGGCCGCAGGCGTGATCCACACCGACTTCCAGAAGGGCTTCATCAAGGCCGAGATCGTCTCCTTCGACGACCTGGTTGCCGCCGGCTCCATGAACGACGCCAAATCCGCCGGCAAGGTGCGCATGGAGGGCAAGGAGTACGTGATGAAGGACGGCGACGTGGTGGAGTTTAGGTTCAACGTGTAGTAGCTGATGCGCGGGTCGCGACGAGTTACTGTCAGGGCAGTGTGGTCAAATCTGGCTGCGCCACTTACCGAAATCGCGGAAGCCTTGGTAATCCGGGAACAGTGTCTTAGCTGTGCGGCTGTAGGTCATGCGGAGGTAGTTTCGGAGCTGTTCCTTGACGCGGGAACCTATGAAGATGGCGACGAAGGGGAGCGACCTCGGGAGTCCCCGTCGCTTGTCTTCGGTCAGTAAGGTTCGAACCTCTTCGGGGTCGCCTGGCGGGACTTCGATATTCAGGCTGACTAGAGGAGGTGTGGAATTCTCAGGATGGCTGCTGGCAATAAAGTATCCCTCCTGCGCTCGGAGTCTCGGATTGGGCATGCTGGAACTCACAACGAACGGCGTCTCTAGCTCGATTCCGGCCCGTCGTTTGGTGGCCAAGCCTTCCGCAAGTTCTCCCACGGTGGCAGGTGGCCTGCCGACCGTCTTGAACACAGTTTGAGGAGAACTTTCCGTCTCGACCTCGTTGTACCACGGCATGTTGAGAGCGACTAGCAATCCTGTGGCTGAGTAGTTGGATTGAGTCGAGTCTGATGTGTGGGCTACCTTCTCCGTGGCGAACCATAGTGCCGTCATTGGGTTGCTTGTTACGTCGATTAACCGGGTTGGTACTCCGAAATGCTGTAGGTCGGCCAAGAGTTGGAGGTCATCTACTAGTTGCCCGCCCTCGACCCCGAGCCCCCAGCGGCGCGCCTCATCGAGGATGGACTCCTCACGCTCGGTCAGAAGCTTCTCAGTGACGTCGGCACCCTCGGTGACAAGTTGCCGGTGAAGGGATGAGGTGAGGGAGTAGTTGCAGTTGGCTAGCCCTCGCCACGCGAAGCGGTGGTTGGAGCCATGGGTCCCAACCCTGGCGATGACGGTCATGACCTCTGAGGCACTGCCCGGCTCGAAGTACCAACCGGTACGCTTCCAGTGTTCTCCGATCATTCACGTGCTCCTACCCGGGGTCGCCGCATGGAGCGCCGACGCTCCTCGCGCAACAATACCGGGCCGAACTTTCGATGTGGGATGACTGCCGCTTCGGTCGTCTCTCACGACGCAGAGGTTTCTATGTGTGGCGACGTGGTGGAGTTTGGGTCTAATGTGTCGGGGACTGTCTACGCGTCACCGGACAACCAGATCCTTCAACTGATCGGTGATGCTGCGGGGTCTGCGCCCCAGGAGACGCGCGAGCGTGGGGTCCGAGACCGAGAAATGCCCGCTCCTCGTTGCCTGGAACATCGACAGGGTGAAGCGCGCGACCGCCTCAGGCGTGCCGCTCGTGGTCGCATCGGCCACCCATGTCTCGTCGTCGACGATCGCGCGGTCGATCTGGTGACCGACGATCTCGGAGGCGGAAGCGGCGAAGTCCGCGAGGGTGACCGGCTCGGGCAGCGTCAGGTCGACTGGGCCATCGAACGGATCATCAGCCGTGAGAATCGCGGCGGCGGCCTCTGCGGCATCGTGCCGATCGATCCAGGAGAAGGGGCCGTCGGCGGGCATCGCGATCACGCCAGTTTCCTGCCATGCACCGAGCAATTGGGCGGGATCGCCGTAGAAACCGTTGCGCAACGCGGTCCAGGCGACTCCGGATGCCGCGAGGTGCGCTTCGGTAGCGGCGTGAATCGCGAGCGGTGGGTAGGGAGAGCCGAAGGCCGTTCCGTGGGCGCTCGTGTACAAGATTCGCTGAGCGCCCGCGCCGACGGCGGCATCGATCGCCCTGCGGTGCTGGGCGACGACGTCCGCGGCGAGGTCACTTGAAGAGACTATGAGGACCTGTTCAGCATCAGCGAACGAATGGCGCAGAGCCGTTGGGTTGTCGTAGCTCCCCTGCCGCACGCGAATTCCTCGATCGGCCAGGTGTGTCGCGCGCGTGGGGTCGCGGACGCTGACGCCGATCTGGTGTGGTGGTATCCGCTTGAGGAGATGGTCGACCGTAGCCCCGTTGAGGGTGCCTGTAGCTCCAGTGACGATGATCATCTGAAAGTCCTTCTGTCGGGACGGTGGGTGATCCGATGTGGTGCTCTTCGCTGGTGTCCGCGAGCGGAGAAGCAGAAGTTGACGCATGTGGTCAATTTCTGCAGGACCCCCATCCTGCATTAACTTGACTGCTAGGATCAAGTTAGTCGTCGATTCGGATGGAGGTTGCGTCGTGTCCGACTCCCGTGGTGCGTCCTCTCTCCGCTCGGATGCCCGCCGAAACGTCGATCGGATTCTTCATGCGGCGGTTCAGGTGTTCAGGGAGCATGGTTTCTCTGCGTCGCTCGAGGAGGTCGCCGCGGCCGCCGGGGTGAGCAAGGCGACTATCTTCAATCGGCTCGGCGGGAGAGTCGGTCTCATCGATGCCGTCATCGACGACGTCGCCGCGGCCGAGCTGCAGGCTGTCATCGAGGATGCGCGTTGCGTCGCGAGTGTTCGAGATCGGATTCGCCACTACATCGCTGCGCTCCGTGACCTGCAGTATCGACTTCCGGCAGTCAATGATGTCCTGCTGCAGGAATATCGCGAGTCCGAGCCCCTGATGGCGTTATGCCATGCCGGAGCGGCCTTCCACGACAGCCTTGTCACTCAAGGGCACGCTGCGGGAGTCCTGGCTCACGACGTCACGCCCGCAGACTTTCAAGCGCTCGCCCGAGACAATGCGCTGGCGCTCAAGTATGGCGGTCGGCCGCCTCGCGCGGACTACGATCGCCGAACCGCGTTCGTGCTCGACGGGATCTGCTCATCGTCGAGTGCGTCCGCCTGACTTCGCGGGCCCGATGGGACCGCCCCACGGGCCGGAGCTCGGTCGAGTTCCGCTTTAACCTGTAGCTTGCATGTGCGGGCAGCACACTCCTGGCCGTTCCGTATGCGTAGGTGTCACGTTGCGTTCATGGCTCGAAGACTCTTCATGAGCGCAGCCCACGGCGCGGGGACCTCGTAGTCCAGTTCGCGCGCAATGACGGCCTTGTCGGGGTCGGCGGGGCAATGTACTGCGCCCCAGGTCCCGATCGTCGCGAGGACGGGGACGAGATCGATGCCGCTGTCAGTGAGGTTGTAGATGGTTTTCTGCTTGTGCGTCGGGTCATCGGCGCGGGTGAGGATGCCGGCGTCGACGAGTCGGTCGAGGCGGTCGGCGAGGACGCTGCTGGTCAGGCCCTCATCCGAGCCGCGCAGAATTTCGCGGAAGTGCCGACGATGTGCGAAGGCGATGTCACGCAGGATCAGCAACGTCCACCGGTCTCCGAACAGCTCGACGGCGAGGTTGATCGGGCAGCCTGACCGTCCGGTTGCAGCCACTGCTCAGGCCTTCGCGGAAGCGTAGTGACGGAACTCCGCCTCGAGCAGATCGACCGTGGCGTCGAGGGCCGAGACCATGGGCCAGTGTCCGCTGACGAGGTGCCTGCGACGCCATCCGGCAGCCGACGTGGCGACAGGGGGAGCCTCCTTCCAGGCCTCGTCGAACCCTCCGCTGGGTGTGAGAGCGACATAGGTCGAGGGCTGCCGTTCTGCAGGGGCCGATAGGTGGGCCTGGTCGAGGATTGTTCGCCCTGGGTGCGGTGTGAAGCATGAGGCCAGATGGTCTCGGTCGCTGGGGGAGAGGTCGGTCTCGAAGTCGAGCATCTGCCGAGTGGGGGCGTGCCACAGGTTGCCCGCTGCCTCGATGTCGGCCCGCTCCTGTGTGCGCTGTACGTCTGACCCGCCCCAGTCGTCGAGGAGTGATCGCTTGTCTTTCGCGATGAATGCGCCGACATGGATGAGGCCGACCACGTGGTCTTTGAGGCGGTCCGCCGCTGAGGATGTGACGATGCCTGAGTAGGAGTGTGAGATCAGTACGACAGGCCGCGAGCTGTAGCTGCTGACGTGTTCGACGAGCTGATTGACATGGTCGTGGTCAAGTCCCCTGTAGTGGTGTAACTGGTTCTCCGAGTTGCTGGATGATTATGCGGCTTCGAGTTCGGGAAGCTCG
>NZ_JBQYEY010000009.1:0-128013 GCF_052656005.1 Nesterenkonia sp. K-15-9-6
GGAACACACGGTGGCCGTCACCCTCTTTCCGAGGGACTGCTCACCGCTGCTCGTACACCACTCTGCCGGACGCTACTCTGTTGCCTTCGGCGAGAACTTCGTCCACCAGTTGGCGCATCAGGCTGCCTCGGGTGGATACGACGAAGTTCAGGCCCTCGAGCTCCTCTCGCCGAACTGTGCCCTCGCCCTCTGTTCCTGGAGGTGAGATGAGGATCAAGGGCTGGCGTTCCAGAGGCAGGAATTGCAGGTCGGCCGTGGCGGGCCGCCCCGATGAGCCCAGCAGGCCGATCTCGGTGGCTCCTGATCGGACCGACTCGACGACTTCGTCAGGTGTGAACGCCGCCGCGACTGAGATGGTCATGCCGGGGTGACGTTGGCGGAATCGGGTCGTCAGCGTGGTCAACGGTTCGATGGCGGGTGACGGCATGGCGACGAGGTCGACGGCCCCGCGATCGAGGTGCCTCGTCGAGCTCACCGCATCTCGAGCGACCTCCAGATCACGCAGAACCCTCCGGGCCGGATTGACGAGTTGGCGGCCAGGGTCGCTGAGCGTCACGCCTCGACCCGCTCGATGGAAGAGCCTGACTCCGAGGTCTCGTTCCAGCTGTTTGATCGCCTGTGAGAGCGAGGGCTGTGACAGGTGCAACGCTGCCGCAGCGCGCACGAACCCGCCATAGTCGACTACGGCGAGAAAGTAGGTCAGAAGCCGAGCATCCATGCACTCTCCTATAAGCGTTGCCTATGCCTGCCACAACGAAGATATCTTAGACGTGATCTGTCTCACTCCCTCAGGGTGTACTGCAACACCTGTCGAGTCAGAGGAGAGCAGCATGAGAGATGTCAGCGATACGCGGTCGAAGGTTCGGGCCTCGGAGCCTTCTGATGAACCGTCTCGCAACGGTCGGTCTCAGGAAGGGCCGGCGACAAGTTCATCTGATGGGTCTCCGCAGCGTCAGACAGGGAGGCTGCGGCGAGCTGTTGGGTTCATTCTGGCCCCCGTGGCCGCTGCCGTCGTGTGGCTCGCCCCCTTGGGCATCGAGCCTCACCAGCAGAGTCTCGGCGCCGTGCTGGCTGCGGTCATCATCCTTTGGTTCTGCGAGTCCGTGCCTATTCCGGTCGGGGGTCTCATCGGCGTCGCTGCGATCGTGCTCGTCGGTGTGGCCCCTGCCGATGAGGTCCTGGCGCCCTTCGGCTCGACGACGATATTCACTTTCATCGGGGCCTTCATCCTCGCTCAGGCCATGCTGAAGCATGGAGTTGCCCAACGCCTCGCCTACTTCGTCTTGTCGCTTCCGGGCGTCGGCACGTCCACGGTGCGGATCATCGTCGCCTTCGGCGTGATCACCGCACTGCTCTCCGCCTTGATATCGAATACAGCGACAGTGGCCATGCTGCTGCCCACCGCACTGGGAATTCTGGCTGTCATCGCCAAGATGCTCGAGGACAAGGGCATCGTGAAGGCTGGGTTCGACGCGACCCGCCTGCGCGTGGGTACTGCGCTGATGCTGATGCTGGCCTACGGGGCCGGTGTCGGTGGCCTCCTGACGCCAGTAGGTGCCCCGCCGAACCTGATCGGTCGAGGACTGATCGAAGAGGCCACCGGCGAAAGGATCTCCTTCGCGTCGTGGATCGGGGCCGCAGCGCCGGTCTCGATCATCATGTTCGGGGTTCTTCTCCTGGTTCTCCTGCTGGTCAACCGACCAGAGGTAAGGCGGATCGAAGGAGTCGAGGCGTACATCGCCGAGAAGCGGGCTGAGCAGGGACGCATCTCTCGCGCCGAGTGGAACACCATCATCGCCTTTGGGCTGACTGTCGGGCTGTGGCTCTTGCCCTCGGTGGTCGGTGTCATCGCAGGGATGAACTCTGCGGTCTACGAGTTACTCGATGTGCGGCTGAATGAGGGCATCGTGGCGGTCATCGGCGCGTCACTGCTGTTCCTGCTCCCGACTCGCTGGCGCAGAGGAGCAGCGACGCTGGCGTGGTCGGATGCGGCGAAGATCGACTGGGGCACCATCATCCTGTTCGGCACCGGCATGATCTTCGGCACGATGCTCAGCAGCACGGGCCTGGCCGAAGCGATCGGACGAGGACTGTTCGAAGGGTTGGGCGTGGCATCCCCGTTCATGATCACGGTGCTGGCCGCAGGACTGGCCATGCTGATCTCGGAGACCACGAGCAACACAGCGAGTGCCACGGTGGTGGTCCCCATCGTCCTGCCTCTTGCGCTCGCCGCAGGCGTCGACCCTGTCATTCCGGCAATGGCGGCGACCCTTGGGGCGTCCTTCGGATTCATGCTCCCCGTGGCGACTCCGCAGAATGCGATCGTCTATGGCTCAGGGTGCGTCCCGATCACGAAGATGGTGAAGAGCGGGATCGGCATGAACATCCTGGGTGGGCTCGTCCTGGTCACCGTGCTGCCGTTCACGGCGAGCCTCATGGGTATCGGCGGCTGATTCAGTGGCTGATCGACCCCGTGGCTCATGCGCACGACTTTACGACGCCTCGACCACGGCCCGGCGCATCAGATGATCGGCCAGCACCTGCTCATCCGGGGTGAAGCCCAGGCCGGGCTCCTCGCTCAGGGTGATCGTCGGACCGGCGCCGTGCAGGCGATGCAGCCGCTGCGGCCACTGCAGGAACGGCACCTCCAGCTGGACGTCCTCGCCCAGGGCGGCGATCAGCTCCGCCGAGGCGTTCAGTGCCGGACCGTAGTAGAAGCAGTGTGGGACGACGGCGACGCCGGTCTCCCGCCCGGCGGCGAACACCTCCTGCATTGCGGATATCCCGCCGATCTTGCCCACACTCGGCTGGGCGTAGGACACCGCGCCGGCGCGCATCTGCTCGACCATGCCGTGGACCCCGGAGGCGTTCTCCCCGGCGGAGATCCGGCCGTGGGCGGCATTGAGCCTGGTCAGGGCGCCGGTGTCGTCGGGCGGGAAGACCGGCTCCTCCAGCCAGAGCAGATCGGCCTCGGCGAAGTCCTCGAGCGCCTGGGCGGCGCCGGCCTCGTCCCACCGGCAGTTCACATCCGTCATCAGGGCAGCCTCCGGGCCGGCCTGGGTCCGGGCGGCGATGACGGCTGGGGCCGTCGACTCGTGCAGCTTGAACGAGCGGTATCCCGCCTCCTGGGCGCGCCCGATGTGGTGCGCGACCTCCGCCGGGTCCTCCCCGTAGTGGACCAGGGAGGCGTAGCAGTCGATGGTGTCCCGGGCCTGGGGGTCCAGCAGGCGGCGCAGCGGGACCCCGGTGCGCTGCGCGGTGAGGTCCCACAGCGCGGTGTCCACTGCAGAGAGCGCATAGTGGACCGGCCCGGTCCGCCCGAACGCATGGAACGCGTATTCCGCTTCGTGGCGGACGGCCTGCAGATCGGCGGCGCGTCCCAGGTGGAACGGCCCGACGACCTCCTCCAGGGCTGCCCACGTGGCCGGGTTGCTCCGATGGCCGAACGCCTCGCCCCAACCCACGCGGCCGTCGGAGTCGGTGACCTTCACCATCAGGGCCTCCATGCGGGTGAACGTCTGGGAGGAGGCGTTGTACTCGTCGACGGATTCCTCGCCCGTGACGCGGCGCGCCGCGGAGAATGGCATGGCGGTGAGCAGCATCTCGAGGCGGGCGACGGTGGGCTGGCTGAGGCTCATGGCTCTCCTGGGCGGATTCGACGGGGATCGGCGGGGGGATCGGCGGGGGGATCGGCGGGGGATCGGCGGGGGATCGGCGGGGCGAGCGGGCGCCGGCCTCGCTGCGGCTAGGGGCGGTGGAGCCGGGCGACGGCGGCGTCTTTGAGCCTAGTGCCGCAGGGTGATGCCGTCCACGGTGGGTACTGCATGGATTGATGCCGGAAAGGCATCATAAAAATCGATTCAATCCATCCTGCCCGGTATTGCGCGGATGTGCGCGTGTTCACCTGGGCCGCGCTGCCCGCCGGGACCCGATCCGCGCGGTTCAGGGTCAGAGTGCGGACTCCGGTGTGCTTGACCTCACAATGTGGCCTCACTTACCGTTGACGGAACGTACCTGGAAAGCGATTTCCCAAAGTGTTGAGGAGGCAGCCATGCTGTCCCAGTCGCAGAGCAGCGACCCCGCCGCGGAGCACCGCCGCACGGCGGGGCGGGAGGTGACGCCATGAGTGTCGTCGCCGAACTCCAGCAGCTCAAGAAGGCCCCGCAGGGGCAGCGCAAGCGGAGGCACAAGGACAACAAGGCAGGGCATCTGTTCCTGCTGCCGTGGACCATCGGTCTGTTCGGCATCACCCTCTTCCCGATGGCCGCCTCGCTGTACCTGGCGTTCACGAACTACAACCTGCTCCAGCCGCCCGAGTGGATCGGCATGGACAACATCACCCGGATGATGGGCGATGACCGCCTGCACAACGCCATCCAGGTGACCTTC
Source organism: Nesterenkonia sp. K-15-9-6 (assembly GCF_052656005.1). Taxonomy (NCBI): domain Bacteria; kingdom Bacillati; phylum Actinomycetota; class Actinomycetes; order Micrococcales; family Micrococcaceae; genus Nesterenkonia; species Nesterenkonia sp. K-15-9-6. The sequence goes on from NZ_JBQYEY010000009.1 coordinate 4,390, forward strand.
ACCTATGTGTTCGTCGGAGTGCCCATCCAGCTGGCGGTGTCGCTGGCCATTGCGATGCTGCTGGACCGCGGCATGCGCGGGCTGGCGTTCTACCGCTCGGTGTTCTACCTGCCTTCCATGCTCGGCTCCTCGGTGGCCATCGCCGTGCTGTGGCGCCAGATCTTCGGCCACTCGGGCCTGATCAACCAGCTGCTGGGCATGGTCGGCATCGAAGGTCAGGGTTGGGTGTCCAGCCCGGACACCGCGTTGGGCACGCTGATCATCCTTCACGTGTGGACCTTCGGCGCCCCGATGGTGATCTTCCTGGCCGGCCTGCGGCAGATCCCCGACATGTACTACGAGGCCGCCTCGATCGACGGTGCGGGCAGGATCAAACAGTTCTTCACCATCACGATCCCGCTGCTGACCCCGATCATCTTCTTCAACCTCGTGCTGCAGCTGATCGGTGCCTTCCAGAACTTCACCCAGGCGTTCATCGTCTCGGGCGGATCCGGAGGCCCGGCCGACTCCACACTGTTCTACACGCTCTACCTCTACCAGCAGGGCTTCGGCCGGTTCGACATGGGCTACGCCTCGGCGATGGCCTGGCTGCTGGTGCTGATCATCGCGGCGATCACCGCCATCAACTTCTGGCTCTCCAAGTATTGGGTGCACTACGATGACTGATTCTCCTCAGACCACCACCAGCGGCACGCCCACGATGAGCCGTGCCGACGCCACCAAGTCTGACGCCACCGCCGCCCTGGCCGGGGCGAGCTCCGTCGCCTCGGAGGACCGAGCCCCGATGAAGTCCGTCTCGCCGGCCCAGCGCGCGGTCAAGGCCACCATCAAGCACATCGTGATGATCGCCGCCTCCCTGGCGATGATCTACCCGCTGCTGTGGATGCTGGTCTCCTCCCTGCGCCCCAACGAGGCGATCTTCCGCGAGCCGGGCATCCTGCTCACCACGCTGGAGTTCAACAACTATGTGCAGGGCTGGAATGCGCTGAGCCACCCGTTCAGCCACTTCCTGTGGAACTCGGCGATCGTCGTGTTCGCCTCGATCCTGGCCAACCTCATCGCCTGCTCGATGGCGGCCTACGCCTTCGCCCGGTTGGACTTCAAGTTCAAGATCCCGATGTTCGCGGCGATGCTGCTGACCATCATGCTGCCCGTGCACGTGGTGATCATCCCGCAGTACATCCTCTTCTCGAACCTCGGCTGGGTGAACACGTTCCTGCCGCTGATCGTGCCGAAGATCCTCGCCACGGACTCCTTCTTCATCTTCCTGATGGTGCAGTTCATCCGTGGCATCCCGAAGGACCTGGATGAGGCGGCCCGCATCGACGGCGCCGGCCACATCCGGATCTTCTTCCAGGTGATCCTGCCGCTGATGGTCCCGGCCCTGGCCACGACCACGATCTTCACCTTCATGTGGACGTGGAACGACTTCTTCAGCCAGCTGATCTTCCTGACCTCACCGGACATGTACACGGTGCCGCTGGCGCTGCGAGCCTTCATCGACTCCACCGGCGAGTCGAACTGGGGCGGCATGTTCGCCATGTCGATCATCTCGATCCTGCCGCTGTTCCTGATCTTCCTGTTCGGTCAGCGCTTCCTCATCAAGGGCATGGCCACCACCGGCATCAAGTGACCCGCCGGGCCGTTCGACGGTCGTCCGCCGCAGCCCGCGGCGGGCGGCCGTCGTCGGCGTCTGCGGGGAAGATACCCGCGCAGCACCTGTGCCATCCACGGAAGGCATGGATGGAGCGCTTCTCATCCACCGCCGACACGACAAGACTGCTGGGGAAGGACCTTCCCCGGACGCCACACCACCTGTTCACCGCATGAAGGAGCTGGCTCACCCGTGAGCACTGAGAACGCCCGCACCCGCTACGTGATCATCGGCATGGGCAGCCGGTGTCGGATGTACACCAATGCGATCGCCGGCCCCCACGCTGATGTGGCCGAGCTCGTCGCCCTGGCGGACACGAACCCTGGCCGCGTCGAGTACCACCACAGCCGCATCCGCGAGGAGCACGGCGCCGACGTCGCCACCTTCGACCCCGCCGCGCTGACCTCCGTCATCCAGGAGCGGCGCATCGACCGGGTCATCATCACCAGCCCGGATTTCACCCATGCCGACTACATCGTGGAGTCCCTGCAGGCCGGGGCCGACGTCGTCGTGGAGAAGCCGCTGACGGTGGACGCCGAGTCCAGCGACCGGATCGCGCGCGCCGTGGAGGCCACCGGGCGTGAAGTCATCGTGACCTTCAACTACCGGTACTCCCCGCGCAACACCGCGCTGAAGGCCGCGATCCTCGAGGGCCGGATCGGGCAGGTGACCTCCATCGACTTCACCTGGGTGCTGGACACCGTCCACGGCGCCGACTACTTCCGCCGCTGGCACCGGGTCAAGGAGAACTCCGGCGGGCTGCTGATCCACAAGGCCAGCCACCACTTCGACCTGGTCAACTGGTGGCTCGCCGACGCCCCCGAGCGTGTCTACGCCTCCGGCGGGCTGAAGTTCTACGGGGCGGAGAACGCCGCCGCCCGCGGCATCACCCCCGCTGAGCGCGGCACCCGCGAGGGATCCGACGCCGACCCCTTCGCCCTGGACCTGCGCAGTGACGAGACGCTGCAGAAGCTCTACCTGGACAATGAGCACCACGACGGCTACATCCGTGACCAGGACGTCTTCGGCGAGGGCATCACCATCGAGGACAACCTCGCGCTGATCGTGGACTACACCCGCGGCGCGGTGCTGAACTACTCGCTCAACGCCCACGCCCCCTGGGAGGGGTACCGGGTGGCGGTCAACGGGACCGAGGGTCGGTTGGAGCTCGAGGTTGTGGAGCGGGCCGCCGTGCTGCCCGCTTCCGGCGGCTCCCCGGTGGACCCCTCGGTGTCCGACGACGGCCGGTCCGGCACGGTGCGCTCCAAGGGTGAGCGCCTGGTGCTGCAGCGCCACTGGGGTGAGGCCGAGGAGCTGGAGATCGTCCAGGGTGAAGGGGCCCACGGCGGCGGCGACCGGTTGCTGCTGGCCGACATCTTCAACGGTCCCGGCGAGGACCCGTACGCCCGCCCCGCCGGTCTGGTGGACGGCATCCAGGCCATCGCCGTCGGCGTCTGCGGCAACCGCTCCCTGCAGACGCGCGGCCCCGTGACGGTGGCCGAGGTGGAGCTGGGGCTGGCCTCCGGGGATGCCTCGGGGACTGCCTCCGGGGCGATGCCACGGGCGCTCGCGCCGACGCCGCCGTCGCGCACTGAGCAGGGACTGAGCAGGGACTGAGCAGGGGACCGAGGAGGACAGCCATGGCAGAACGCATCATCGTCACCGGCGGGTCGGGGCGGCTGGGTCGCAGCGTGGTGGCCGGGTTCGCCGAGACCGCGCATGAGGTCATTAGCGTGGACCGGGATCTGCCCCCAGAGCCCGTGGCCGGGGTCGAGCACCGCAGCATCGACCTGCTCGATGCCGAGGCCACCCAGGCCCTGTTCGCGGAGCTCGCCCCGACGGCGGTGGTCTCCCTGGCCGCGATCGCGGTGCCGTTCAGCGCGCCGGAGGACGTGATCCTGAAGACCAACGCCGGCATCGCCCACAACGTGACCGCCGCCGCAGTGGCGGCCGGTGCCACGAAGGTGGTCATCGCCTCCAGTCCCTCGATCATGGGCTACGGGTCGCCGGCCGGCTGGGTGCCGCCGCGGCTGCCCCTGGACGAGGAGGTGCCGCCTCAGCCGTGGCACGCCTACGGGCTGAGCAAGCACGTGGCCGAGCAGGTGGCCGCGATGTTCGCCCAGCAGACCGATGAGGTCACGTTCGTCTCCTTCCGGCCCTGCTACGTCATCGCTCCGGAGGAGTGGGCGGGCGCGCCCACCCAGCAGGGGCACACGCTCACCGAACGCCTGGACGACCCGGCGCTGTCCGCCGTCGCGCTGTTCAACTACGTGGATGCCCGGGACGTCACCGACTTCCTGCTGACGCTGCTGACCAAGATCGACCAGGTGGAGAACGGCTCGGTGTTCTTCGTCGGAGCCAAGGACGCGCTGGCCCGCCGGCCCCTGGCTGAGCTCATCCCGGAGCATTTCCCGGACCTGGCGCATCTGGCCGGGGACCTCACCGGGGACGCCCCGGCGTTCTCCATCGAGAAGGCCCGCCGTGTGCTCGGCTGGGAGCCGACGCGCTCCTGGCGCACCGAGCTGGTCAGTGAGCAGGGCAGTGAGCAGGGCAGTGAGCAGGGCAGCGCTCCCGTGACGTGAGGGCGTCCGTCCTCGTCCAGTTCGTCTGTCCCCCTGGCGTGCGTCCGTCCCCGTGGTGTTCCCCTGTGCACTATGTCCTGAGACTTCACACCGTGGTGTTCCCCTGGGACGAACGAAGCCGAGGGGGACGGACCGGCGGGCAGTCGCGCGACGGAATTCATCAGGCGTTGAAAAATGAGAGATCGAGTCCTACCCTGAAATTCATCGCATGATGAAATACAGGGAGGGATCGTCATGGGGCGCATCCTGGAGAAGCTCTTGGCGGCGGTGGTGCGCCGGCCGAAGTCCGCGCTCACCGTCCTGCTGCTGGTGACTCTCGGCTTCGTCGCCGCCGCGTCGCTCAATGACGTCGAGGTCGACATCACCCAGCTCGGGCGCGAGGACTCTGCCACGGTGCAGACCATGGCCCGCGTGCAGCAGGAGTTCGACGACCCCTCCGCCGTCGTGCAGGTCATCGTGGACGCCGGCCCCGGCGGGGACATTCTGACCTCAGAGGGGCTGGCCGCGGTCAGTGAGGTGCAGGAACACGTGGCCGATGAGCTGGGGGACGATCTGCGAGAGCCTGCCGCCGGAAGGCCGGCCCTGCTCTCGCTGCCGGTGCTGCTCGGGCTCGATGAGCGGACCCCGACGGAGGATGACGCCCAGGACGCGGGGGAGCGGCTCCGTTCCGTCGCGGCTCAGCCGCAGGCCGCCGCCCTGATCTCCGGGGACTATGACGCCGACTCCGGCAGCGCGCGGGCCACGGTCATCGTCGCGTTCCTCCGGGAGTCCCTCAGCGAGCAGGATCGCACGCAGGCCGCGCTGCGGGTTCAGGAGGCCGTGGCCGAGACCGGTGATCAGCAGGTCATCGTCTACAGCCAGGGGCTGTTCGTGGAGGGCATGCTCGACGCTGTCCGAGGCGAGGCGCCCGTGCTGTTCCTGGTGGCGCTGCTGGCGGTCCTGCTCCTGCTGGCGGTGACGTTCCGGTCGGCGCTGGTCGTCGGATTCGGTCTGGTCGGTCTGGCGATGACGGTGGTGTGGACCTTCGGGCTGGCCGGTCTTCTCGGGCCCCAGGGGCTGGGCTGGATCGGTCCGCTCTCTCAGCTGGCGATCATCGTCCCCATCCTGCTGGTCGGGCTGGGCATCGACTTCGCGGTGCACCTCATGGCCCGCTTCCGTGAGCTCTCCGCGCAGGGGGCTGCGCCGTCCCCGGCCGCCTACGGTGCGGTGCGCGCGGTCGGCCCTGCCCTGGCCATCGCCGCGGTCACCACCGGCGTGGGATTCGGCGCGACGGCGACCGCACCACTTCCTCTGCTGGCCACCTTCGGAGTCCAGGTGGCCCTGGGCATCCTGTGCGCCTTCCTGGTGATGATCATCCTGGTCCCCGCGACGCAGGCTCTGTGGGGACGGCGCTTCGCCGCAACGTCGGCGAGGCGCCGACGGCAGGACCTGGACGCCCAGCCCTCAGGGCGCGAGAGCGCGCGGCCGCCCTCGGGCGTCCTGACCCGGGCGGCGGTCCGCACCGCGGATCGGACGCCGCTGGCCGGTGTCATCGTGGCGCTGCTGGTCATCGGTCTGGCCGTCCTGGCCTCCTTCCGCCTGGACACTCAGCTCGACAGGAGTGACTTCCTCCCTGAGGGATCCGGCATCGAGGCGACCCTGGCGCACCAGGAGGAGCTCTTCGGGTCGCAGATCACCGAGGCGACCTTCGTCCTCATCGACCCGCCGGACACCGGTGCTGATCTCGAGTCGGCGCTCGAGGGCGCCAGCCACCAGGTGGCCGAGGTCGAGGGTGTGCGGGTCTCGGGCGGCGAGCCGCAGATCATGGCGCGTCAGGCCGCCGAGTCGGACACTCTGCTGTGGCAGATCCGGACCACCGCCGGCGACGGCGGAGCGGAGCAGCTGGCCGAGGATCTGACTGCCGCGCTGGACCCCATCACGCAGCAGGGGGCAGAGGTGTCGATCTCCAGTGAGCCCATGGTGGTCGCCGAGATGAACCGGGATCTTGCCGAGTTCCAGGTGAGGTCCATCCTGCTGACGCTGAGCATCGTGACCGTGCTGCTGATGTCCACCTACTGGCTGTGGCGCCGTCGAGCCCTGCTCGGGGTGATCGCCATGATCCCCGCAGTGACCAGCGCGGCCGGGGTGATCGCCATGATGTGGGTGCTGGGCATCGACCTCAACGTGCTCAGTGCGACGCTGACGGCCATGGCGATCGGGATCGGGGTCCCCTACGGGGTCCACGTGGTGAACCGCTTCCTGCAGGAGCTGCCCGTGAGCACCCCGGAGCATGCGGTCGCCACCACGGTGGGCACCACCGGGGCGGCGTTGACCGGATCCGCCGTCACCACGTTAGGGGCGCTCCTGGTCCTCTCCTGGTCGGCCCTGGTGCCGATCCAGGCCCTTGGTAGGCTCGGTGCCGTCGCGATCGTCGTCGCGCTGGTCGCCGGCGTCTTCGTCACTCCGGGGGCGCTCGTGCTGTGGGCCCGCCGAGCGGGCGGAGGGGAGTCCTGATGGTCGCCGACGCCGACGCTGACCCTCAGCCCGATGGGTCGACCCGCTACGGCAAGGGGCGCCGTGCCGGCCGGCCCGATACGAAGGGTCAGATCCTCGCGGCCGCCCGTGAGAGCTTCGCCGAGGTCGGCTACGAGAAGGCGTCCCTGCGCGGCATCGCTGCCCGCGCCGGAGTGGACCCCGCCCTGGTGCATCACTATTTCGGCACCAAGGAGAAGCTGTTCGCCGCCGCGGTGGACGTGCCCTTCGATCCGCAGGGCGTCGCCGCCGCGGTGCAGGAGGCTCCGCTGGAGCTGCGCGGCCGTCGGCTGGTCCACGTCTTCCTCGGCGTCTGGGATGATCCGGTGCGCCGCGCACCGCTGCTGGCCCTGCTGCGCGCCGCGATGTCCCAGGACTCCGCCTCCGCCCTGCTGCGCGGCTTCGGGCGGCGCGTCATGGTGGCCCGGATCGCCCAGGGCATGACCGGGGAAGATCGTGAGCTGCGGGCTGAGGCCGCCGTGGCTCAGCTCTTCGGACTGGTGATCGCCCGCCACGTGCTGCGCATCGAGCCGATGGCCTCCGCATCCGCCCAGGAGCTGGAGGACCTCGTCGGCCCGGTGATCCAGCAGTACTTCGACTGAGCACGGCGGCGGCCCCGGCAGGTGCCGGGGCCGCCGCTGTCGTGGCCGCTGACGCTGGGTCTGACGCTGGGCGTCAGTCCGCGTAGGTGTTGGCGATGTAGACGTCGCAGGTGGCGTTGTGGGAGACCGAGTTGGCCACGCTGCCGAGCACACGACGCACTCCGCGCATGCGCTGGTTGCCGACCACGATCACGTCAGCGTCGATCTTCTCCGCGTAGCCGATCAGGGCGTCGGCCGGCTTGCCGTGCACGGAGCGGGGCAGGATCTCCACGCCCGGGGCCTTCAGCGACTCGGAGACCTTCTCGGCGATGTAGCGGGCGTTGTCGGCGTCCGAGACGACCCACTGGTCCGACCCGCTGTTGACGACCTCAGTGCGGTCGTCGGCGTAGGCCGAGACGACATGCAGCGGGGCGTTCAGCTTGGTGGCGAGTTCACGGGCCTTCTCCGCGGCCCTGCGGGCCGTGGGGCTTCCGTCGACGCCGACGATGATCGGACCTGACATGGTGTGCTCCTTTGTGGACTGCGCGATGTGACGTGTTCAGCCTAATCGAGGAACGGCTCTTCCGGGAGTGGGGTGGCGCGCCGCACAGGCCGGGGCCGACCCCCTCATGCCGACGGTGCATGAGGTGACACGTCAGTGGCATCGTCGGATCGCTCCCCAGGCATTGAAGTGGCATGGGTCACAGAGTACTGTGGCGCCATCCCACCGTGAGAAACCGGTTTCTTGCCGGTGTGACGGGGACCGTCACGAGCGACAAGGAGAGTTCCATGGACATGGCACGACGCACTCTGGCCCGGCCGGCGCTGAGCCGCCGCACGCTGCTCGGCCTCGGGCTCGGCGGCGCGGCCGCGATCTCCCTGGCGGGCTGCGACCGCTTCGGCGGGGGCAGCGCTTCTGCGGGCGGGGGCTCCGAGTCGCTGAACGTGATCTGGTGGGGCGACGCCACCCGCGCCGAGCAGACCGAGGCCATGCTGGACGTCTACCGGCAGCGCCACCCGGAGCTGAGCATCACCACCGACTACGCCGACTCGGGCCCCTATCAGGACCGCATGGCCACGCGCTTCGCCGCCGGCGACATCCCGGACCTGATGAACCAGCGGCGCGACGGGCTCCGCGAGTACGCCGATCGAGGCGCGCTGCTGAACCTCAGCGAGCACACCGACGTGCTGGACCTCAGCGACGTGCCGGACACCTATCCGCTCGGCCGGGTGGGGGACGACCTCTACGGCATCCCCGCCGGGCTGAACGCCGTCGGATTCATCATCGACACCGACCGGGCGCAGCACTACGGGGCCGAGGTGCCGGACCACCTCACCTGGTCCTGGGAGGACCTCTGGGACTTCAGCCGGGAGATCACCGACGCCGCGGCCTCCGCCGGCGACGAGGTCTACGGGGTGGACCTCTCCTTCGCCACCGTGCAGAACCTGGTGGTCTGGGTGCGCCAGACCGGCGAGGAGCTCTACACCGAGGACGGCCTGTTCGGCGCCAGCGAAGAGACCCTGACCGCCTGGTTCGAGATGTCGGTGGAGCAGCGTGAGCGAGGAGGCCTGCCCCCGGCCGGGTTCATCGACATCACCGGGAACTCGGCCGCCGAGTCCGCCATCGCGTCCGGCCTCGTCGCCGGCCAGGTCATCCCCACCAACAACCTCGAAGTGTTCGGCGACGTCGTCGACGGTCCGCTCCAGCTCTGCCGCTTCCCCGGGGAGGTGCAGGGCGCCCGCCGCGGGATGTCCATCGACACCGCCATGTACTGGTCCATCGGCGCGGAGGCGCCCAATGTGGAGGGCGCCCTGGACCTGCTGAACTTCATGATCAACGACGCCGAGGGCAATGCCGCCGTCGGGGTCACCCGCGGTCTGCCCTCCAGCGAGGCGGTGGCCCAGGAGATCACCGACAGCCTCAGCGAGGCGGACCAGGAGTCCATGCAGTACATCCTCGACCTCGCCGAGGAGGACCTGCCGGAGTCCCGGCCCGACCCCGCCGGCGGCTCCGCCGTGCAGGACATGCTCACCGAGGTCGACGAGGAGGTCCAGTTCGGGCGCATGACTCCGGAGCAGGCCGCCCAGCGGCTGCGGGAGACCGCCGACGGCGCCATGGGGCTGGCCTGAGGGCCGCCGGGCGGAGCGAGAGGAGCCATGCGATGGCGATGACCACCACCCAGGTGCCGGAGGCCCGGTCCGAGGGGCCCTCAGGCTCCCCGGGGACTGCCGTGACGCCCTCGACGGCGCCGCGCCGCCGTCGGCGGAGAGGACGGCGGGGCCAGGTCCAGTGGGCGGGATACCTCTTCCTGGCGCCCTGGTTCCTGGGGATGCTGTTCACGATCGTCCCGTTCGGGGCCTCCCTGTACCTGGGATTCACCGACTACGACCTGCTCACCCCGCCGGAGTGGGTCGGCTTCGCCAACTTCATCGAGCTGTTCCGGGACCCGCGGGTGGGGCAGTCACTGATCGTCACCTTCACCTACACGTTCGTCTCCGTGCCGCTCTCGCTGATCGCCGCCCTGGGTGTGGCGCTCGCGCTGAACAAGGGCATCCGGGGCCTGCCCCTGTACCGGGCCGTCTACTACCTGCCCTCCCTGCTGGGCGGCAGCGTGGCGATCGTGATGCTCTGGCGGCAGATCTTCGGCACCCGCGGCATCGTCAACACCTTCCTGGGCTGGTTCGGCATCGAAGGCCCAGCCTGGGTGTCCGACCCCAGCACCGCGCTGAGCGTGCTGATCATCCTCAACGTGTGGACCTTCGGCGCACCCATGGTCATCTTCCTCGCTTCGCTGCGGCAGGTGCCGACCATGTACTACGAGGCCGCCTCCGTGGACGGCGCCTCCCGGTGGAGGCAGTTCCGCTCCATCACGCTGCCGCTGATCAGCCCGATCATCTTCTTCAACCTGGTGCTCTCCACGATCGGCACGCTGCAGACCTTCACCCAGGGCTACGTGCTCTCCAACGGTTCAGGCGGGCCCGCGGGCTCCACCCTCTTCTACAACCTGAACCTCTACATCGAGGGGTTCAGCCGGTTCAACATGGGCTACGCCTCGGCGATGGCCTGGCTGCTGCTGGTGATCATCGCGGCGTTCACCGCGCTGAACTTCATCGCGCAGAAGTACTGGGTCTACTACGAGAACTGAGAGAAGGCAGACCGACCATGGCGATTCCCACCAGCCCTGTGGCGCCCGCCCCCGCGCCCACCATGAGGCAGCGGCGCGGCACCGGAGGACGACGACGTCGGCACCGGGACTCCGGCGAGGCGGAGATCAGCGGCGTCGACGCCCAGGACACCGCACGCAGCCGGTTCCTGCGCCACGTGATCCTCTGCGGTGTGGCGCTGGTGATGATGTACCCGCTGCTGTGGATGCTCTCCAGCTCCGTGAAGCCGGACGCCAACATCTTCACCGAGCAGGGTCTGTGGCCCTCCGAGTGGCGGTTCGAGAACTACACGGAGGGGTGGAACTCCCTGCAGCACCCGTTCGGCCACTATCTGGTGAACTCCGCGATCGTGGTGAGCCTGAGCATCGTGGGCACCGTGGTCAGCTCGGCGCTCGCGGCCTACGCGTTCGCCCGTCTGGAGTTCCCCGGCCGCAAGCTGTTCTTCGGCCTGGCCCTGGTGACCCTGATGCTGCCGGGGCATGTGCTGCTGATCCCGCAGTACATCATCTTCTCCGAGCTCGGTTGGCTGAACACCTACCTGCCGCTGGTCGTGCCGAACTTCCTGGCCTCCAACGCGTTCTTCATCTTCCTGATGGTCCAGTTCATGCGGGCCCTGCCCCGGGAGCTCGACGACGCCGCCCGGATCGACGGCTGCGGTCCCTTCCGGATCTTCTTCCAGATCATCGCCCCGCTGTGCATCCCGGCCTTCGCGACGACGGCGATCTTCACCTTCATCAGCACCTGGAACGAGTTCTTCTCTCCGCTGATCTACATCACCAACCCCGACCTGTACACGGTGCCGTTGGCGCTGCGACAGTTCATGGATGCTGAAGGTCAGTCGTCATGGGGCCCCATGTTCGCCATGTCAGTGGTGTCCTTGTTTCCCATCGTGGCCTTCTTCATCATGGGTCAGAGGTACCTGGTCAAGGGCATCGCCACCACCGGCCTGAAGTGAGCAGCACCCCCTGAGCGAGAGGAACCGGATGGTCACGCCGTCAGCCCGTCCCGACGAGGCGCCAGGCGCGTTCACCAGCGTCTCCGCCGGTGAGGACTGGGAGCACGGCCTGCCGGTGGGCACCGGCAGGGTGGGCGCCCTCATCCACGGGGACCCGCGGGAGCATCGCGTGGACCTCACCCATGAGTGGTTCTTCCTGCCCGTGAACCCCCACATGCCGGCGCCCGACCTGCGGGCCCGGCTTCCCGCCATGCGTCAGGCGCTGCTCGAGGGCGACGCCGATTCCGCGGGAGATCTGCTCGCCGAGGCGGCCGAGGAGCACAGCCCCGGCGGCGCCCTGATCTGGACGGATCCCTTCGTGCCCGCCGCCCGACTGGTGATCACCGATCCGGAGGCGGACCCGGTGCCGGGCAGCCGGCGGCGTGATGTGGACCTGCGCACCGGCGTCGTCGAGATCAGCTGGCAGGACGCCCGGCGGGGGCGCCAGACCCTCCGAGCGGAGCCGCGCCATGGAGACGAGACCATTCACCTCTCGCTCAGCTCCGAGGCCCCGGCCGAGTTCGTCCTGCGCCTGAGCTCCGGGGCTGACGATGCCGGGGCTGATGATGCTGGCACGGTCGACCCGGCCTCCCGCGTGCGGGCCACAGCGGCTCTCGACGGCGAGCACGCCCGGCTGCGCGTCGGGGCCCGACGGGCGGAGGCCCGCCCCGCGGACCAGCACGAGACCGCCGAGACCACTGTCAGCCCGCTGCCGGCCGCCGAGCTGCACGGTGAGGGAAGCCTCGTCGCGCGGCTGCCGGTGCCGGCGGGCTCCGCGGCCAGGCTTCAGCTGTGCGTCACCGTGGACGGCGCCCCGGCCCATGACCCGCTGCTGGACGGCACGACCCTGCCCAGCCCGCCACGGGAGGAGCTGGCGGCCCGCAGCGTCTTCCATCTCGGGAAACGGCAGGACACGGGGGAGCCGCAAGGTGCTGGGAAGCGGCAGGACACGGGGGAGCGGCCGTGGTCCGCACAGCCCACGGAGGAGCTGCTGGCCGCCGCCCGCACTGGCGACCTCGCCGCTGAGGACGCGCTGGTGGAGCTCGTCTACGCCGCCTCCCGGCACACGGTCATCTCCTCCACGGGGATGCTGCCGCCGAACCTGACCGGCCTGTGGCAGGGCACCTGGACGCCCGCCTGGTCCGGGGACTACACGCTCAACGGCAACGTCACGCTGGGCGCCACCGCTTCGATGATCTCCACCGGCATGCCGGAGCTGCGCCTGAGTCTGCTGCGCCTGGTCTCCCGGCACCTTCCGGCGTTCCGCGAGAACGCCCGCCGGATCTTCGGGGCGGAGGGAGTGCTGCTGCCCGCCCGGCTGAGCACCCACGGGCACGCCAGCCACTTCTCGGTGGGATTCCCGCATCTGTTCTGGCTCGGCGGCGGCCCCTGGGTGCTGCGGCAGGGCTGGGACCTGTTCTCCGCCACCGGGGACACGGCCCTTCTGCCGTGGCTGTGGTCCTTCGCCCAGGAGGTCATGCGCTGCTGCGAGACCGCCGTCCACCACCACGACGGCGTCGCCCACCTGGTGCCCAGCTACTCGCCGGAGAACACCCCGCGCGGGGCGGCGAACCCGCTGGCCGTGGACGCCACCTCCGACATCGCCGCGATCCGCGATGCCGCCGTCGTGGCCACGCGGATCGGCCGACTGATGGGGGACGAGTCGCACGCCGCGGACTGGGCCGGGCTGCGGGAGAGCCTCCCGGCGCCGCGGCTGACCTCCGAGGGTGCGCTCGCCGAGTGGGCGCACCCCGGCTTTCCGGATGAGCCGCACCACCGGCACACCTCTCACCTGTACCCCTTCGGGACGGAAGGGGACGAGGCCTTCGCCACTGAGGAGATGCGGGCTGCGGCCCTGACCACGGTGCGGCAGCGGCTCGCCTACCGAGAGTCGGACCCGCCGGAGAGCATGGAGATGGCCTTCGGCCTGTGCGAACTCGGCGTGGTGGCCGCCCGACTCGGTGACGCTGACCTGGCCCTGCGGGTGGTGCACACCCTCGCCGGCAACTACTGGCGTCCCAGCATGATGTCCACCCATGACCCCGGATCCATCCTCAACGCCGACGCCTCCGGCGGGTTCCCCGCCGTGGTGTCCGCCATGCTGCTGACCAGCGGCCCCGGCCAGGCCGTGCTGCTCCCTGCCCTGCCCGAGCGGTGGCCCACTGGTGCCGTCACCGGCCTGTGCGGGGCGGAGGGGCTGGCCCTCGAAGAGCTCGCATGGGACGCGGACCGGGCCCGGGCGACTCTGCGCCGTCGCCCCGGCTCCCAGGCGGCCTGGCCGTCACCGTGGCTGAACATCGTCGCAGGGCGCGGGTGGCGGCACGCCGACGGCGCGAGCAGCCGCACCGTGGAGCTGACCGAGGCCCCGATGACCCTGGAGCTGCGGCGCGGCTGAGCCGCCCCGAGGCCACGAGGGTCAGGCGCTGCGTGCCGCCTGCACCCGTCCCTCGCCGAGCTCCAGGAGCCGATCCACCTCGTCGGCGTTGACCCGGCGGTCCACGACGACGGCGAGCATCTCCACCGGGTACACCTCACCGGATGCCAGCTCCAGCGGGGCGTCCCAGGCCAGTGCTGGGCCCAGGCCGATGTAGTCGGAGGCCCGGACGAACCACGGGACCGGGTCCGCCGACTGCTGGGCCAGCACCAGGCTCGTCCAGTCCTCGCTGTGACGGACGGCCACTGAGACCCACCTCGCCGGCGCACCGTGGATGTCCTGGGCGCCGGCGGAGTTCAGGACCTCCACCTCGTCCCCGGAGGCCAGCCGCCAGAAGAATCCACCGTAGCCCGCCCCCGGACGGCCCCGCACCGCCGGGCTGGAGATGGTCAGAGCGTGCTCGGCCCGCAGCGCGGAGGACCAGCGCAGCGCCCAGGCCTCCGTCTCCTCCAGTCCGGCGCCGGTGACCTCGCGCTGCTCGTGCAGCTGCGGTCGCTGGTCCTGGTCGATCCAGCGGATCTCCTGACGCAGCGTGGCCCCGCGGTGCAGCATCTGGGCGTGGTCCACATGCTGGTGCCCGTGGTTGGGCAGCAGCATCGGGCCGTGCTCCGGGTCGAAGGTGCGGCCTCCCCAGTAGGTGGTGCCGTCCACATCCGGGATGGTCAGCGAGACGCCGTAGTGGTGGCGGTGGTCGTCCGGGCTGCGGTCCGTAAGCAGGCGCCCGCGCAGGCTCCGCACCGGGTGCAGGTGGGGACGCGGGCTGTGGACCGTGGGCATCCGCTCGCCGCCCATGCTGTGGGCCAGGACCAGCTCCCCGAGCTCCAGCTGCCAGCTGGCACCGCGCGCGGACCAGCGGGGCCCGCCGTCGTCGTCAGCGTGCCGGTGGGCCCGGCCCGAGAGGTCCGTGGAGGGAGCGGTGAGCGCGCGCGGGGGCGGCACGGGACCGGTGCTGGTGCGCACCGTCAGCTCCGGGACGAAGGTCTCGGGCGTCCGGCCGGAGGCGGGCACGGGCCCGCCGGCGACCACCTCGGCCAGCAGCTGCCAGGCCCGGCGGCCCAGCTCCGCGTGGGGGACGTTGACCGTGGTCAGCGCAGGGTTGGCGAAGCGAGCGAGCTCGATGTCGTCGAAGCCGGTGACCGAAAGGCCGTCGGGCACCCGCACCCCGGATTCGTTGAGCCGCGCCAGCAGCCCGAAGGCAGTCAGGTCATTGAACGCGACCACCGCTGTGGCCTCAGAGGCCAGCACCTGGTCGGCGGCCTCGAAGCCGGCGTCGATCGTCGACCCTCCGGCCAGGTGGTCCACCCGCAGCTCGGGGCGGCGGGCCACGGCATCCGCCAGCGCCTCCCGGCGAGGGATGTCGGAGATGCTGCCGGCCGGTCCGCGCAGATAGGCGAGATGCCGGTGGCCCAGCCCGGCCAGATGGTCCACCAGCCGGTGGATCCCCTGGGCGTGGTCGATGACCAGGCTGGGGATGTCCTCATGCGCGGTGGTGCGGTTGACCAGAACCACCGGGCGCAGCTGGGGGAGCAGCTCCTCCAGGGCCTGCTGCGGCATCCGCGGGTTCACCAGGATCACCGCATCGCAGCGGGCCCGGGCCTCCTGGGCGACGGCGGACTCGTCTGCGGTGCGGTCGGCCGTCTCAGCCACCAGCGTGCGGTAGTCCTCCGCCTCCGAGGCGTCCATGACGCCACGCAGCACCTGATGGAACATCGGATTGCGCAGATCCGGCACGACGACTGCCACCGTGCTGGAGCGGCCCAGGGACAGGCTGCGGGCCAGGGTGCTGGGCCGGTAGTTCAGTTCCGCGGCGGCCTCCCGCACACGGTCGGCGATGTCCGGGGCGACGGTGGACTGCCCGTTCATCACCCGGGAGACAGTGGCCCGGGAGACACCGGCGGCCGCGGCGACCTCGCCGATCTTGGGGCCGTCCTTCAGCACCCGTCCCATCACACTCTCCTGCCGTCCATGCAGACCGTCACGGCCGAGAATACCCCGTGGCCCACGGTGCCCGTCGCGGAGCGGGCACCGCCGGTCAGCGGAGCAGGGCGCCGGGCGAAGAGTCCCACCTCCGCCCCGATCCATCGGCCCTGCGTGGCCGTGAAGCCCGGGTCCACCTGGCGCCAGGGGTCCTGAGGGTGATGGCGCCAGAAGAAGGTGATCCGGGCGTCGTCGTCATGCGTCAGGGCCAGCTCGGCGGCATCGGAGGCGCGCAGCTCGGCGACGGTCGCCTCCGCTGGGCCCGCTGCGGAGGCGTCTGGCGAGGCGTCTGCCGATACGGCGGCGTCAACTGCCGCGCCGCCGGTGCGGCAGACCAGCCAGGTGCCGTCCTCGCGATGCTCCAGGCCGAGCCAGGTATAGGTGTCTCCCAGCACCGCCAGGCCCGCCTGGGCGCCGGGGCTGGGATCCTCCAGGTGGAGGCGGGTGGTCCACCGGCCCGCCCGGCCGGGCAGCTGCTGCCCCAGCACGGCGCCGTGGCGACGGAGGTCGTCCCCGGCTGCGGGCAGGGCGCGCAGCCTCGCGGTGCCGTCTCCGGGCAGGTGCAGCCAGTCTGGCTCGGGGTTGGCCTGCCAGTGCCAGCGTGGTGCCAGCACGGCGCTGCGGAACTCGTCGCTGCGGGACGGTTCGCGCTGCGCGAGGGAGCCAGGGTGCGGCACCGGGTGGGGGACCGGATGCTCGAGGACCGGACGTCCGCTGACCTCGTCCACGGGCTCTCCCAGCCGGGGCCAGCCGTCGTCGTCCCACCGCATCGGCTGCAGGTGGACCACCCGGCCGAACGGGCCGCGGTCCTGGAAGTGGAGGAACCAGTCCTCCCCGGCCGGCGTGGTGACCCAGGCGCCCTGGTGCGGGCCGTTGACGTCGGTGTCGTGCTGCTCCAGGACGACGCGGTGCTCATAGGGCCCGGCGATGTCCCGGGAGCGGAACACGTACTGCCACCCGGTGGCGACCCCTCCGGCCGGAGCGAAGATCCAGTGCCAGCCGTCGCGGCGATAGATCTTCGGGCCCTCCAGAGTGGTGCAGCCGGGGATGGCGTCGCCGTCGATGATGACCCGGGCTTCGCTCAGCGGCCGACGCAGCTGCGGGTCCACCTCCACCAGGCTGATGCGGTTCTTCACCCCGGCGCGGCTGCGCGCCCAGCCGAAGACCACATAAGCTCTCCCGTCGTCGGCCCACACGGGGCACGGGTCGATGAGTCCGCGGCCCGGCAGCAGCAGATGCGGCGTGCTCCACGGGCCGCGCGGGTCCTCCGCGGAGGTGACGAAGAGACCATGGTCGGGGTCGGGGTGGACGATGTGGAAGACGCCGTCGTGATGCCGCAGGCTCGGCGCCCAGACTCCTCCGCCGCGCCGCGGCACGGCGAAATGCTCCGACGGCGGCACCGCGGGCAGCGCATTGGTGACGTGCTCCCACCTCACGAGGTCCCGGGAGTGCAGCACCGGCAGGCCCGGCGCCCGGTTGAAGCTGGAGGCGATCATCCAATAGTCCTCGCCCACCCGGACGGCGTCCGGATCCGGCCAGTCGGCGTTGAGGATCGGATTGCGATAGGTCTCATGAGTCGCGGCGGGCGTCGGGGGCTGTGCTGTCTCGACGAGCTGGGCTGTCAGGCGGGGGTGGTCCATGGAGTCCTTCTCCTCCTGCCGGGCCGGACGGAACAGGTCGGCCGGACCGCGCAGGATCGTACGGGCGGGACGGTGGGCCGCCCCTCTCGCACCAGAGGGGCGGCCCAGGGGAGAGGCGCACCGCTCAGGCGCCTCGCCCCGGTTCGGGGGTCACTGGAGGTCGGGGGTCACTGCAGGGCCGTCTGCATCTCGGCCATCATCTCCGCGGCGGCCTGCTCCGGGGTGAGACGCTCGAAGTACACCTCGGACTCATAGCGGAAGAGGGTCTCACGCATCGTGGAGAAGCCGATGGCCGGCACCGGCTCCGGCTCGCCGAGCTCCGGTTCGATCTCCTGGACGAACTCCGCAGAGTGTGCGTCGGCGGCGTCGAGCTCGGGCAGCACGGCAGCGCGGACGTCTTCGTCTGCGGGCAGACCGCGGTCGGTCAGCGAGATCAGGCCGGCCTCCTCGGAGCTGATGACGTGCTCGATGAACGCCCGGACCTCCTCGGGGTGCTCGGTGTCGGCCGAGGCGGAGAGCAGCATGGCGGACTTGAACCACATGCCGCTGTCCTCGGCCTGTCCGGTCTGCGAGGGGAAGCGCAGCAGCTGCATCTCGGCGCCGCTCGCATTGGCCAGCGTGGGCAGCTCGTTGGTCCACCAGCCGCTCAGGGCGACCTGTCCCAGCCCGGCCAGGGACTGTTCCGGGCCCAGCTCCATGTCCTCGGCCAGCGCGTCGGCCGGCGGCATGCCGCCGTCGTCCATGAGGTCCAGGACGTACTGGAAGTAGTCGGCGGCGTGCTGCTCGTCGAAGCCGAGCTCGCCGTCCTCGGTGGTCAGGTGGGCGTCGTGCTGGCGCAGCCACACCTGGAAGGCGCCGGGCTGGTTCAGCGAGACCGCGCCCCAGGCGTCGTCGAGGTGGTCGCTGAGCTCCACCGTGAGGTGGTGGTAGTCGTCCCAGGTCCAGGTGGTGTCGTCCGGCATGTCCACACCGGCCGCCTCGAAGAGGTCCGGGTTGGCCACCAGGGCGAAGGAGTTGATGCCGATCGTCACGCCGTAGAGACCGTCACCGGTGCGCCCGTTGTCCACGATGTCCGGGTCCAGGCCGTCGACGTCCACGGCGGAGAGCTCCAGCAGGGCGCCGCGGTCGGCATACTCCCGCAGGTACTTGTCGTCCATCTGGACGACGTCGGGCATGTCCCCGGCGGCGGTCCGGGTGGCCATCTGATCCCAGTAGCCGGAGTCCCCGTAGGCCGTCTCCACGGTGATCCCCGGGTGCGTGGCCTCGAAGGATTCGATGATCTCCTCGGTGAGCTGGAGTCGGTAGTCGGATCCCCAGAAAGCGAACTCCAGGGTCACGTCCCCGGAGTCCGCCTGCGCGTTCCCGCCGTCGCTGCAGGCGGTGAGCCCGACGACGGCCGCCAGGGCGAGGCCCGTGGGACGAAGCCCGCGGGGGTGACGGGGTCCGCGGGGAGCACGTGCTCCAGGGCGAGAGCTGGGGGTGAACGTCATGGTCTCCATCCGCGTCATCATGCTGAGAAACCGGTTTCTCATGGCTGTTGGATCCCGACGTTAGTGAGGGGGACGGGTGGAGTCAAGGGTCAGGGGAGGCTGTGACGGTGCCGGTGCGGCATCGTGGGATGCCGCGCGTGCGGCCGGGCGAGACGCGCCTACGATGGGGGGATGCCAGAGTCCAAGGCCACCATCGTCGCGATCGCGCATCAGCTCGGCCTGTCCAAGACCACAGTGTCGGATGCGTTGAACGGCACCGGACGGGTCTCGCCGGCCACGGTGGCTCGGGTACGGGACGCCGCTGAGGAGGCCGGATACGTGGTCAACCGGGCCGCGCGTGCGCTGCGGCAGAAGCGAGCGGGGGCCGTGGGCATCCACCTGCCCGCCGGCTCGCGAGAGCTCGACTTCTACATGCAGTTCACCTTCGGCGTCAGCGACGTCGTCGGCGAGGCTGACCTCGATCTCAGTCTGCTGCACCGTGGCCGCGGCGAGGAGCGTGGCTTCCACCTCGACGGAGCGCTCGTGCTCGACCCGACGCCCGAGGATCCGGTGCTCGCCGCTCTGCTGAGGGCCCGGGTCCCGGTGGTCACGGTCGGCCGTCACCGCGGAGCCGGCGCGGAGCAGGTGGCCGGCATGATCCGGGCGCGTCATGAGGAGCTGCAGCGCGAGGCGCTGGCCACGCTGCCTCCGCGCGGCCGACGCCGCCCGGTGTTCCTCGGGATCGACGAGGGGCTCCCCGCCTCCTGGGCGCTCGAGGCCCGCGCGGCCTATGAGGCCTGGTGTCAGGAGCATGACGTCGAGCCGTGGGTGGTGGAGGTCTCTCCGGAGCTGCGCATCCCGGAGCTGTCCGACCTGGTCGGCTCCGTGGTGAGCGACGGCGCTGATGCGATCGTCTGCTGCGCCCAGGGGTACGCGGCCCAGTCTCAGAGCATCCTGCAGGGCCTCGGGCTCGAGCCCGGCCGGGACGTGGATCTGATCTCCTTCGCCGGTGACGAGCTCCACGAAGTGCGTGAACCACGGATCACCGCTGTCGCGCTGGAGCCGCGGGCCTACGGGACCGCTTCCGCGGACCTGCTGCTGGAGGTCATGGCGCGGCCGCAGGAGAGCGCGCGGATCCGGGATTTCGACGGCGCCCATGTCGCGCCGGCCGAAAGGCCTCCGGGAGAGTGAAGTTGCTATGGTCCTCCCATGGGTATGACACAGACGAGGGGTCCCCACGGATCTGACGTTGGGCGCTCCTCGAGCGGCCTGGCGGCGGTGCTGGTGGCCGCGGTCCCTCTGATTCTGACCGGCTGCGTCACGTTGTCGGAGCCGGGAGAGCACGACCCTGATGCCGATCCCGACGCGATCGCACCGGCCGAGCAGGACCCTGCTGACGACGGTCGCGCTCCGGGCGACGACGGCCTGACGGTGGAGGCCCTGCTGGACGTCGAGACGTTGGAGACGCTGGTCCCCTCGGGCCGGGACGTCCCGGACGGCTACACCCTGGAGGAGCCGAACGCCTCCGAGGACGACCCCGACTGGACCTGGGAGGACTGGCGCAGTCAGATCGCCGGGGAGGACGTCCTCGATGACTGGGAGGCCTCCATTCCGGACGACGCCGACCCCGTGCAGGAGGCGCTGTGCACCGCCTCCATGGCCGAGCACCGCCAGGCGATCCTCGACACGATCGACGCCCTCGAAGCCTCCGACGCCGCGGATGCCACCGGGAACTCCTGGGTCTGGGAGACCTACCGGGGCGAGGACGGGGAGGTCATCGAGGTCACGCTGGAGGGGTATCCGGCCGTCGTCGGCGGTGACCTCGACGAGGCCTGGCATCAGCGCTCCGTGGACTGCTGGCCCGTGATCAACCACTCCCAGGAGGATCCCTACGCCCGGCACCTGGAGCTGGACGGGCTCCTCGGCGTCGCGATGGGGTCCACGGACGAAGGCACCGAGATCAATGTGACCGCGGACCACGGCCAGTTGTGGGTGAACTACACGGCGCTCTCAGAGCGGCCCGGCGACGTCGATGCTCTCCTGACGACCGTGCAGGAGATCCACTTGCACATCCTGGATCGCCTCGGCGCGCACGCCGACTGAGGCGTCATCGCCGCAGCACGGCCGGCCGTGCCAGCCCGGCGACCTCCACCGTCGGCCAGCGCTCGTCCACGCTGAGCACATCGATCCAGAGCCCGCTGTCGTGTCCCGCCGACCCGCCGCCGGCGGCGCGCAGCACCACGGTGTCCTCCACCTTCGCGCCCAGGCCGAGCTCCGCGCTCCAACCGGTGGGGTTCCACGCGAACGGCTGGTTCTCCCGGATCAGGTCCGGCACTCCGGGCGCCACGCGAGGATCCCGGCCCTGGTACCCGGCGGCCCCGCCCTGATGATGCTTCGTCCACTCGTCGGCGGGGAACCCATGCCGCACATAGGACTCCTGCAGCGTCTCCAGCACCGACTCCAGACGGGCTCCGGGGCGCAGCGCGGCGAACACGTCGGCCTCCACGCCGAGGATCCGTGCATCCAGGTCGTCCTCCCCGGTGACGGCGCCCCCGAAGCCCACCCAGCGGGTCACGTTGGCGATCAGCCCCTGACGGCGCGCGCACACCACCGCCATGGCGCGGCGGCCCAGCGGCGCATCGGTGGGCAGCGGGTGGCGGTGGGCCGCTCGGGACTCACCGTTGACCAGCAGCACCACCGGGTCGGCGCCGGCGGCGATGATCCGCGGCGCCAGGGCGGCGGCCAGCTGCCGCTCGGTGGTCTCCGGGGTGACCTCGGAGAGCACGTCGGTCAGTGCCTTCGCGGAGGACCGGCACAGCGCCCGGTAGCGCTCCACCTCGACGTCCAGCAGCGAGGCTCTCACCGCTCGGAGCTGCTGGGCCGCCCCCGCCTCCCGGACCAGCGTCCAGCCGGCGGCCTGCGGCAGCCAGCCGACGACGTCGTCCACATCGGCGTGCCACGGCAGCTCGTGCAGGCTCACGGTGCCGGCGTCGAGCAGCGCGGCCAGCGGCGCCAGCTCCTCGTCACGGATGCGGGCGAGCTCATTGGTGAACACCCCCACCGAGACGCCGTCGCGGTGCACCACGGCCCGCAGGATCGGGGCGCCGGCGAGGCTGATGTGCACCCGCGCCCCGGCCAGCAGCCAGGAGATCGCTCCTTCGGTGTCCAGCACGACGGCGTCGGCGCCCACCTCCTCCAGCACTCCGGTCAGCCGTGTGTGCTTGGCGTGGAACTCCTGCTCGGGGGTCATACTCCTCCTCGTGGTGGGGTGATCGGCGTTGCCTCCGCGGTGTGGGCCCTGATGAGCGACGATCAGCGCTCACACGGGCCCGCTGCGCGGACTCATCGTGAGACGCGGGTCGCGGTCAGCTCTGCCGACAGTCTGCTCCCCAGTGCGGCGGCTTCCGCACGGTCCAGCAGACCGTCGACGACGACGGCCCGCACTCGGCGTGCCACCGGCTCGCCCGGGCGAGCCATCACGGGGGCGTCCCAGGCCAGCGACCTGCCGATTCCGGGATAGCCGGAGTATCGCACGAACCAGGGGTCCTCGTCGGCGGAGGCCAGCACCAGTGTGGCCTCCCCGGCCCCCAGATGGGGGGCGATCTGCGCGGTGTCGAAGCGCCCGCTGATCGCCAGCCAGTCGCTGACGCTGCCGTGGACATCCTCCTCCCCGGAGGCCTGCGCGGTGAAGATCTCGGCCTCCCGCAGGGCGGGAAGCCGCCAGAAGAAGCCGCCGTAGCCGCCGCCTGCGCGCCCGTTGGAACCGGGGCTGCCCAGCGAGACCTCCCGGTCCACGGCCGGTGCGAGAGCGAAGCGGAAGTCCAACATCCATGACCGTTCGTCGCGGCCGGTCACCGTGACCTCGCGGTCCTCCTGCAGCAGTGTGGCACCGGTGCGGTCGATCCATGCCAGCTGCTGGGCCAGCCGCTGGCTGTGCGCGTCGTCGTCGAGCTGCTGCGCACGGATGACGATCCGGCCGTGGTCGTCGCGCCAGATGTACCGGCCGTCCTCCCGGGTGTAGGTGCGCCCGCCCCAGAAATTGGTGCCGTCCACATCCTGCAGTGCGACGCCGACGCCCAGGTGCCAGGTGTGGTCCAGCGGCTGCTGATCGGAGACCAGCACTCCGCCGCGCGTGCGCACCCGGTCCAGGAAGGGCCGTGGGGAGTCGGTGGGGGAGATGTCGTCGCCGGTGCGCAGCTCTGCCACGGTCTGCGCCTCACCCGCGTCGGCGCCGGGAAGCGCCAGGGAACCGCTCGTGGCGGCGGGGGCCGCCCAGGGTGCCCCCAGCGAGGAGAACGTGGAGGGGGCCTTCACCGCGCGGGCGGCATAGTCCTCGATATGCGGGATCACCGGGTGCCGCTCGGGGCCGGAATCCACCTGCTCCACATGCTCCTCGCCGATCTGTGCCGGATCCTCCGCGGTGCGGACCGCCTCCAGCACGCGCATGAACGCCCCGGACTCGCGCAGCGGGGAGAGCAGCCTCTCGGCCTCCCCGGTGCGCACGTCGATCAGGTTCTCCAGCAGGTTGCTGCGCTCGAACTCCAGCGTCCGCGGCTTGCCGGCCTCCCCGGCGTTGAACGGCGCCTCCCGGTTGGGTGTGATCTCCAGCCGGTCTTCGGTGTAGTAAAGCACCGCGTGGCCTTCTGTGCCGTAGATCGTCACCCACGGCGGCCGGTGGTCCTCCGGCGCGCAGAGCGTCAGCGCCGCGGTCACGGGGATTCCCTCGGTGGTGCGCAGCGAGACGGTGGACGTGTCGTCGGCCTCGATCTGGTGGGCGTGCAGCAGCTCGGTGCCCAACTGGGCGACGTCGTCGGCGTCCCGGGCGCCGGCGATGTGCAGTGCGGTGCGCACTGCGTGGGCCAACGGGTTGGTGATCACTCCGTCGACCACCTGGACGCCGTCGAGTACCCGTCGGCCCGCCCAGGGAGCGCGGGCGTAGTAGGCCTCCCGGCGCAGCCACAGCCCGGTGGCTCCGACCGCGCGCAGCTGTCCGATGGCACCCGGGGCGTGGGGGGCGGCCAGCAGCTCCTCCAGCGCGGGCAGGGCATGGGACCCCAGCGACTGGAAGCCCACCTGGATGCGCCGGCCGAGCCGATCGGCGGCGTCCAGCAGCTCCTCATACTGGGCGAAGGTCGCCGTCGGCGGCTTCTCCAGCAGCACGTCGGCGCCCATCTCGAGCGCCTCCAGTGCGAGGTCCCGGTGCGTGTTGATCGGCGTGGAGACGATGACGACGTCGGGGCGGTGCCCGGCCTCGCGCGCCTCGGTGAGCGTGCGGTGCACCGGGATGTCCCCGCGGACCTCTGGGCCGGGGTCGCTGTAGCTGGCGCCGGCGATCAGCCGAGCCTTGCCCGATGAGGCCAGGCGCTGCAGGTTCAGCAGATGCTGGCGGCCGAAGCCGTCCAGGCCGACCAGCAGCACCGACGTCGGGGCGGATCCTTCAGCGGTCATGGCTCTCCTCGGAGTGACTGGCGCATCGAGTGGCCACGAATCCCGGCATCTGCTTCCCCGACACGGCGTGTCAGCCGGGAGATCCCGTGGTTCGTGGCCACTCGATGGGTGGGGATGGTCAGACGGCGGCGGACGGGGTGTGGGCGGACGCGGCCGTCAGGAACGGCTCCACCAGGTCGGCGTAGCGCGTCTTCATCGTCTCCAGCGTCACGGCGGCGTCCTGGGCGTTGATCTCCTCGTTGAAGATCTCCACCTCGACCGGTCCCGTGTAGCCGGCCTCGGCCACCCACCGGGAGATCGTGGGGAAGTCCACATGGCCGTCGCCCATCATCCCGCGGGACTTCAGGGCGTCGGCGGCGATCGGCAGGTTGAAGTCGCACACCTGGTAGCTGGCGAGACGACCCTCGCGGCCGGCGCGGGCGATCTGCTCCTGCAGCTGGGGGTCCCACCACACATGGAAGGTGTCGACGACGACGCCGACCGTCTCCGCCGGATGCGGGGCCGCCAGGTCCAGGGCCTCTCCCAGCGTGGAGAGCACCGCACGGTCCGCCGCATACATCGGGTGCAGCGGCTCCAGCACCAGCCGCACGCCGTGCTCGGCGGCGTAGGGCAGCAGCTCGGCGATGCCGTCGGCCACGCGGGCGCGGGCGTCCACGATCGACTTGTCCGCCCGGTCGCCCTCCCCGCCCAGCAGGTGCGCGGCGGAGGGGAGCCCGCCGACCACCATGATCAGCTCACCGGTGCCGATGGTCGCGGCCTCGCGGATCGCCGCCCGGTTGGACTCCAGCGCGGCGGCCCGCCCTGCGGCGTCGGCCGGGGTGAGGAATCCGCCGCGGCACAGCGTGGTGGCGCTCAGTCCGGCGCCGGAGATGATCTGCGCGGCCTTCTCCGCCCCGCCTGCCTGCTCCAGCAGGTGACGCCAGGGGCCGATGTGGGAGAGCCCGGCGGCGGCGACGGCGTCGACGGCCTCCTGCAGGGACAGCTGTGGGGTGGTGCCCGTGTTCAGCGACAGCTCGAAGCTCATGCGAGGCCTCCGGTCTTCAGCAGGCTGGCCATGCGTTCGGCGGCCAGCTGCGGGTCGGGGAGCAGCCCGGCCTGGTCGGCCAGGACGAAGGTGTGCGCCAGGTGCGGCAGCGAGCGTCCCGCGTGCAGTCCGCCGACCAGCTGGAAGCCGGACTGGTGTCCGTTGAGCCAGGACAGGAAGGCGATGCCCGTCTTGTAGTAGAACGTCGGGGCGCTGAAGATGTGCTTCCCCAGCTCCCGGGTGGAGTCGAGGATGGCGCGCCCGCGGGCCGCATCGCCGGCGTCGTAGGCCTGCAGAGCCGTGGACGCCGCCGGGTAGATGGCGGCGAAGATGCCCAGCAGCGCATCCGAGTACGCCGTGTCGTCGCCGTCGATGAGCTCCGGGTAGTTGAAGTCGTCGCCGGTGTAGAGCCGCACGCCCTCCGGCAGAGCGGCGCGCAGGCGCTTCTCGTGCTCGGCGTCCAGCAGGGATACCTTGACACCGTCGACCTTCTCCGGGTTCTGCCGGATCAGGGTCAGGAAGGTCTCGGTGGCCTCCGCGACGTCGTCGGATCCCCAGTAGCCGGCCAGTGCCGGGTCGAACATGGGGCCGAGCCAGTGCAGCACCACCGGCTCCTGGGCGGTGGTCAGCAGGCGGGTGTAGACGTCCAGGTAGTCCTGGGCCCCGGAGGCGACCTTGGCCAGGGCGCGGGAGGCCATGAGGATCACCTTCGCCCCAGAGGTCTCCACGACCTCCAGCTGCTCCAGGTAGGCGGCGAGCACGGTCTGGATCCCGGCCTCGCCCGGCTCCACGGAGGCCGGGTCCACCTGGTCGGTGCCGGCGCCGCAGGCGACGAGGTCGCGCACGGTGCGGCCGGCCAGTGCCGGGTAGGTGCCGGCCTCGACGACCGCCGCGGCCTCCGCCGCCGAACGACGGATGAGCTCCTTGGTGGCCTCATAGTCCAGGCCCATGCCGCGCTGGGCGGTGTCCATGGCGTCGGCGACGCCGAGCCCGTAGGACCACAGCTCGTGCCGGTAGGCCAGCGTGGCCTCCCAGTCCAGCTGGGCCGGCGCGCCGGGGACGTTGTCCGCGGACATCACCGGCACCACATGGGCGGCGGCGTAGACCTTCCGGGAGGTCAGGGGCTTCTCCGGGCGGGTGAACGGCCCCAGGGAGGGGTCGGCCTGGCCGGTCATGGTGTACTCCACGGTGCCGCCGTCGAGCGACGGCAGCGTCAGCGTGGGCAGGGGCGTGGTCTGCTGTGCGGGGGCGCTGGCAGTGCTGGTGGTGCTGGTGGTGCTCACAGGGTGATCTCCGGGATGTCGAGGGTGCGGCGCTCGGCGTGGGACTTCAGGCCGAGCTCGGCGAGCTGGACGCCGCGGGCGGCGGAGAGCAGGCCGAACCGGTGGTCACGGCCGGCGACGACGTCGGCGAGGAACTCCTCCCACTGCAGCTTGAAGCCGTTGTCCAGCTCGGCGTTGGCGGGGACCTCCATCCACTGGTCGCGGAAGGACTCGGTGACCGGGAGGTCCGGGTTCCACACCGGCTTCGGCGTGTGGGCGCGCTGCTGGGCCACACACTTGTTCAGGCCGGCGACGGCGGAGCCGTGGGTGCCGTCGATCTGGAACTCCACGAGTTCGTCGCGGTAGACGCGCACCGCCCAGGAGGAGTTGATCTGGCCGACCACCTGGTCGCCCTGCGGGGTCTCCAGGTCGAAGATGCCGTAGGCGGCGTCGTCGGCGTCGGCGTCGTAGGGCTCGCAGTTCTCGTCCCAGCGCGTGGGGATGTGGGTGGCGGTCCTGGAGGTGACGGACTTGACCGTGCCGATGATGCCTTCGAGCACGTAGTTCCAGTGGCAGTACATGTCGGTGGTCATGGAGCCGCCGTCGGCCAGACGGTAGTTCCAGGAGGGGCGCTGGGCGGGCTGGACCTCGCCCTCGAAGACCCAGTACCCGAACTCGCCGCGCAGGGAGAGGATGCGGCCGAAGAAGCCCTCGTCCACCAGGCGGCGCAGCTTCACCAGGCCGGGCAGGTAGAGCTTGTCGTGGACGACGCCGGCGGTGATGCCGGCGGTCTTGGCCTGGCGCGCCAGGTCCACGGCCTCCTCGAGGGTCTCGGCGGTGGGCTTCTCGGTGAAGATGTGCTTGCCGGCGGCGATCGCCTTGGACAGCGTGGCGGGGCGCAGGGAGGTCATGGAGGCGTCGAAGACGATGTCCACTGACGGGTCGTTGATGGCCCCGTCGAGGTCGGTGGTCCAGTGCTCGACGTCGTGCCTGGCGGCGAGCTCCTTGATCTTGGACTCGTTGCGACCGACGAGGATCGGCTCGACGGTGACCTTGGAGCCGTCGGCGAGCGTGATGCCGCCCTGGTCGCGGATGGGGAGGATGGAGCGCAGCAGGTGCTGGCGGTAGCCCATCCGGCCGGTGATGCCGTTCATGGCGATGCGGAGGACGCGGGGCTCAGTCATGGAATCGGGGCTCCTTGCAGGGGGTCTGGCGGGGCGATGATGTTGGAATGCGCTTTCCACGGTAGTATCGCTCCAAAGAGTGTGTCAACTGTCACAGGCAGGAGCTTCAGATGGCTGTCCGTCTGGCCGACGTGGCCAAGGCCGCCGGGGTGTCCCAGTCCACGGCCTCCCGAGTGCTCAACGGATCCACCCGTCGGCCCAAGCCCGAGATCGCCGACCGCGTGCGCGCGGCCGCCGAGGAGCTGGGCTATTTCCCCAATGCGCAGGCGCAAGCGCTTGCCCGATCCTCGGCCGGCCTGATGGGCCTGATCGTCCATGACATCGCCGATCCGTACTTCTCTTCGATCGCCCGCGGGGCGCAGCGCGGCCTGGCCGGGACCGGCGTCCAGCTCATGCTGGCCTCCACGGAGCGCGAGGCTGCGGCGGAGGTGGAGGCGGTGCGCGCCTTCATGTCATACCGGACCGATGCGATACTCCTGGCCGGCTCCCGCGGCATGGAGGACGACGCCCTGCTGCAGAAGGTGCTGGAGACCTATCAGGACAACGGCGGGAAAGTCTCCATGATCGGTCAGCCCTTTCCGACCGCCGGCGGTGTGCAGATCGACAACGAGGCCGGGGCCGCCGCGCTGGCCTCCGAGCTGCTCAAGCTTGGGCACCGGCGCTTCGCCGTGCTCAGCGGAGAGCAGGAGCTGTCCACCTCGGCGCAGCGCTCCGACGGGTTCATCGCCAAGCTCAAGGCGGCCGGCGTCGTTCCGGAGGTGGTCAAGGAGGGCACCTTCACCCGCGACGGCGGCTACTTCATGATGGGCGAGCTCATCAGCTCCGGTGCGGTCTCCGCGGCGGAGGGGTCTGAGGGGGGCGCGCCGCTGTGCGTGTTCTGCGTCAACGACGTCATGGCGCTGGGTGCCCTGGCGGCGATCCGCGAGGCGGGACTGCGCGTTCCTGAGGATGTCGCGCTCGCCGGCTTCGACGACATTCCGACGCTGGCCGACCAGTTCCCCTCGATCACCACCGTCCGGCTGCCCCTGGAAGAGATCGGCCGGATGACGGCGTCGATGACGCTGGCACCCGGGGATGCCGAACGCCGCATGGTGGTGGAGGGTGCCCCCGTGCTCCGGGAGAGCACCCGGCTGCCCTGAGGCCCCACCGACCCGCCGATACGCCGTCTCCGCCCCGTGGTGGTTGCCTTCGGGGATCATCATTGACCTGTGAGGTGAGTCACCTTAGATTGTCAGGACAAGGTGAACGATCACTCTCCAGGGGGACATCATGGACCATCGCCGTTCCACGCCCGTGCCGCGCCGCCGCCGTCGCGCCACGGTTCTGACCGCCGGCCTCGCCGCCGCCACGCTGGTGCTCGCCGGCTGCGGAGGAAAAGAGGGCGACGACGGCGACGTCACCCTCCGCTTCGTCTGGTGGGGCTCGGACGCCCGTCACCAGAACACCCAGGAGATCATCGATGCCTTCGAAGCGGAGCACCCGCACATCAGCATCAATGGAGACTTCGGCGACTGGGACGGCTACTGGGATCAGCTGGCCACGCAGACCGCCGCCGCCGATGCCCCGGACATCATCCAGATGGACGAGCTGTACCTGCGCGAGTACGCGGACCGCGGCTCGCTGCTGGACCTGGACGAGGTGGACACCTCGCAGATGGATGAGACCGTGGTGGACAACGGCCGCACCGAGGGCGGCCTGTACGGAGTGACCATCGGCATCAACGCCTTCACCGTCCTGGCCAATCCGGACCTCTTCGAGGAGGCCGGGGTGGACATGCCGGACGACACCACCTGGACTTGGGGCGACTACCGGGACATCGCCGTCGAGCTCAGCGAGGGCCTCGACGGCGCCTGGGGTGCTGGCGGCTTCGACGAGACCGGCGGATTCCAGACCTGGGTCCGCCAGCAGGGCGGACATCTCAGCGATGAGGACGGGCAGCTCGGCTTCACCGCGGAGGATGCCGAGAGCTACTTCGAGTACCTCGTCGAGCTGCTGGAGGCCGGAGCCACGCCGTCGGCCTCCGCGCTCGCGGAGGACCAGGGAGTGGGGCCGGATCAGTCGCTGACCACCGCCGGCCAGGTGGCGATGCGCGCCTGGTGGTCCAACCAGTCGGTGGCGCTCTCCGAATCGGCGGGCACCCAGCTGGAGCTGCTGCGGTTCCCCAGCCACACCGGCAGTGCCGAGGATGCCATGCCCTGGTACAAGTCCTCGATGTTCCTCTCCGGCAGCGCGACCACCGATCACCCGGAGGAGGTCCAGCAGTTCATCGACTTCTTCGTCAACTCGGAGGAGGCCGCGCTGATCGACATGGCCGAGCGTGGCATCCCGCCGAACAACGAGATCCGCCAGGTGGTCACCGAGGAGCTGGACGGCGCCCAGCTGGTCATGGCCGAATACATCGACGAGATCGAGGGCGAGCTCGGTCCTTCCGAGCCTGTGCCGGCCATGGGCGGGTCCGCGTTCCAGCAGATCCTCTACCGGTACCAGGACGAGGTGCTCTTCGACCGCATGGCTCCGGCCGACGCCGCCGAGGCGATGGTCTCCGAGATGGAGTCCGAGATCCGGTAGCGGGCTGCGCGCCTCTGTCGCCCTGCCCCGCGCGCCCCGTCGCACCTGTCCCGCGCGCCCCGTCGCACCTGTCCCGCTCCGCCGCGCCCGCCCCGTCCAGATCTCTGATCCCCACGCAGATGCGAGGGGCTCGAGAATCTGGTCGGGGCGCGCGGGGGCCATTCCCGCGCTGTATCGCCGCATGCCGCATCGGCACCGGAAAACGCTCTCCTCAGCATTGAGCAGTGACTCACCTCACACATAGGGTCAGGGGGTCCTACCGCCCACTCCCTGAGGAGATCCATGGATTCCCCACGCCGCCGCATCCGGCGCGCACCGCTGGCGCTGCTCACCGCCTCGGCGCTGCTGGCCACCACGATCACCGGCGCCACTGCTGCCACGGAGAGTGCCACCGGCCCCGAAGACGCCGACCGTTGGCACACCGCCCACGCCGGAGTGGGCGCCGGCGGCGAGGTCATCACCCACGACGACGGCACACTCACCTTCGACGCCGTCGGCAACAGCGGCAAGATCGCCGACTCCGAGGACGGCTTCTGGTACCACTACACCGAGGTCGACCCGGAGACGGAGAACTTCACCCTGGAGGCGACCTTCGAGGTCGAGGACGCCTCCGGCAAGGACAATCAGTCCGGGTTCGGGCTGATCGCCGTCGACGACTTCATTCCGAACTCCGGCGCCGCCCGGTACTTCAACTCCGCCGGGACGCAGGTCGCGAAGTACCACACCAGCCTCGACGGCGAGACCGGCACCCGCTACGGCACCCCCGGCGGGAAGGTCGTCCACGGCTATACGGAGGCCCCCACGCAGAACTCTCCGGACCGGGACATGACCGATTCCCAGGCCTTCGACTGGCACCACAAGGACGGCCTCGCGGAGGGGGGCAACACCAACCCGCCCCGGTTCGAGGCCGGGGACGTCTACGAGCTGAGCCTGCGGAAGTCCAACACCGGGTTCCACGCGATCTGGCACCGCGATGGCGAAGAGCTCGAGTCCATCAGCTACGACCCGAACATGCTCCTGGTCCAGGACGAGGAGCGCTACTACGTCGGGCTGTTCACCGCACGCAACATCCGCACCGCCGTCACCGACTGGAGCTTCACCACCATCCACCCGGACGACGACGAGGATCCGCTGGAGCGTCCCACCGAGCAGGTGACACCGACCCTGTCCACAGACATCACCAGCACCACCCCGCACGCCGAGATCGAAGTGCCGCTGCTCGCCGACGCCTACGGCGAGGCCGTCATCCTCGACGAGGACGGCGAGGAGGCCACCGAGACGGTGGACCTCGAGCCCGGCCAACGCGAGCTGGTGGAGCTCGCCGGACTGGAGCCCGGGGACAACTCCTTCACCGCCCGGCTGACCCCACACGAGGAGCAGCTGCACTACGAGGACTGGGAGGAGCTGGCCTCCACCGATCCGGTGGAGCTGGAGCTGAGCTTCCATGTGGCCCGCTACGGCGACCCGGGAGAGTCCCTCCACGTGGCCCCGAATGGCGACGCCGACGGCGACGGCACCCAGGCGGACCCGCTGGACCTGCCCACCGCCGTCGCCTACGCCCAGCCGGGTCAGCAGATCGTGCTGGCCGAGGGCACGTATCGGCCGCAGGAGGCGATCGTCGTCGAGCGGGGCCGCGACGGCACCGCCGAGCAGCCCATCACGCTGATGTCCTCCCTCGAGGGCCGCGCCACCCTGGACCTCTCGGAGTCCTCCACCGGCGGCCTGGTGCTGCGGGGCGACCACTGGCACCTCCATGACCTGGAGATCACCCGCTCGCGCGGCTATCAGAAGCCGCTGCTCATCCAGGGCCACCACAACGTGATCGAACGGATCGAGACCCACCACAACGGGGACACCGGACTGCAGATCTCCGGCAACGGCAACGAGCCGTTCGAGATGTGGCCCTCCCACAACCTGGTGGTCTCCTCGGAGTCACACAACAACGCGGACCCCAACGTCAACGACGCCGACGGCTTCGCCGCCAAGCTCACCGTGGGGGAGGGCAACGTCTTCCGCCACACGATCTCGCATCACAACATCGACGACGGCTATGACCTCTATGCGAAGTCGACCACCGGGTCGATCGGCACCGTGACCATCGAGGACTCAGTGGCCTACAACAACGGCTGGCTCGAGGAGCAGGGTCTGGACGTCCTGCGCCAGGGCAACGGCTTCAAGCTCGGCGGCGAGTCCATGCCGGGGGACCACCTGCTGCGCAACTCGGTGGCCTACAACAACCTCTCCCACGGGGTGACCTCGAACTCCGGCCCGGATGTGCGCCTGCAGGACGTCACCACCGTGGGCAACGGGTTGGTCTCCGAGGAGATGGGTGGGTCCGGCATCCAGCTGCACACCAACGCGCCGGAGACGGCCTATGAGATCACCGGTGCGCTGTCCTGGCGGGGCAGCCGCGAGGACTCGCTGCAGCTGGACCAGGAGGACACCTCGCTGCTGCAGGACCCGAGCAACTACTTCTTCGACGGGCAGCGGGCCGGTGAAGACGACTCCCGCCCGGCGGAAGTGACCGAGGACTGGTTCGAGTCCGTGGACGTCGACGGCGTCCGCCCCGAGATCGGTGAGGACGGTTCGGTGCAGATGCACGGTCTGCTGGAGCTGACCGACGTCGCCCCCGAGGGCACCGGCGCGCGCATCGGCGCCATCGAAGAGCCCACGGTCATCGAGCTGATGCCGGAGGTCGGCAGCGGCTCGGGTGACGGCGGCGCGGGCGACGGCGACCGCACGCCGCCGCGCGGGCCGGGCAACAACAACGGCAAGGGCCATGGCGCCGGGGAGCATCCGGTGCACGGCTGAGCGACGCTGCCGGCGCTGCCCACGCCCCACCCAGATTCTCGATCCCCAGGCAGGTGGTCGGGGCTCAGCGATCTGGGTGGGGCGTGTCGGTGCATCGGGCGATGTGCGACGGGCATCGTCGAATATGAATCGATTCATTGACTGTGCTGTGTGTCACACATAGCCTGATGGGCAACCTGATCGCTCAGGAGCGGGGCGCGAGATTGAATCGTTGCACTTCAGACTCGGTGCCCCATCACCGCACACATGAGGGGACACGCATGAAGCACAGGAAGCTGGTCACGCTGACCGCGGCCGCCGCCGTCGGGGCCGTGACGCTCACAGCCTGCGGCGGCGCAGACGGCGGAGGAGATGCCGGAGGGGACGAGGAGGTCCACCTCCGTGTGGCCTGGTGGGGGTCCGACCACCGGCACGCCAACACTCAGGCGATCATCGACGACTTCACCGAGGAGCACCCGCACATCACCATCGACGGCGAGTTCAACGACTGGACGGGCTACCAGGACACCCTGGCCACCCAGGTCGCCTCGGGCGACGCTCCCGACGTCGTGCAGCTCGACGACGAGTTCATCCGCGAATACGCCGACCGCGGCGCCCTGCTGGAGCTGACCGACGTCGACACCTCCGGCATCGACCCCACGATCGTGGAGGGCGGCCAGTCCGACGGTGTCCAGTACGCCATCCCCACCGGCGTCAACGCCCTGGTCATGATGGCCAACCCGGAGCTCTTCGACGAGGCCGGGGTGGAGATCCCCGATGACACCACCTGGACCTGGGACGACTTCATCGACATCTCCTCGACCATCCAGGAGGCGACCGGCGCCTACGGCACCAACAACCCCATCGCCCAGACGCTCATGGTCTGGCTGCGCCAGCAGGACAAGGGGCTGTTCACCGAGGAGGGCCAGCTCGGAGCCGAGGCCGAGGACATCGAGGAGTACTTCACCTTCCTGGAGGAGCTCATCGACGAAGGGGGCCTGCCGAGCGCCTCGGAGATGGCCGAGGAGGAGTCCGCCGTCATGGAGGACTCCCTGATCGCCACCCACCGCGCCGCCATGGGCATGTCCTGGACCAACCAGCTGCCCGCCCTGACCGAGGCGGCGGGAGTGGACCTGATCCCGCTGCGGTTCCCCAGCCCCACCGGTCAGGCCGAAGACAACGGCCTCTGGTTCAAGAACACCATGCTGCTGGGCGCCACCGCAGGCAGCGACCACCCCGAGGAGGCGCAGCTGTTCATCGACCACTTCATCAACTCGGTGGACGCCGGGAGGCACAACATGATGGACCGCGGCCTGCCGTCCAACGACGAGGTGCGCGAGGCCGTGGTCGAGGAGGTGGACGGCCAGGACCTCGTGGTCGCTGAGCTGGTGGACGAGCTCGGGGATGAGATCTCCTCGGCCGAGCCCATGCCGCCGGTCGGGTTCACCGGCATCTCCGACGAGCTCTCCCTGCGCAGTCAGGACGTCTTCTTCGGCCGCATGGACGCCGATGAGGCGGCCGAGTCCTTCGTCGACGCCGCGAACCGGATCCTCGAGTGATGGACGCCCGCACCGCACGCCTGAGCGGCGCTGCGCTCGCCGCCGTCGTGGCCCTCACGGGCTGCGGCGCCGGCGGTGCGGGCGACGGGGACGCCGACGCGGCAGACGCGGACGTCACGCTCCGCTTCGCCTTCTGGGGTTCGGACACCCGGGTGCAGAACACCGAGGAGATCATCGAGATCTTCGAGGAGGACCACCCGCACATCGAGGTGGTCATCGAGTACAACGACTGGGACGGGTTCTGGGACCAGCTGGCCACCCAGTCCGCCGGAGGCCAGGCGCCTGACATCTTCCAGATGGACGCCCCGTATCTGCGCGAGTACGGGGAGCGCGGCGCCCTGATGGACCTCTCGGCGGTGGATCTGGGCGCCATGCCGGAGGAGGTCATCGAGTCCGGCACAGTCGACGGCGAATACTACGGGCTGGCCTCCGGAGTGAACGCGGTGGCCGTGGTGGCCAACCCGCGGCTCTTCGAGGAGGCCGGCGTCGAGATGCCCGACGACTCCACCTGGACCTGGGACGACTTCGCGCAGATCGCGGAGCAGATCAGTGCGGAGCTCGACGGCGTCTACGGCGCCTCCGGACCGGCCGAGCCGCAGTCGCTGCAGGCCTGGGTGCGCCAGCAGGGCGCCCAGCTCACCGACGCGGACGGTCAGCTCGGGGTGGAGGTCGAGCACCTCGAGGAGTATCTGCGCTTCACCGATGAGCTGCGCCGGTCCGGGGCCTACCCGCCGGCGGAGATCATGGTGGAGGAGCTCACGGCCCCGCAGGACCAGTCGCTGGAGGCCACCGGCGGCGCGGCGATGGCGTTCAGCTGGACCAATCTGCTGGGTGCCCTGCGGGATGCCGGCGGGGAGGAGCTGGAGCTGCTGCGTCTGCCCAGCCCCACCGGGGACGTGGCCGACGCCCAGCAGTGGTACAACACCGGCATGATCTCCGCCTCAGCGACCACCGACCATCCGGAGGAGGTCGTGGAGTTCCTGGACTTCTTCGTCAATGACCTGCGCTCCGCGGAGATCAACATGACCGACCGCGGCCTCTCCGCCAACACGGAGATCAGGCCCCAGCTGATGGACAGCATGGACGAGGCCAATGCGGCCGCCACGGAGTTCATGGACGCCATCGAGGACGAGCTCGGCGAGCCGGTGCCGGTGCCCGCCACCGGATTCGGGCAGCTGGCCGACGTCATCCACCGCTATGAGGCCGAGGTGTTCTTCGAGCGCATGACCCCGGCCGAGGCCGCGGAGGCCATGCACGCCGAGTTCGAGTCCACCATCGGCTGAGGACGGCCGACGCCGGCCCGGTCCGGCAGAAGACGCGTCGTCGGGTCCCTGTGATCCGCCCGGCGGCGGAGACCCTGCGGGGTCTCGAGGAGGGGACGGCCTGGTGCGAGGCCGTCCCCTCCAGCACGACCACCCATCCGACACCGTTGAGAGGCACTCCATGACGCCGGCCGCTTCCCCCGCCCAGACTCGCGCTGAGACCCCCGCCCAGACCCCCGCAGAGGTTCCCGTGGGGGCCCAGGTGGCCCGGGAGGAGCTGTGGGAGGGCTTCCGCGCCCCCGACCCGGCAGCCCGGCCCATGATGCGTTGGTGGTGGTTCGGTCCGGACGTGCGCCGGGAGGATCTGGCGCGAGATCTGGACCGGATGCGCGAGGCCGGCCTGGGCGGGGTCGAGGTCGCCGTGGTCTACCCGCTCAGCGCCGGGACGGACCGCTACCTCTCGGGCACCTTCCTGGCGGATCTGCGGTTCGCGGCCGAGGCCGCACAGCAGCGGGGCCTGCGCTTCGACGTCACCCTGGGCTCCGGCTGGCCCTACGGCGGGCCCCATGTGGACGAGTCCACGGCGGCCCGGAAGATCAGCTGGACCCACGAAGAGGTCGCGATGGCCGCGCATCGGCTGCCGATCCCCGCCGTCTGGCCCGGCGACGAGTTCATCGCCGGCTACATCGGCGAGGGCACCACCCACGAGACGCCTCAGGCCTTCACCCCGCTGGCGACCGACGGCGGGGACTTGCTCATCCCGGAGGGCCGGGGGCCGCGGGTGGTCCTCATCGCAGTGTCCCGGCTGACCCGGCAGGCGCTGAAACGTGCCGCCGTCGGGGCCGAGGGCTGGGCGCTGGACCACCTCTCGGCCGAGGCTGCCCGCGCCCATCTCGACGCCGTCGCGGAGCCGCTGGTCGAGGCCGTCGGGGTCGATCGGATCGGCACCGTGTTCTGCGACAGCCTCGAGGTCTACGACGCCGACTGGACGCCGCGGCTGCCGGAGGAGTTCGCCGCCCGACGCGGCTACGACGTCGTGCCTCACCTGTGGAAGCTGCCCCTGCCCGGGCAGGAGGGCGCCGCGTTCCGCGCGGACTACCACCGCACGCTCACCGAGCTGCTGGAGGAGAACTTCATCCGCGTGATCGGCGACTGGGCCCGGCAGAAGGGTGTGCCGTTCCGGATCCAGGGTTATGGGGAGCCTGCCGCCACGGTGAGCTCCTACCGGTACGCGGACCGCTATGAGGGCGAGGGCTGGGGCTGGGACGTGGTCACCGCCTGCCGGTGGGCCAGCTCCGCCGGGCAGATCCACGGCCAGCAGGTCATCTCCTCCGAGGCCTGGACCTGGACGCATTCGCCGTCCTTCCGTTCCACCCCGCTGGACATCCTGGCCGAGGCCCAGGACCACCTGCTGATGGGCATCAACCAGTTCATCGGCCACGGCTGGCCGAACTCTTCGCGGCCCGAGGACGCCAGCCTGGGGCGGGTCTTCTACGCCTCCGGGGCTCTGGATGATCGCAACACCTGGTGGGCCGCCGCCCCGGCCCTGTGGGGCACCGTCCACCGGCTGTCCTGGCTGATGCGGCAGGGGCACCGCCTCTCCGACGTCGGGATCTACGTGCCCGCCCGGGACGTCTATGCCGGATTCGCCGCCGCCGGCCGCCGCGACCTCTACAAGGAGACCCGGCAGCACATCGGCGACGAGCTGCCGCATGCGCTGCGCACCGCCGGGGCGGACTTCGACCTGTTCGACGACGACGCCGTCGCCCACCTGGATCCGGGGCGGTTCCCCGTGGTGGTGCTTCCGTCCGCCCGCGACATCCCCGAGCCCACGCGGGCCTGGCTGGCCGCCGTGGTGGAGGCCGGCGGGGCGGTGCTGGACCTCGGCGGCACTGCGCGGCTCGGGGTGAGCGTGGACTCGGCCGCTGAGGCGACCCGGTGGGTGTCCGGCCCGGTGCGCCTGGCCGGAGCCGACGGCGCGCCGAACGAGACCGTCGCCGTGACCACCCGGCAGCTGGGGGCGGGCCGATCGGCCCTGCGGGTGCACTTCGTGGCGAACACCGGCTCCGCGCCTGCCGAGGTGACGCTGTCCTTCCGACAGGACCCCGGGCGGGACCCCGCCGGGTCCACGGTGGAGCGTTGGGATGCGGAGACCGGTGAGGTGCTCAGCGTCCATCACCTGGATCCGGGCGGCGAGGGCGGCGACCTGCCGTTGCGTCTGGAGGCCTATGAGGCCGCCGTGCTGATCCAGCACGACGGCGAGCCTCAGGAGGGTGACCAGGTGAACCCGAGCAGCACCTCGGCGGCCGGGGACGAGGCCGCCGTCGAGCTCACCGACTGGCAGGTGCGCTTTCCGGACGAGCCGGAGCCGCGTCCCGTCTCGCTGCCGCATCAGTGGGAGCAGGTGCCCGGGCGGGAGCTGTACTCCGGCACCGCCGAGTACACCACCACCCTGCAGGTGGACGACGACGCCCGGCAGGTGATCCTCGACTTCGGAGCCGCCGAGCCGCACAAGTTGGCCGATCCCGCCTCCAGCGGACTCATGGAGGCCTCCTTCCGGGCCGAGGTGACTCCGCCGGTGGGCGTGGTGGCGGTGGTTCGGGTGGACGGGCGCGAGGCCGGCGTGGTCTGGCGGACCCCGTACCGGGTGGACCTCACCGGACTGGTCACCCCCGGGGGCACCCATGTGCTCACCGTGGAGGTCGCCAATGTCACCAGCCACCGCCTGGCCGCCGACGACGCCCTGACCCGCATGGTGGAGACCGCCCGGGAGCATCACGGCCGCCGCTTCGGCATGCAGGCCCTGGAGCTGGCGCTCGCCGACGTCGCCTCCGGGCTGCTGGCGGTGCCGCGGCTGCGGGTGCGCCGAAGGAGCCGTCTCCGCCCCGTTCGATCGACACCCCTCGGGTAACGTCTGATCATGCGTATCGCCGCCATCGCCGACGTCCATGGCAACTGCTTCGCCGCGGAGGCCGTCCTTCAGGTCCTCGATGCTGAGCGAGCCGATGTGCTCGTCAACCTCGGAGATCATCTCTCCGGAGGTGTCGCTCCGGCGGAGACGGCGGACCTGCTGATGCGTGTCGGCATCCCCACGATCGATGTCCGGGGAAACCACGAGCGGCAGGTGCTCGAGACGCCGCCCGAGGACATGGGAGAGTCCGACCGACTGGCCCATGATCAGCTGGAGGACCACCACCGACGCTGGCTTGCCGAGATGCCGCTGACGGCGGAGATTCGCCCCGACGTGCTGGCGTTTCATGGCACGCCCACCAGCGACACCGAGTACCTTCTCGACACGATCACTCCCGACGGCGCCAGGGCGGCCGAGCCTCACGAGGTCGAGGAGCGTCTCGGGGGATTCCTCTCCTACGACCTGTTGCTGTGCGGGCATACGCACCTGCAGCGGGCTGTCACGCTCTCCAACGGCTCACTGGCGGTGAACCCGGGCAGCGTCGGCTATCCGGCCTATGACTCCTCGACGCCGTACCCCCATGTGATGGAGGCGGGCACGCCGCACGCCCAGTACGCGATCATCGATGACGTCTCTGGTCGGTGGAGGGTCGAGCTGCGCTCCATTGCCTATGACTGGGACCAGGCGGCCGCCCTGGCCCGCCACCATGGACGGAGGGATGTGGAACATGCCCTCCTCACGGGTCGAGTGCTGGGGTGAGGCTTCGAGTCTTCCGCTCTCGGCGTCGTCCATGAGATCAATGAAGCCTGACCACAGAAAGGCGAGCCCTTCCATGACCCCAGGTCACCAGCACATCGTCCGTCCCGGCGACATTCTCCCCGGCTCAGGGATCCGCTTCCCCGAGCCGGACTGGGAGTCCAGCCCGTACACGGGATACACGCGCGCCCACTGGGAGGCGATGGCGGACCACCTGGTCGGCTCGGCCTGGCAGTGGGCCAGCCCGGCCGGCGCGCATCTGAACCTGCCGGGTCCCGCATCGGGCAGCGGGGTCCGCTCGGACGGCCTGGAGGGCTTCGCCCGCTCGTTCCTGGCCGCCGCTTTCCGGGTCCGCGGGGCCGACGGTGCGGACCCGCACGGCTGGCTGGACCGCTACGCCGAGGGCCTGCGGGCAGGGACCGCGCCCGCGGGGTCTCCGGGAGCGGAGCCGTGGCTGACCATCCGGGACCATGACGTCCAGGGGCAGCCGATGGTGGAGTCCGCCTCCATCGCGCTGTGTCTGCGCCTGACCCGCCCCTGGCTGTGGGACCGGCTCGACGAGGACGTCCAGGACGCCGTGGAGTCCTGGCTGCGCGGAGCGATCACCTCCCTGCCGGCGGCCAACAACTGGTACCTCTTCCCCTACTCGGTGGCCGGCTTCCTGGAGTCCGTGGGCCGCGGGGACGAGCTCACCGCGGCCGCCCGTGAGCGGGCCCTGCACCTGCTGGAGCAGTGGAACCTCGGGCAGGGCTGGTACACCGACGGCGACGGGCAGAGCATCGACCACTACATCGGCTGGGCGCTGCACCTCTATCCGGTCCTGGACGACCACCTGCGGGGCGAGTCGGGGATCCACGGCTCCCGCCTGGAGGAGTTCCTCCAGGAGTACCGGCACCTCTTCGGCGCCGACGGCGCCCCGCTGTTCCAGGGCCGCTCCATGACTTACCGGTTCGCCGCCGTCGCCGCCGTCGCGCTGGGGGCGGTCACCGGGGACACGCCGATGCCCCCGGGGGAGTCCAAGCGGCTGCTGAACGCCACCCTGCGCCACTTCCTGGAGCATGGCGCCCTGACCGAGCACGGGCTGCTGAGCCTCGGCTGGCACGGTCCGCATCCGGCCACGGTGCAGCGCTACTCCGGGCCGGCCTCCCCGCTGTGGGCCGCCAAGGCGTTCGTCGGGCTGCTGCAGCCCGATGACGCACCGCTGTGGCGCAGCGTGGAGGGGCGCCGACCCCTGGACGACCATGACGTCGCCTTCGGCATGTCCGCCGCCGGCTGGGCGGTGCAGGCCACCCGTGACGACGGCGTCGTGCGGATCCACAACCATGGCAGCGACCACCTCCGCCCGCACCAGGGGGAGGAGTCCGGCGTGGAGGATCCGCTCTACTCCCGGCTCGCGTACTCCACGGCCACCGGACCCACACCGCGCGGCGAGGTTCCGGACAACCACGTGGGGGTCCGTTTCCGCGGGCGCACCAGTGTGCGCCGTCGGATCCACCGCATCGGGGCCGGTGGGGGCGGCGGATGGGCGTGGGCGGCCTCCTGGCACACGCCGATCTTCCCGCAGGGTGCACCGGCGATCCCCGGGCTCCGCGTGGAGTCCTGGGTGGTGGCCCGGGGAGCCGACGAGGTCCGCATCGACCGGATCATCGGTGCATGCTTCCCCCTGGAGGTCCAGCACACCGGCTGGGCCGTGCAGCCCGGCGGACACCTGCGCTCCACCCTGCAGGGGCTGCACGGCTGGCACGGCGAGGAGACGCTGAGCTCCCCCGCCGGCACGGCATTCGCTGAATGGTGCGAGATCCCTGCGCTGCAGGCCTCGCTCAGCGGCTCCGTCACGGCCGGGCCGGCCGTGCTGGTGTCGCACGCCCGCGTGACGGGCCGGACGGCCGATGTTGCCGCCGGTCATGCCGAGGGTGACACTGGCTCCACGGGAGACGCTGACGTGAGGGCCGACGCTGATGTGAGGGCCAATGCCGACGCACCGGTCGGCGTCGTGGATCTGACCGTGACCCCGGAGGAGGTCTCCTTCCGCTGGGCCGGCGAGCCGGCGCTCATCACGGTGCGGTTCGAGGCCGCAGAGGTCCGGCGCTACGACGAGGGAGAAGGATCATGACCTGGAGGCTGAGCTTCAGCACGCTGGGGATGCCCGGCCGGCCCGTGGTGGAAGCGGTCCGCACCGGGCTGGATCACGGCTGCGACGGGATCGAGCTGCGCGTGCATCCCGATGAGGAGGTCACCCTCGGCATGGGGGAGACGGCCGCCCGGGAGGCGGCGAAGCACGTCACCGACGCCGGACTGCAGATCTCCTGTCTGGCCGGCTATGCGCGGGTCTGCGGCGGCGAGGATGGGGACGACGACGCCGTCATCGAGGAGCTGCGCGCACTGATCCGGCTCGCCGAGGTCATGGAGGCGCCGGCGATCCGCGTGTTCCCCGGCGGGACCTCCGCCGGCCGCCCGGCCGCGCGGCGCAGGATCGAGGCGGTGCTGGAGGACCTCGAGGCCACCGGGGTGCAGCTGCTGTTGGAGACGCACGACTCCCACCCGACCGCCGAGGACGTCCTGGCGCTGCTGGGGCCGCTGGCCGACGACGCCCGAGTCGGCGTCATCTGGGACGTGCTGCACCCGTGCATCAACGGAGAGGAGCCGGCAGACTCCGCCCGCCTGCTGGGTGAGAACGCGCACTACGTGCAGGTCAAGGACGCCTCGATGGAGCGCGGGTGGGGTCCTGCCGTGACCGGGGAGGGCGACCTGCCGCTGGAGGAGATCGGGCGGCTGCTGGCCGGCGGCTCCGGCTGGATCTCCCTGGAGTGGGAGCGCGCCTGGTATCCGGAGATTCCGGAGATCGCCGTGCCGCTGGCCGCCACCGCCGCATGGTTCGAGAAGACCCTCCGGTGAGGCCAGCCCCGGGACCGGGATGGTTCCGCCGGCAGGTGGAGGACCACCTCCTTCCGCGGCTCCAGGCGCGAGGTCTCGTGATGCACAGCGTGGTGGTTGTGCACGCCGGGGAGCTGCAGCATGAGACGTACTGGCGGCCCTACGGACCCGACCGTCCGCATCGGCTCTACTCGGCGGGCAAGTCACTGGTGGCGCTGGCGGTCGGGGTGCTCCTCGACGACGGCGCGCTCAGCCTGGATGACCGCATCATCGACCACTTTCCCGAGCATGCCGACGGCGCCCACCCAT
Source organism: Nesterenkonia sp. K-15-9-6 (assembly GCF_052656005.1). Taxonomy (NCBI): domain Bacteria; kingdom Bacillati; phylum Actinomycetota; class Actinomycetes; order Micrococcales; family Micrococcaceae; genus Nesterenkonia; species Nesterenkonia sp. K-15-9-6. Next base: position 47,344 of record NZ_JBQYEY010000009.1, read on the forward strand.
GGATCCGGGCCATGGAGGTTCAGGACCTGCTGACCATGCGCACCGCGCACGGGCAGAGCACCTACACCCAGGTGGCGGACGCGGACTGGGTCCGCACCTTCTTCACCGTGGCGCCGACCCGGCCTCCCGGCGCCGTCTTCGCCTACGACACCTCCGCCACCCTGGTGCTCACCGCCCTGGTGGAGCGGCTGACCGGGCTGCCCTTCGAGGAGTTCTTCGCCGCCCGCATCGGCCGCCCCCTGGGCATGGGGCCGCTGCGCGCCCTGCGCAGCCCGCTGGGGCTCCCAGAGGAGGCCTTCGCCGGCCGACCCACCTGGCGGGAGGTCGTGGAGAATCCGGGCGGCGTCGCCCATGGCGGTTCGGGGCTGCTCGCCGCCCCGCGGGACCTGGCGCGGATCGCCCAGCTGTGCCTCCAGCGCGGTCGGTGGGGCGATGAGCAGCTGGTCTCCGCCGAGTTCCTGCAGGCCGCCACAGCGGTGCAGACGCCCACGGTCACCGGCGGCTTCGCGCATCCCGAGGCACAGTGGGGTTATGGGTACCAGATCTGGCGCTGCCGGCGAGAGAGCTACGCCGCCTGGGGGATGGGTGGTCAGATCATGCTGGTGGTGCCCTGGCTGGACGCCGCCGTCGTCGTGACCGGAGACAACCAGCACCTCGAGTCCGACGCGCAGCTGCTGCACGACGCCCTGTGGAGCGAGCTTCTCGAGCCGCTGGCCGCGTGGACGCGCAGCGGCCGGTCTCCCGAGCCCGAGTCTCCTCCCGAACTGGAGCCTGAGCCCGTCCGGACCCGGGAGCTCACGCCGGTGGCCGGCGTCGCGCTGCCCGCGTCCGCGCCGCGCGACGCCGAGAGCTTCCGCGTCCGCGTCCGCCTGGAGGGGGCGTCGTCGGCAGAGTTCGACTCTCTGGAGCTGACCTGCGGCACGGACGGCGGAGAGCTCCTGCTGACCACCGCCGACGGCGACCGCAGGGTCTTCCCCTACCGCGTGGGAGGCCACCGAGAGCACCCGCTGCCCGGCTACGGCTACGAGACCCACACCTCCGCGGCTTGGCAGCGGAATGCGTTCTTCCTGCACGCCCATGTGGTGGGAGACTGGCTCGCCCAGCTGCAGGTTCTGGTCCAGTTCGCCGCGGATGCGGACGGCGCCCCCGACGTCGTGTGCCGGATGCAGGCCTCTGCTGAGCACTTCGCCCAGGAGTACGAGGGCCTGCTCATCGGGCGGAAAGACTGACGCCGCGATGCTCGGGTGCTCACCTGAGCGCGGTCACCCATACGCGGTGAGAATCACTGCATGTCCAAGGGGCAACGGCGAAGGCCGGTCAGTCCGTTGACGCTGTCTCCGACACCGCTCTACAGTCAGTGGAAACCGCTTGCCCAGTGATGGTGGTCACACTCTCGCAGCTCGGGGGCCGGCGGTGACTCGCACCGTATCGCTCGATGAATGAGGACTCCATGACGACCTTCACACGACTGTCCAGACTAGTGGCGGTGACCTCGCTGTCAGCACTGGCGCTGACGGCCTGCGGCGGAGACGCCGGCGGCGGCTCGGGGGAGGGCGGCGGGGACGAGGACGTCCAGCTGCGCTTCACCTGGTGGGGCTCGGACTCCCGCCACCAGACCACCCAAGAGATCATCGACGCTTTCGAGGAGGAGCACCCGCACATCTCGATCTCCGCCGAGTACGGCGACTGGTCCGGCTACTGGGACCAGCTGGCCACCCAGTCCGCCGGCGGAGAGATGCCCGACATCATCCAGATGGACGACAAGTACCTGCGTGAGTACGCGGACCGCGGAGCCCTGCTGGACCTCAGCGACGTCGACGTCTCCGAGTTCGACCAGGACGCGGTGGACAACGGCCGCACCGAGGAGGGCCTGTTCGGCATCACCACCGGCATCAACTCCCTGGCGCTGATCGCCAACCCGGAGCTCTTCGACGAAGCTGGCGTTGAGATGCCGGACGACACCACCTGGACCTGGGACGACTTTGCCGAGATCAGCGCCGAGCTGAGCGAGAACCTCGACGACGGCTACGGCACCAATGGCCCCAACGAGCCCGGCGGCTTCCAGATCTGGCTGCGCCAGCAGGACCAGCACATGACCACCGACGAGGGCGAGCTGGGCTTCGACGCCGACAACGCCGCCGAGTACTTCCAGTACTACCTGGACCTGGTGGACGAGGGCATCCCCTCGGCCGCGGTGATGTCGGAGAACCAGTCCAGCGGCCCGGACCAGTCCCTGCTGGGCACCGGCCAGGTGGCCATGGCCCCGTGGTGGACCAACCAGATCAACGGGCTCTCCGAGGCCTCCGGCGTGGACCTGGAGCTGCTGCGATTCCCCAGCAGCACCGGCAGCGCGGAGGACAACGGCATGTGGTACAAGTCCTCCATGCTGATGTCCGCCGCGGCCACCACGGACCACCCGGAGGAGGCGCAGCTGTTCATCGACTTCTTCGTCAACTCCGAGGAGGCCGGAATGCTGAACCTGGTGGACCGCGGGCTGCCGGGCAACAATGCCGTCCGTGAGGCGATCCTGCCCGAACTCGAGGGCCCTGATCTGGCCTCGGCCGAGTTCATCGCCGACATCGAGGACGAGCTGGCCGGGCCCGAGCCGGTGCCGTCCCTGGGCTTCTCCGGCCTGCAGGACATCATCTACCGGTATGAGATGGAGGTGTTCTTCGAGCGCCAGTCGCCCCAGGATGCTGCGGAGAACATGATCTCGGAGATGGAAGCGGAGCTGAACTGACACCCCGAATCACCGCCGCAGAGAAGTGGATCTCCCGGGACGGGGAACCCTGGTTCCCCGTCACCGGGGAGATCCACTTCAGCCGGATCGCGCCCGAGCACTGGTCTGATGTGCTCGGTCTGGTGCGGTCCGGCGGACTCACGTCGGTGGCCAGCTATGTGTTCTGGCGGCATCATGAGCCCCGCCCCGGTGAGTTCGACTGGACCGGTGCGCGGGATCTGCGGCGTTTCGTGCGGCTCGCCGCCGCCCACGGACTCGACGTCGTCGTCCGGCTGGGCCCGTGGTCCCATGGCGAGATGCGCCACGGAGGCTTCCCGGACTGGCTGGTGGACTCCGGCATCCCCCTCCGGCAGGACCACCCCGAGTACCTGCGCTTGGTGCGGCGGCTCTATGGGCAGATCATCGCCCAGCTGGAGGGGCTGACCCACGACGACGGCGGCCCTGTCATCGCCGCGCAGATCGAGAACGAGCTGGCGGATCAGCCGGAGCACCTGGCCACGCTGCGGGGCATCGCCGAGGAGCACGGGCTCCGCGTGCCGCTGTGGACCGCCACCGGATGGGGGCGAACCCTGCTGCCCCGGCGGGACCAGGGGCTTCCCCTGCTGCCGGTCTGCAGCGGCTACGCCGACGGCTTCTGGGCGGACTCATCCGTCGAGCAGCCGCCCTTCGCCGCCGCGCACTTCCACTACGAGGAGGTCCGCGACGACCTCGACGACGGCCAGCCCAGTGAGATCCAGCCCAGTGCGGTGCTGGCCAGTGCCGCCGACGCCCCGTTCATCACCTGCGAGCTGGGCGGCGGCATGCATGTCGCCTATCACCGCCGCCCGCTGGTCACGGCCGAGGACGTCGCCGCTCTCGCCCTGGCCACAGTGGGCAGCGGCTCCGTCTGGCAGGGCTACTACATGTACGCGGGAGGCAGCACCCCGGACGGGGACCAGGAGTCCCAGGAGGCCGGGCAGCCCCAGGATGTGCCCCGCATCAGCTATGACTTCGGCGCGCCGCTCGGCGAGCACGCCACCGTGCGGGCGCACCACGGGATGCTGCGCCGCCAGCACCTGTGGCTCGCCGCGGAGGGCTCCCGGCTGGCCCCCATGCGCAGCACGGTCGGGGGCGGGGTCGCGGATGATCCACGCAGCCTGCGCTGGGCGATGCGCACCGACGGCGAGTCCGGCTGGCTCTTCCTGAGCACCTATCGCCCCCACGGACACCTCGACCCCCAGACCCAGCTGCAGCTCCATCTGGGTGCCCGGGAGGGGCTGCGCCGGCCCCAGACCGTTCCTGCCCGGCCGATCGACCTCCCGGCGGGGGTGTCCACCGTGTGGCCGGTGAACCTCCCGCTCGGCGGGCCGGAGGGCCCTGTGCTGCGCTGCGCCACCGCCGAGGTGCTGACCCGGCGTCGGATCGAGGGCGGCTCAGCCGAGCTGCTGGTGCTGACCGCGCGCGCGGGCGTCGCCGTCCAGCTGCTCCTCGCCGGTGAGCCGGAGATCACCGGCCCCGGCCGCAGGTCGGTGACCTCCACCGGCGACACGCTGCTGGAGTTCAGCGCCGTGCCGGGCCCGGAGGACCTGGTCCGCTGCGGAGAGGTGCGCATCATGATCCTGGACGAGACCGACGCCGACCGGCTGGCAGTGCTGCCTGATCGCCAGGCGGGAGGGACTGCGGACCGGATGGTCCTGAGCTCGGCTCCCGTGCATGCGGATCTGGCCTCTCCGGCTGGGCTGGTGGTGCACTCCGAGGACCCCGAGGTGGAGCTCGCCGTCTTCGACGACGTCGCGGCCCGGTGGGGGCGTCATCGGGTGCACGCTCCGCGTGCCGGTGTGCTGGCGGTGCTGGCTCGTGACCTCGCCCCGCCGGCTGCGGTTCCGGAACCACGCACCGGCGGGCCGGAGGGCCGGCTCGCCGCACCCGAGGACTTCAGCGGCGCCGCCGTCGTCGAGTTGGACGTCCCTGCTGAGCATCTGGCGGAGGACGGGCGGCTGCTGGTGCGTGTCGACTGGACGGGAGATGTCGGCAGGGCCTGGATCGGTGACAGGCTGGTCAGCGAGCACTACTGGCACGGGCGCGTGTGGGAGCTCGAGATGACCGCCTGGCGGGAGGAGCTGCGGGCCGCTCCGCTGGTCCTGGAGCTGCTGCCGTGGAGCGCTGAGAGCGGAGTCTGGGTGCATCCGTCCGTACGTCCGGTGCGGACGGGCGTGCATCTCAGGAGGGCGTGGCTGGTGCGCCGCGCACGACATCTCGTCGCTCCATGTTGATTCTTGTTTGATCATGGTGGTTTAATGGCTGTGACGTGAACCACCTACCTCTGTGAGGTCCCATGCTGGCAGCCCAGCGCCAATCCCGCATCGCGGAGATCGTCCAGACCGACGGCGCCGTGAGCGTCACCGCTCTGGTGGAGCAGTTCGGCGTCTCCGACATGACGATCCGCCGTGACCTGGACGCCCTCGCCGCCCAGGGCGCCCTGGTGAAGGTCCACGGCGGGGCCGTGAGGGCCGAGACCCGCCGCACCGAGGAGCCCGGCTTCGAGGCCAAGTCCGGCCAGATGGAGGCGGAGAAGGCCGCGATCGCCCAGGAGGCGGCCCAGCTGGTGCGCCCGGGCACGTCCGTGGCGCTCTCGGCAGGCACCACCACGTGGGCCCTGGCCCGCCTGCTCCGCGAGGTCGAGGACCTCACGGTGGTCACCAACTCCACCCGCATCTCCGACGTCTTCCAGGCGGAGCCGCGCGCAGACCGCACGGTGATCCTCACCGGCGGCGTCCGGACACCTTCCGACGCCCTCGTCGGACCACTGGCTGCGGCCTCTCTGCGCAGCCTGCACGTCGATCTGGCCTTCCTCGGCGCCCACGGGGTGTCCGTGCCGGAGGGCTTCACCACGCCGAACTACCTCGAGGCCGAGACCAACCAGGCCCTATTGGCCACAGGGCAGCGACGCATCCTGTTGACCGACCACAGCAAATGGGGCGTGCTGGGCATCTCCACCTTCGCCGAGCTGACGGAGGTGGACATGGTCATCCTGGACGACGCGCTGCCGGCGGAGGCGGCGGACGCGCTGCGCGACCACATCGACGAGGTGCGTCTCGTCAGCCCGCGTACGGCGCGTGCCGCCGGCTGATCGGCCCGTCCCCTCGCCCCACCCCTCAGGAGAGAACACCGGTGAACAGAACCCAGGCCACGCTCGCCGACGGCCGCGAGATCTTCTTCTACGACGACGTCGCCCGCACCCGTCAGGTGCATGACACCCGGGACATCAGTCGCCCCGGCGGCGGCTCCGAGCTGCGCTGGGACGCCTATCTGGGCGAATGGGTGGCCGTGGCGGCCGCGCGGCAGAACCGCACCCACAAGCCTGCCACCAACGACTGTCCGCTGTGCCCCAGCACGGAGGAGCGGGCCACCGAGATCCCCCAGTCCGACTATGACGTGGTGGTCTTCGAGAACCGCTTCCCCTCCCTGGCCGGCGGGCCCGCCCTGCCCCCGGACTTCGCGAAGGCGGCCATCGCCGCCGGAGAGGACCTCACCACAGTGCGTCATCCCGGCGCCGGACGGTGCGAGGTCGTCTGCTTCACCCCCGAGCACACCACCTCGCTGGCCCAGCTGGACGTGCGGCGCCTCCGCACCGTCGTCGACGCCTGGGCGGACCGCACCGCCGCCCTGCTGGCGATGCCCGAGGTGGATCAGGTGTACTGCTTCGAGAACCGGGGCGAGGAGATCGGGGTGACGCTGCATCACCCGCACGGCCAGATCTACGGCTACCCGTTCCCCACTCCCCGGACCTCGAGGATGCTGGAGCAGGCACGAGCGACCCGCGAGGCCACCGGAGAGGACCTGTTCGCCCGGACGCTGGCAGCCGAGCGGGCCGCCGGGGAGCGGGTCATCGCCGACAACGAGCACTGGACCGCCTTCGTGCCGTCCTGGGCCCGCTGGCCCGTGGAGATCCACCTCATGCCGCACCGCAGCGTGCGCACCCTGCCGGAGCTGACCGACGACGAGCGGGACGCCTTCGCCGCGCTGTATCTGGATGTGCTGCAGCGCGGGGATCGGCTCTTCGCCACGCCGCTGCCCTACATCTCCGGCTGGCAGCAGGCGCCGGCCTCCGCCGAGGGCACCGACTTCCGGCTGCACCTGCAGCTGTTCTCCATCCGGCGGGCGGACACCAAGCTGAAGTACCTGGCCGGCTCCGAGTCGGGCGTCGGGGTGTTCATCAATGACATCCCGCCCGAGCAGATGGCTCAGCGACTGCGGGAGGCGGGTGAGACCCGGTGACGGAGGTGCTGCTGGAACGCGCAGAGGCGGTGCGGGAGGAGTTCCGGAGGGTCTTCGGCGAGGCCGCCGACGGCGTCTGGGCCGCCCCGGGGCGGGTGAACCTCATCGGGGAGCACACCGACTACAACGACGGCTTCGTCCTGCCCTTCGCCCTGCCACAGGCCACGCTCGTCGCCGCCCGCCGGCGCGCGGACGGCCTCGTGCGGGCGCATTCGCTGTTCACAGGGGAGACCGTCGAGTTCGCGCTGGAGGAGCTGAGGCCCGGCGGCGTGGACGGCTGGGCGGCCTATGTGGCGGCCATGTGCTGGTCCCTGCGTACCGCGGGCCAAGCAGGTCTGCTCGCTGAGGACGTCGACGTCGCAGGCGTGGACCTGCTGATCGAGTCCGACGTCCCGCACGGGGCGGGGCTGTCCTCCTCGGCGGCGCTGGAGTGCTCCGTGGGGCTGGCCGTCGCCGACCTCACCGGCGCGGCGGTGCGGCCCCTGGAGATGGCGCGCCTCGCCCAGCGCGCCGAGAACGACTACGTGGGCATGCCGTGCGGGCTGATGGACCAGATGATCTCCATGCTCGGGCAGGCCGGGCACGCGGTGCTCTTCGACACTCGCAGCCTGCGGCCCACTCTGGTGCCGCTGGCCCCGGACGGAGACGCCGAGGTGCTGGTCATCGACACCAGGGCCCCGCATCGTCTGGTCGATGGGGAGTATGCGGCCCGACGTCGGCAGTGCGAGGAGGCGGCCCGCGTCCTCGGTGTGGAGTCGCTGCGGGTGCTCAGCGACACGGAGGCCGACGTCGCCGAGATCCTCACCCCGGTGGAGGACGAGGTGCTGCGGCGCCGGGCCCGGCATGTCATCACGGAGAACCGTCGCGTGATCGAGACCGTCGATCTGCTGCGCGCCGGCGACCTGGCCGGCGTCGGGGACCGGATGCGCGCGTCTCACCTGTCCCTGCGGGACGACTATGAGGTCACGGTGGAGGAGATCGATGTGGCCTTCGAAGCGGTCTCCGCCCAGGGCGTGCACGGCGCGCGCATCACCGGAGGCGGCTTCGGCGGCTGTGTGATCGCCCTGGCCCCGGTGGGGCTGCATGAGCGGGTGCGCGCCGCGGTGAGGGAGGCCTTCGCCGCGGCCGGGTTCACCGAGCCGGAGGTGTTCCGGGCACCGCCGGCCGCCGGTGCCCGCCGCGTGGTGTGACGGGGGTGACCCACCCGGTCACGCCCGCAGGTCGAGCACCTGTCGCAGGCCCTCGTCGACTCCGTCCATCAGGTGAGCAGGCACCTGACCGACAGGGTGAGCATCGAGGTCCCGACGGTCGACGGTCATGAGTGCCGTGACATTGGCGACGGAGTCACGAGGAAGACCCGTGAGGGCTGCTGGCAGGAACCTGTTGCCCGGCATGGCAGCGAGTGCGGTGTTGGAGGTCAACGCCACGACGATCGTGGTCGCCAACCGACTGGCATTGTATGAATCGTCCTGGATGATCAGCACGGGGCGCCGCTTGGCGGGGGCGCTCGAGGTCGGAGGCGGGAGGTGGCACCAATGGATGTCGCCCCTCCTCACCATTCGTCGTCCCCGTCAGCCATGCGATGTCCGGAGGCGACGGCGAAGCGAGCCGATTCGTCGGCATTGACCACATCCACGACGCTGTCGATGGTCGCTGTCGTGTCGTGGGCATCGAGCTCGTCCGCGTAGCGCTCGGCGGCCTTCGCGTAGAACTGCGACCTGTTCATGCCGTGTCTCAGTGCCACGCGCTCGGCGCGTTCGAAGGTCCCGTCGGGTACTGATATCGCAGTCTTCATGAATCGAGTATAACCGGGTATGACTCGGAGCTCCAGGAGCTCACCGCTTGTGCTCGAGCAGCTGGATGAGATTGCCGCAGGTGTCGTCGAAGACCGCCATGATCGCGGGGCCGATGTCCATGGGCGGCTGGGTGAACTCCACGCCGCGGGCGGTGAGGCGCTCGTGCTCGGCGGCGACGTCGTCTACGGCGAAGGAGGCGAACGGGATGCCGTCAGCCACCAGCGCCTCCTTGAACGGAGGGACGGCCGGATGGCCGCTGGGCTCGAGCACCAGCTCGGTGCCGTCGGGGTCTTCGGGCGAGACCACGGTGATCCAGCGGGCCTCGCCCATCGGGATGTCGTGGCGGACCTGGAAGCCCAGCACGTCGGTGTAGAACTGCAGTGCGCGGTCTTGGTCGTCGACCATCACGCTCATCTGGTGAAGTCTCATCGGGGTTCCTCCTGGTCAGGTGGGGTGGTGTGCGTCGGGCTCAGCCAGCGGTCCACGATCGGCTGCAGCGGGGCGGTGTTGATGCGGTGGATCTTGTAGCGGCCGCGCCGGGAGGTCTCCACCAGCCCGGCCTCCTCCAGGACGTCCACATGCTGGGAGATCGCCTGCCGGGACGAGCTCAGCTGGTGCTTCGCGTAGAGCCGGGAGCAGATCTCGAAGAGCGTCTGTTCCTCGTTCTCCGTGAGTCCGTCGAGGATCGCCCGGCGCGTGGGGTCGGCGAGGGCTTTGAAGACGTCGGCCATGCTGCGCACATTACGCAAGTGTCTGCTTGCATGTCAAGCATTCCAGGGTCGTCATTCCCGTCGGGGGTGACGGTCTTCTGGCAACGTCGGGCCTATATCGATACAGTGATGCTGATCACCAGTTCATGCCAGACCTTCCCATGCCTCGAGGAGAGACGATGTCTCAACCTGTCCGGATCGCGGTCATCGGCCATGCCTTCATGGGTGCGGCCCATCTGCACGCCTGGCGCACCGCGCCGCGCTTCTTCGATCTCCCGCGTCGGCCCGAGGTCGCGCTGCTCGTCGGACGGGACGAGGCCCGCACCCGCGCGGCGGCCGAGAAGCTCGGCGTCGAGGAGATCGCCACCGACTGGCGCGACGCCGTGACCCGGGAGGACATCGACGTCGTCGACATCTGCACCCCCGGTGACACCCACGCGGTGATCGCGGAGGCCGCCCTGGCCGCAGGCAAGCATGTGCTGTGCGAGAAGCCGCTGGCCAACTCGGTGCAGGAGGCGGAGTCCATGGCCGCCGCCGCGGCGCAGGCGGCCGAGCGGGGTGTCCACACGTTCTGCGGCTTCAGCTACCGCCGCACCCCGGCGCTGGCCCTGGCTCGCCGCTTCGTGGAGGAGGGGCGGCTGGGCGAGATCCGGCATGTGCGGGCGCAGTACCTGCAGGACTGGCTCTCCGACGCGGACGCGCCGCTGACTTGGCGACTGGACAAGGAGACTGCCGGCAGCGGCGCCCTGGGTGACATCGGCGCCCACTCCATCGACGCCGCCCAGTGGGTGACCGGCCAGCAGATCGATGGCGTCTCGGCGCTGCTGCACACCTTCGTCACCTCCCGCCCGGTCTCCGGCTCTGCGGAAGGGCTCGGCGGCGCGGGGGACGTGTCCGGGGAGCGCGGGCCGGTGACGGTCGACGACGCGGCCGCCTTCACCGCCCGGTTCTCCGGCGGCGCGGTGGGCGTCTTCGAGGCCACCCGGTTCGCCCTGGGCCGGCGCAACGCCAACCGGCTGGAGATCAACGGCTCCCGAGGCTCGGTGGCCTTCGACTTCGAGCGGATGAACCAGCTGGAGTACTTCGACGGCGAGGACCCCCAGCAGGCCCAGGGCTTCCGGACCATCCAGGTCACCGACGCCGTCCACCCCTACACCGACCACTGGTGGCCGGTGGGTCACGGCCTGGGCTACGGGGACCTCTTCGTGCACCAGGTGGCCGACGTGCTGACCGCTCTGGACGCCCCCGAGGGTGCCCGGCCCGACTTCGGGGAGGCCCTCGACGTCCAGCGCGTGCTCGACGCCGTGGAGCGCAGCGCCGAGGATTCCAGCCGGTACACCTCCGTGACCCGCTGAGGGCCGCCTGATCGCCTGACCACCCCTTCGTCTGACCACGTTTTCGTCTGAGGAGATCCATGACCAAGAGAGCGCTCATCGTCCGCGGCGGCTGGGACGGCCACCAGCCCGTGGAGGCCACCGAGCTGTTCCTGCCGTTCCTTCGGGAGAACGGCTACGACTGCCAGGTGCACGAATCCCCCGAGGTCTACGCTGATGCGGACACGATGGGGGAGGTGGACCTGATCGTGCAGTGCATGACCATGTCCACCATTGAGGCCGACCAGCTCACGGGCCTGCGCACCGCCGTCGCCGGTGGGGCCGGTCTGGCCGGCTGGCACGGCGGCATCGCCGACTCCTACCGGAACAGCGACGGGTACCTGCAGCTGATCGGCGGCCAGTTCGCCCACCACCCGCCGGTGGCGCCGGAGGAGCGCACGGGTGAGCAGTCCGACTACTACATCCCGTATCGGGTGGACGTCCAGGAGAAGGACCACCCGATCACCCGCGGCATCGAGAGCTTCGACCTGGTCACCGAGCAGTACTGGGTGCTGCATGATGACCTGATTGACGTGCTGGCCACCACCACGCTGCCTCGTCGGGACTTCGACGAATGGGAGCGCCCGCACGTCAACCCGGCCGTGTGGACTCGCCGCTGGGGGAAGGGGCGGGTCTTCGTCTCCACTCCGGGCCACCGCGTGGAGGTCCTGGAGCATCCCAGTGTCCGCACCATCATCGAACGGGGGATGCTGTGGGCGAGCCGATGAGCGAGCAGGGAGGCCAGGTGCGGCCTGGAGCGGAGCGTGTGCGCCTCGGCATGGTCGGCGCCGGGAACATCAGCGGCCAGTACCTGGAGACGATCAGCCGGCTGGAGGCCCTCGAGCTCGTCGCCGTCGCGGATCTTGACCTGGACCGTGCGCGAGCCGTGGCCGAGCCCCACGGGGCGGCCGCGGAGGACCTGGACGGGCTGCTGGGGCGTGACGATGTGGACCTCGTGCTCAACCTGACGGTGCCGCAGGCCCACGCCGACGTCTCCTCCGCGGCGATCCGTGCGGGCAAGGGCGTCTACGTGGAGAAGCCCTTCACCGCCGACGTCGCCTCCGGACGCGAGGTGCTCCGGCAGGCGCGCGAGGCCGGGGTGGTCATCGGCAGCGCCCCGGACACTGTGCTGGGCACCGGGGTGCAGACGGCCCGCGCCGCACTCGACGCCGGGCAGATCGGCACCCCCATGAGCGCCACGGCGACCATGGTCATCCCCGGGCACGAGGCCTGGCACCCGAACCCGGACTTCTACTACCAGCCCGGCGGCGGCCCGCTGCTGGACATGGGCCCCTACTACCTGACCACCCTGGTGACCCTCTTGGGTCCGGTCCGGCAGGTCATCGGTGCCGCCGGCGCGCTGCGGGACGAGCGGGTCATCGGCTCCGGCCCCCGAGCCGGGGAGCGCATCACGGTCACCACGCCGAGCCACGTCACCGGCGCTCTGGTCCACACCTCAGGCGCCATCTCCACCGTGGTGATGAGCTTCGACGGCGCGGCCACCCATGCCGCGCCGCTCGAGATCCAGGGCACCGAGGGCGCGCTCGCAGTGCCCGACCCCAACCGCTTCGACGGCTCCGTGTCCCTGTTCCGCGGCGGCGCCGGCTGGGAGGAGCTGCCGGTTGCGGCCGGTTACCGGGAGGCCGCCCGCGGCTATGGGATCGCCGATCTGCTCTGGTCCGGCGCCTTCGACGGGGACCCTCTGCGCGGGCGGGCCCAGGGAGAGCTGGGGCTCCACGTGCTGGAGGTCATGGACGGGCTGCTGTCCTCCGCGGAGTCGGGTCGGGCCGTGGACATGACCACCACCGCGGAGCGGCCGGATCCGGTGTCGCTCAGCTCCGCAGCGCATCCGGCAGCAGCGCAGCGTGCGCGGTGAGCAGCTCCTCGGTCATCTCACGGATCTCCTCCACGGTGAGCAGGGCGGCAGTGAGCGGGTCCAGGGCGACGGCGTGATGGACGTGCTCGCGCGAGCCCTCCAGAGCTGCGCGCACGGCCAGCTCCTGCACGTTGACGTTGGTCCGGTTCACCGCGGCCAGCTGCGGGGGCAGATCACCGAAACGGGTGGGCCGCACCCCGGCGCCGTCCACGAGGCAGGCGACCTCCACGCAGGCTGATCCCGGCAGGTTCGTGATCACGGAGCCTTGGGAGCCGGGGGCGAATCCGGCGTCGCTGTTGGGGACGTTGCCGTGCACCACGGCCGGCCGGCCGGTGACCATCGCATTGACGATGATCGCCCCGTACTCCACTGACGGCTTCAGCTCCGCCTGCAGCTCGGCCAGCTGATCGCTGAGATCCCCGGATTCGTCATGGGCGGCACAGATCTCGTAGTAGTCCCAGCGGCTGGGGATGTACTCCTCCACCAGCTCCGGAGTCTTGCGGAAGTAGGGCAGGTATTCGGAGGCGTGGTGGCTGGACTCGGTCTGGAAGTGTCCGAAGGTCTGCATGATCGCTGTGCGGACCTGCTCGTTGCCGCCCTCGTAGTCGCTGGCGGCGTCAGCCTCGCCACTGTGGTCGCCGTCGTCGGCGGTCAGCGATGCCGCCGCCCGTCCGCGCCGGTGCCGGGCGCCCATGACCTCTCGCAGCCGCGGGTACAGGTCCTCCTCCCCGCGGCGGAAGGAGAGGATCCAGGCCTGGTGATTGATGCCCGCGCTGGTGAAGGTGACGTCCTCATAGGGCACGCCCAGGGTGCGGGCCAACATCCGGGTGGTGCCCTGCACGCTGTGGCACAGCCCCACGGTGCGGAGCCCCTTGGCGTTCAGGTAGGCGGTGGCCATGGCCATGGGGTTGGCGTAGTTGATGAACTGCGCGTCGGGGCACAGCTCGAGGGCGTCCTCGGCGATCGCGTCGTAGGCGGTCACGGAGCGCAGGAAGCGGAACACGCCGCCGGGGCCGAGGGTGTCGCCCACCGCCTGGTCGATGCCGTGGCGGCGGGGGATCTCGACGTCGTGCCGGTAGGACTCGATGCCGCCCACCTGGAAGGTGATGATGACGACGTCGGCGCCTCGGAGGGCTTCGCGGCGGTCGGTGGTCTGCTCGACGACGGTGGGGAACCCGTGATGCTCCACCAGGCGACGGGCCGCGCCGGCGACGCGGTCGAGCCGCTGCGGGTCGATGTCCATCAGGGCCAGCGTCGCGCCGCGCAGGGCGGGGAAGCTGACCAGGTCTCCGATGAGGCGGAAGGGGAACACGAATCCTCCGGCGCCGATGATGGCGATCCGGGGTCCTGCAGGTGCGTGCTCGATGCTGACGGGGGCGGGGGCTTCTGCTGTGATGTGGCTCATAGTTGCTACGCTAGACCGGGTGATGTTGAAGAAACTTCCGGATATCCCCCCAGATCCTCCTGGATCCTCAGCTGTGCAGGACATGCCTCCGGCGCTGTGGGTCCGGCGCGGCAGTCCCCCGGTGATGGAGCGGGCGCATCGGCATGATGATCTCGAGGTCAACATCGTGGTCAGCGGTCAGCTCGACTACCTGCTGGGCGGACGCCGGGTCAGCATCGGTCCCGGGCAGATCGCCCTGTTCTGGGCGGCCTTCCCGCATCGGCTCATCGACCCCGGTGAGGCGGACGTCTGCTGGGTGCACCTGCCGCTGAGCACCGTGCTCAGCTGGGGGCTGGGTGAGCGGGACATCGGGATGCTGCTGCGGATGCAGCCTGTCGTGGTGCCTCTGGAGGACGTGCCGGTGCGCGCCGTCGACCTCTTCGAGGTGTGGCGCACCGAGCTTGCCGGCGACGACGCCGAGATCGCCCTGCTGGAGGCGCAGGCGCTGGTGCGCCGGGTGCTCGCCTGCCACCGTGCGGGCACGGAGCCCTCGCCGTCTGCGCCGGGCCAGGGTGCGGCCGAGCATGCGGTGGTCATGGCGCGCTTCCTGGCCACCCATCACCGCCGTCCCGTCACCGTGGCCGACGCCGCCGGGGCCGCCCACCTCTCGCCCACCTATGCGATGGGCGTGTTCAAGAAGGTGCTGGGCATGACCGTGGCCGACTATCTGACCATGTGCCGGCTGGCGGAGGCCAAACGGCTGCTGCTGACCACGGACTGGTCCGCTGCCGACGTCGCCCATGCCGCCGGCTTCTCCTCGCAGAGCAGCTTCTACGTGCACTTTCGGCGCGACGCGGGCGCCTCGCCTTCCGGGTATCGCCGGCGGTATGACTCCATGCCGGACTGACATGCTGGGCGGCGTTGACCGTGACATGGGCCACTCATAGTCTTATGGAACGATTAAATCCCGAGGAAGGCCCGCCATGCCCCGGCACGTGTCCCATCCCTTCTCGCCTCGCGGGCTCCAGAGCGTCGCCGCCTGCGGAATCGTCGCCCTGGTGCTGACCTCCTGCTCCGCAGGGGACGCCGGCACCGCCGACGGCGACGTCGACCTGCGATTCTCCTGGTGGGGCAGCGGCCTGCGCGTGGAGCAGACCGAGGCCATCATCGACGCCTTCGAGCAGGAGCATCCGCACATCAGCATCGAGGGCTCATACTCGGACTTCGGCGGCCACTGGGAGCAGCTGGCCACGCAGACCGCAGGCGGCGACGCCCCCGACATCATCCAGATGGACGACAAGTACCTGCGCGAATACGCCGACCGCGGCGCGCTGCTGGATCTCACCGACGTGGACACCTCCGGCATCGACCAGGATGCCGTGGACAACGGCCGCACCGAGGATGGGCTCTTCGGCATCACCACGGGCATCAACTCGCTGGCTCTGGGGGCGAACCCCGAGCTCTTCGCCGAGGCGGGGGTGGAGATGCCCGACGACGAGACCTGGACCTGGGAGGACTTCGCCGCAATCACCGAGGAGCTCAGCGCGAACCTCGACGACTCCTACGGCACCAACGAGACCAATGAGCCCGGCGGCTTTCAGGCCTGGCTGCGTCAGCAGGGCCAGCACCTGACCACCGACGAGGGAGAGCTGGGATTCGAGGCCGACGACCTCGCCGAGTACTACGACTACTGGCTGGATCTCCTGCACGCCGGGGCCATGCCTCCGGCCGGAGTCATGGCGGAGAACCGCGGCGCCGACCCGGAGCAGCAGCTCATCCACACCGGGCGGGTGGCTCTGGCGCCGATGTGGACCAGCTCGCTGGCCGGGATCTCCGAGTCCGCAGGAGTGGACATGGAGCTGCTGCGCTTCCCCAGCCGCACCGGCAGTGCGGAGAACAACGGGCTCTGGTACAAGTCCTCCATGTTCCTCTCCGCGTCCTCCCAGACCGAGCACCCGGAGGAGGCGCAGCTGTTCATCGACTTCATGGTCAACGACGTCGACGCCGGCCTGCTGGGCCTCACCGACCGGGGCCTGCCGGCCAACCCGGCGGTGCGCGAGGCGGTCCTGGACGCCATCGACGGTCAGGACTTGGTCTCAGCCGAGTTCATCGCCGACATCGAGGACGAGCTCGCCGGGCCCGAACCGGTGCCTGCGCTGGGATTCTCCGCACTCCAGGAGATCATGATGCGCTACGAGGACGAGCTGTACTTCGAGCGGCTCACCCCGCAGGAGGCGGCCGAGCGCGTCCATCAGGAGATGGAGGGCGTCCTTGACTGAGGTGTCCGGGCCTGAGGCGTCTGTGCCTGAACTCTCCGTGCCTGAGCTCTCTCCGCCCGCGGCGCAGGCGCTCGCCCGCCTGCGCGAGGCTGACCGATCCGCTCTCTCCTCCGCGCTCGCGGAGGGACTGACCGCCACCGGGGCGGGATTCGCCGCCGTCGGGGGCCCGCTGCAGGAGAGGTGGGGCCAGGCGCTCGCGGACCTGGACGCCTGCCTCCGGGAGCAGCGTGGGGTCACCGTGCTGCATGAGGGCGGGGCGTACGACGGCGCCTGGGTCGAGTCCACCGGCACCATCAGTGCCGAGGTGCTCTCTCGGTTCGCCCCGCAGGCCGCCGCCGACACCTTCGCCCTCTTCGCCGAGCACCAGCGCGGCGACGGGCTCATCCCCTATAAGGTCACGCGGGACGGTCCGGCCTTCAGTCAGATCCAGATGGTCACCCCGCTGGCCCGCTCCGTGTGGACCCACCACCGCCTGCACGCCGAGAGCACCGCGTGGCTGCGCCGGATGTATGAGGCGATGTCCGCGCACGACGCATGGCTCGCCGCGCACCGGGACACCCGCGGCACCGGGGCGGTGGAGGCCTTCTGCACCTTCGACGCCGGCCATGACCTGTCCCCGCGGTTCTGGTTCGCCCCGGACCGATGCCTCGGCGGCGAGGCTTCCCGCTGCGACCCCGAGGCGCCGGGGGTGCCGTACATCGCCCCGGACCTCACGGCGAACGTGGCCTGCCAACGGACCTATCTGGCCCAGATCGCCGAGGAGCTCGGGGAGGACCCGACGCCGTGGCGGGCGGCCGCCGCCGCCAGCGGGGAGGCGCTGTTCGCCCACTGCTGGGATGCCGTGGACGCCGCCTTCTACGACCTCGACGCCGCGGGGCAGCCGGTGCGGGTGCTCAGCGATGTGCAGCTGCGCGTCATGGCCTGCGAGATCGGCGACGACGACCTCTTCGCCGAGGTGCTGCGCCGCCACCTGTTCGCCACCTCCCGGTTCCTGTCCCACTACGGGCTGACCTCCCTGGCCATGGACGACCCTCGTTTCGACGGCGACCACACCCGCAACTCCTGGGCCGGGCCGGTGAACATGCTCACCATGATCCGGGCGCCGCATGCCTTCGAGCATCACGGCCGTCCCGCCGAGCTGGCCGTGCTCCTGAAGCCCGTGCTCACCGCGCTGGCCGTCGCGGACCGCTATCCGCAGTGCCTGGACCCGTGGAGCGGGGAGGCCGGCTACACCTCCTGCTACTCCCCGGCGGCGCTGTGGGTGCTCGACGCCGTCGAGCGCCTCTGCGGCATCCTGCCGATGCCCTCCGGCGGCTTTGCGGTCACCTCCCTGGCGCCGACCCGACTGGAGCACGGCGCCGCGGCCGAGGCGGTGGCCGCCTCCCGCAGGCTGGGCGGGGTGACCTGGGAGGCCGTGTCCGACGACACCGGCACCGTGCTGCTGCGCGATGGGGCGGAGCATCTGCGGATCCCGCGCGGCTGGCGGGCCGAGCTGACTGAGGATGGCACGCTCACCGCCGTCGTCGGGGTCGCTCCGCGGCCGGTGACAGGGCGGCTGACGGGACCGGGCGCGCCGGGCGCCCCGGACGGCGCAGCAGGTGGCGGTGAGCTCACCCTGGCTCCGGATGAGCGGGTGCGCTGGGCCGAGGGGGTCGTCGTGGACCGCGGCGGACCGACGTTCATCGCTCCCCGAGCGTGAGGGGCGTCTCGGACGGCGCTTTCCCGGGCGTATTGACAGGTGAGTGGGATCACATCTATCGTGAGAAAAAATCGTTTCAATTCTCTGGGACGAGTTGCACCCCCTCACCTAGACGGAGAATCCCATGCCCCTCACCGGATCCCACCTGTCCGGCCGCATCGGCCGCTTCACCTCGCTCGCCGCGGCGGCCACCGTCGGCACCCTGGCCCTGACCTCCTGCGGCGGAGGAGGCGACGACGACGGCGACGTCGAGCTGCGCTTCGCCTGGTGGGGTTCCGACTCCCGTCATCAGGCCACCCAGGAGATCATCGACGCCTTCGAGGAGCAGAACCCCGGCATCACGGTCACCCCGGAGTTCGGCGACTGGTCCGGCTACTGGGACCAGCTGGCTACTCAGACCGCCGCCGGCGAGATGCCCGACATCGTCCAGATGGACGACGCCTACCTGCGCGAGTACGCCGACCGTGGTGCCCTGCTGGACCTCGACCAGGTGGACACCTCCGGGCTGGACCCGGACGTGGTGGAGAACGGCCGCACCGAGGACGGGCTGATCGGCATCACGACAGGTATCAACGCCATGGTGATCATGGCCAACCCGGACGTCTTCGACGAGGCCGGGGTCGAGATGCCGGACGACTCCACCTGGACCTGGGACGACTACCTGGAGATCACCTCCACCATCACGGAGAACGTGGACGGCGTCTATGGCGCCACCGGCCCGGGCCAGCCTGCGGACCTGCAGATCTGGCTGCGGCAGCAGGACAAGAACCTCACCACCGAGGACGGTGAGCTCGGCTTCGAGGAGTCCGACGCCGCCGAGTACTTCGAGCACCTGCTCGAACTGATGGAGGAGGGTGGCTACCCGCCGGCTTCGGTGATCGCGGAGGACCAGACCCCCGGTCCGGACGAGTCCATGACCGCCTCCGGCGAGGTCGCCATGGGCATGTGGTGGACCAACCAGCTGGCGGCGATCTCCGGGGCCGCAGGCGCGGACATGGTGCCGCTGCGCATGCCCTCCCACACCGGCAGTGCCGAGGACAACGGCATGTGGTTCAAGTCCACCATGCTGATGTCGGTGGCCTCCACCACCGATCACCCGGAGGAGGCCCAGCAGTTCGTGGACTTCATGATCAACTCCGAGGAGGCCGGCGAGGCCAATCTGACCGACCGCGGTCTGCCCACGAACCTGGACGTCCGGGACGCCGTCGTCGACCAGATCGACGGCGCCGACCTGACCTCGGCTGAGTTCATCGAGGAGATCGACGCCGAGATCGGCGACCCCGAGCCGGTCCCCGCCATGGGCTTCTCCGGGATGCAGCAGATCCTTCAGCGCTACGAGCTGGAGGTCTTCTTCGAGCGGCTCTCCCCGGAGGACGCCGCCTCCCAGATGATGTCCGAGATGGAGAACGAGCTGCGCTGACCCTTCCGCGCTGACCCTTCCGCGCTGACCTGTCCTCGCTGATCAGGCGTTTCGTCCCCGTCGTCTTCGCGTGTCCGTGGAATCCCACGAGGACACGCGAAGACGACGGGGACTGACGCACATCCGGCCCCACCACCAGGAGATGAGACGCATGACCGCCTCGGAGCACGACGCCACCGCCCGCGACACCACCCGCCTCGGCTGGCCAGCCGTGCACGGCCTCGCCTACGGCGGCGACTACAACCCCGAGCAGTGGCCGCAGGACGTCCGGGAGGAGGACGTCGAACTCATGCGGCAGGCCGGGGTGAACCTGGTCAGCGTCGGCATCTTCTCCTGGGCCATGCTCGAACCCCGCGAGGGCGAGTATGACTGGGGCTGGCTCGATGATGTGTTGGACCGTCTCCATGCGCAGGGGGTCTCTGCCGCACTGGCGACCGCCACCGCCTCGCCCCCGCCGTGGCTGACCCACCGTCACCCGGAGATCCTGCCGCAGGATGCCGACGGCACGATCCTCTGGCCGGGTGCGCGGCAGGCCTATTCCGTGTCCTCCCCGGTGTTCCGCGAGTACGCGCTGCGGATGACCCGGGCGATCGCGGAACGCTATGCGCAGCACCCGGCGCTGGCCCTGTGGCATGTGGACAACGAGCTGGGATGCCACAACGCCCATGACTTCTCCGACGACGCCGCGGCGGCCTTCCGCGCCTGGCTGGAGGCTCGGTACGGCACGGTGGAGGAGCTCAACGCCGCCTGGGGGACGGCGTTCTGGTCCCAGCGGTACAGCAGCTTCGAGGAGGTCCTGCCGCCGCGCAGGGCCCCGATGTTCGTGAACCCCACCCAGCAGCTGGACTTCCATCGGTACTCCTCGGACGAGTTCCTGGCCTACTTCCGGGAGATGAGGGCCATCCTGCGGGAGGTGACCCCGGGCGTCCCGGTGACCACGAATTTCATGTGCACCACCCGGTCCAAGACCATGGACTACTTCTCCTGGGCCGCAGAGATGGACGTCATCGCCACCGACCACTACACGATCGCCGACGACGACGAGCGGCACATCGAGCTGGCCTTCAGTGCGGACCTGACCCGCGGTGTGGCCGCAGGACGCCCCTGGATGCTGATGGAGCACTCCACCAGTGCGGTGAACTGGCAGCTGCACAACCGCACCAAGTCCCCGCAGGAGATGCTGAGGGACTCGCTGGGGCATGTGGCCCGCGGGGCGGATGCGGTCATGTTCTTCCAGTGGCGGCAGTCGGCCGCCGGGGCGGAGAAGTACCACTCGGCGATGGTCCCGCATGCCGGCCCGGACTCCGACGTCTTCCGCACCACCGTCCGGCTGGGGGAGGTGCTGCGGGCCCTGGAGCCGGTGAAGGGGTCCACCGTGCGGGCGCAGGTGGCGCTGGTGTTCGACTATGAGGCCTGGTGGGCCTCCGAGCTGGACTCGCACCCGCGCAATGACTTCTCCTACCCGGAGGAGGTCATGCACCTCTACCGGGCGCTGTGGCTGGCCGGGATGACGGTCGACGTCGTCCATCCCTCCGCCGACCTCTCCGGCTACCGTGCCATCGTGGTGCCCTCCCTGTATCTGGTCCGGGAGGAGCACGCGCAGGCGCTGGCCGACGCCGCCGAGGCCGGAGCGTCGGTGCTGATCAGCTTCTTCAGCGGCATCGTGGACGAGCACGACGCCGTCCGGCTGGGCGGCTACCCCGGGGCGTTCCGTGAGCTGCTGGGCATCCGCACCGAGGAGTTCTGGCCGTTGCAGGGCGCGGAGTCCCACGCCCTCCACGGCGGCGGCCGTGGCGAGTTCTGGGCGGAGAACACCCATCTGGAAGGAGCGGCTGAGGTGCACACCTGGGCCGAGGGCCCGTTGGCCGGGCGGCCGGCGGTCACGCGTCGTCCGGTGGGCCAGGGTGCGGCCTGGTATCTGGGCACCCGCCCCGACGGGGAGACGCTGCAGTCCCTCGTGGGCCGGGTGCTCGATGAGGCCGGCGTGGCGGCTGAGGCCGAGGCGCCGGAGGGCGTCGACGTCGTGCGGCGCCACGGCGAGGACGGAGCGACGTACCTCTTCGTGCTCAATCACACGGCGCAGGACGCCGTCATCGGCGCCGACGGCCGTGAGCTGATCACCGGCGCCGAGGTGGCTGGAGACCTCACCGTGCGGGCGGGGGAGGTCGCCGTCGTCGCGGAGGGTTGCTAAGGTTCCGGCACGGCCACGCGAGTGCCGCAAGGAGGCGCCATGGACCTGCCGGAGAGCTTCGTCATCCGCGAGTCGGGCTCACGCATCCTCAATCCACTGGACCCGGCCAAGCTGGACCAGCTCGGCCGCTCCCTGCGTCTGCCGCCCGGCCGCCGCCTGCTCGATCTGGCCTGCGGCAAGGGGGAGGCGCTGTGCACCTGGGCGCGTGATCTCGGGTTCACCGGCACCGGCGTGGACATCAGTCGGGCGTTCCTGGCCGACGCGGAGGCTCGTGCGGAGGAGCTCGGCGTCGCGGAGGCGGTGCGCTTCGTGCACGGGGACGCCGCCGAGCACGTCGCGGAGGAGCCGGTGGAGGTGGTCTCCTGTCTGGGGGCCAGCTGGATCGGCGGTGGCGAGAGCTGGGAGACCCACGTGAGCGGCACGGTGGCCCTCATGCGCCGCAGCCTGGCCCCGGGCGGGATGCTGCTGCTCGGTGAGCCCTGGTGGCGCAGGGTCCCGGAGACGCGGGAGGCGTTGGACGGATGCTACGCGAGTTCCGTGGAGTCCTACGCGGAGCTTCCTGCCTTGCTGGATCTCCTGGACCATGAAGGCTTGGACGTCGTGGGCGCCACTGTGGCGGATCCGGACAGCTGGGACCGCTACGCCGCTCCGCAGTGGCTCTCGGTGCGACGCTGGTTGGACCGCCATCCGCATCACCCGCTGGCCGATGAGATGCGGGAGGATCTCTCTGTCGCCCCGCGGCGCCATCTGCTGCATCAGCGGGAGCATCTGGGCTGGGGCGTGTTCACTCTGATGCCACGGTGAGGTGACTCCAGCCTCAGAGCTCGTCCAGCAGCTGCTCCAGCCGGGAGATCTCCGCAGTCTGGTCGGAGTGCACGTGGCCGGCCAGCTCCTGGACGGCCAGGTCGATGCCATTCGCCTGGGCGCCTTCGCTCATCTCCAGGGCGCCCTCATGGTGGACGATCATGCCTTCGAGGAAGAGGCGGTCGAACTCCTCGCCCTCGGTCTGCCGCAGTTCGGTCATCTCCTCCTGGCTGAGCATCCCCGGCATCGGGGTTTCGCCGTGGGAGTGGGTGTCCGGCGAGGGGATCTCGCCCTCGGCGACCTCCCGGGCCTCCTGAGGGACCGGCTGATCGCGGGCCTCCAGCCAGTCCGCCATGTAGCCGATCTCGCCCTTCTGGGCCAGGTGCATCCGTTCGGCGAATGTCGTGAGCTGCTCGGACTCCGCGCGGGCCGGGACCAGGGCGGTCATCTCGAGGGCCTGGGCATGATGGGCGATCATCATGGTCATGAACTCCGTGTCCACGTCATTCCACTCGTCGCTGAGACCCTGTACGCCGTCATAGTCCTCCGGGTCCACACGTTCGGTGTCCTCGCCGGGCCCGGAGGGCAGCAGCACCGAGGACGACGGCGCGGCCGCCTCCTCGGGCTCCGGGCCCTCATTCCCGCAGCCGGCGAGGGCGAGTGTGCCGCCCAGCAGCGCTGCACACAGGGTCGTCCGATGACGGCCCGATGTCGGCCGCACGGTGGAGTTTTCGCGCTGACCTGGGGTGATGGGGGTGAGGTGTGTCACAGAGAAATCTCTCCATCGATAGGTGATCGGGCGAACAAATATGTCGTCAACCCTAGACCTGAAGCAGTTGATTCGTAATACTACCTCTATCCGATCTAGGAGGTGTTGACGCCCGTGCGTCTTCCACGAATCACTCGACATCAGGCGAAGGCTGGGGCGGGGGCGGCCATGTCGCTGCTGCTGGCAGGAACTGTCATGACCCTGTCGGCCCCGCTCGCCGCCGCTGCCCCGGACGACGGTTCCACCGTCCCGGAGGACGCCTTCAATGAGGACTTCTTCAGCGAGGAGGAGGTCAGCGAGGAGGCCTTCGACGAGGAGGGGGTCATCGAGCGGCTGAACCAGCTGGAGAGCGGCACCGGGGAGCCCGACGTCGGGCCCGGCGAGGTGGCCAGCCATAATATGGAGCACCTGAGCAACGTCCCGAAGAACGGGCCGCTGCAGTCCACCGGCTCTGACATCGCCTTCCAGGGCGAGTATGCCTATGTGGGCAACTATGACGGCTTCACCGTCTACGACCTGGCCGACCCGGCGAACCCCGAGCAGCTGGTGCAGGTTCACTGTCCGGGTCCGCAGAACGATGTCTCGGTCTACAAGGACGTCCTGGTGCTCTCCGTGGACGCCCGTATGGAGGACGACACCTGCGGCGCGGACCGCACCGCCGACACCGAGGACTACTGGGAGGGCCTGCGGATCTTCGACATCAGCGACCCTACCGAGCCGGAGTACGTGAAGGCTGTGGAGACCAAGTGTGGCTCCCACGCCAACTCGCTGGCGCCGTCGAAGAACGGCAACATGCTCTACGTGTACGTCTCCTCGTACTCGCCGAACTCGGCGCTGGCGAACTGCCAGCCCCCGCACGACCTGATCTCCGTGGTGCAGATCCCGGTCAACGCCCCGCACGCCGCGAAGGTGGCCTCCGAGCCGGTGCTGTTCCCCGACGGCGGCTACGAGGGCGATGACCGCGGCGGATACACCGAGACCAGCGGCTGCCACGACATCACCACCTACATCGAGCACGACCTGGCCGCCGGCGCCTGCATGGGCGACGGCATCCTGATGGACATCTCGGACCGCAAGCGTCCGAAGGTCATCAGCCAGGTGCGCGATGTGGAGAACTTCGCGTTCTGGCACTCGGCGACGTTCAACAACGACGCCAGCAAGGTCGTCTTCACCGATGAGCTCGGTGGTGGCGGCTGGGCCACCTGCACCGAGGAGTTCGGCGAGACCCTCGGCGCCAACGCCATCTACGACATCGTCGACGGCGAGCTGGAGTTCGCCTCCTACTACAAGATCCCGCGCATCAACTCCGAGAACGAGAACTGCGTGGCGCACAACGGCTCGCTGATCCCGGTGGATGGTCGGGACCTGATGGTGCAGTCCTGGTATCAGGGCGGCGTCTCGGTGTTCGACTTCACCGACTCGGCGAACCCGGAGGAGGTCGCCTGGTTCGACCGCGGCGAGGGCATCAGTGACGGCGGCACCTGGTCGTCGTACTACTACAACGGCTACGTGTACTCCTCGGACCTGTCCATCGGCTTCGACACGTTCCAGCTGGACCCGTCCATCGACGGCGACGCCCGCAGGGACCTGCCCGAGCTGAACCCGCAGGGTCAGGAGAGCTTCTGACCTGAACGCGTACGAAGCGCCGAGCCGGATCACCGGCTCGGCGCTTCTGCGTGTGGAGAGGGCGGGCGGGGTCAGCCGTTGAGCTGGACCTGCCCGTCCACCCGTCGGTTGAGGTTCCACGGGTTGGCGGCCTGCACGGGGGCGGGCAGCAGCTCCTCGGGAAGGTTCTGGTAGGCCACGGGACGCAGGAACCGCTCGATCGCCAGCGTGCCCACGCTGGTGGTCCGGGAGTCGGAGGTCGCGGGGAAGGGACCGCCGTGGACCATCGCGTGGCCCACCTCGACACCGGTGGGCCAGCCGTTGGCCAGGATGCGCCCGGCCTTCTGCTCCAGGACCGGCACCAGGGGCCGGGCGGTCTCGTGGTCGCCGTCGGTGACGTGCAGGGTGGCGGTGAGCTGCCCCTCCAGGCGACCGGCCGCGGCCAGCAGGTCCTCGACGCCGTCATAGCGGACCACCAGGGAGGCCGCGCCGAAGATCTCCTCGTGCAGCACCGGGTTGTCCAGGAACTGCGCGGTGGTCGCGCTGAACACCACCGGGGCAGGGGCGTTGGCGCCCTCGCCGGTGCTGCCGCGGCCGACCAGTGCCACGCCGGCCTGCGCACCCAGCTGCTCCACGCCGGCGTTCCAGGATTCGGCGATGGACCGGGTGAGCATGGTCTGGCCGCTGTGCCCGGCGGCGGCTTCACCGACGGCGGCGACGAAGGCGTCACCGGCCTCGCCGGTCGGCACGAAGACCAGGCCCGGGGAGGTGCACAGCTGGCCGGAGGATCCGGTCACGGAGGTCAGGTAGGCGGAGGCCAGGCTCTGCACGGACTCCGGGCCGCCGGAGAGTGCGCCGTCGAAGAGGAACACCGGGTTGATGGAGCTCATCTCCGCGTACACCGGGATCGGCACTTCCCTCGCCGCGGCGGCCTTCATCAGGGACACCCCGGCTGCACGGGAGCCGGTGAATCCCACCGCCTGGATGACCGGGTCGGAGGCCAGCGCCTGGCCGATGGAGGCGCCGGGTCCGTAGATCAGGGAGAACACTCCGGGGTGCAGGTCGAAGGCCGCGACGGCGTCGGTGATGGCCCGGCCCACCAGCTCCGAGGTGCCGGGGTGGGCGTTGTGGGCCTTGAACACCACGGGGCAGCCGGCGGCCAGCGCGGAGGCGGTGTCGCCCCCGGCGGTGGAGAAGGCCAGCGGGAAGTTGGAGGCGCCGAAGACGGCCACCGGCCCCAGGGGGATGCGGCGCTGGCGGACGTCCGGCTTCGGCAGCGGGCTGCGCTGCGGGTCCGGGGTGTCCAGCCGGGCGCCCCGAAAGTCGCCCTGACGCACGACGGCGGCGAAGAGCCGCAGCTGGTTCACGGTGCGTCCTCGTTCGCCCACCAGGCGGGCCTCCGGGAGGCCGGTCTCCGCCATCGCGCGGGCGGTGAGCTCCTCACCGAGCGCGTCGATGTTCGCGGCGACCTGCTCCAGGAAGGCGGCGTGGGTCTCCGGGGCGAGCTGGGAGAAGCTCGGGTACGCCTCGGCGGCCGCGCCGGTGGCTTCGGCGAGCTGGGACTCGTCGATCAGCGAATAGCCCGGTTCGAGTGCCTCATCGGTGGAGGGGTCGAAGCCGGTGACGGTGCGGCCGGTGCCGGCCACGGAGCGTCCGGCGATGATCGACTGCCCGGTGAGGGCGGTTGCGGTGGTCTGTGCGGTCATGCTCAGCTCCTTGTGGGTGCGTGGCGTCTGATGTCGATCCTCTCAGACTGCGGAGAGGGCGGGGGAGGGGTTCGCGGGGCGGACACCGGCGGCGTCGATCAGGTCGCGGAGGTCCTGCAGGTCGCCCTCTGTGAGGTCCTGCAGCGGCGGGCGGACCGGGCCGGCGTCGCGTCCCACGGCCTTCAGTCCGCCCTTGACGATGGAGACGCCGTAGCCCTTCACCCGGTCCCGGATCTCCAGGTACGGCAGCACGAAGCGGGTGAGCTTCTCGGTGACGGCGGCACGGTCCTGGCGGCGCACGTCGGCGTAGAACTCCAGGGCGAACTCGGGGACGAAGTTGTACATGGCCGAGGAGTAGGTGCTCATGCCCAGCTGCAGCATCGGCAGGGCGAAGGTCTCGGCGGTGGGCAGTCCGCCCAGGTAGAAGAGCCGGTCGCCGTTGGCGGCGACCACCTTCGTGACGGCCTCGATGTCACCGGTGGCGTCCTTGAAGCCGATGAAGTTCTCGTGCTTCTCCGCCAGCCGGGCGACGGTCTCGGCGGAGTAGACCGCATTGGCGCGGTTGTAGACGATCACGCCGATGTCGGTGGCGGAGCAGACGGCGTCGACGTGGGTCTGCAGGCCCTGCTGGTCGCATTCGGTGAGGTAGGGCGGAAGCAGCAGCAGCCCCTGGCAGCCGGCGGCCTCGGCGGCCTGCGCGTTGGCCACGGCCTGGGAGGTGGACCCTCCGGCGGAGCCGAGCACCGGCACGTGGGCGCCGGCCTCCTCCACCGCGAGCCGCACGACCCGGGCGTTCTCCTCACCGGAGAGGCTGAAGCCTTCGCCGGTGCCGCCCGCGGCGAACAGCCCGGCCACGCCCTGGCGCGCCTGCCAGTTCAGGTGCTCGCGGTACGCGTCCTCGTCCAGGGCGAGGTCCTGGGTGAAGGCGGTGACGGGGAAGGAGAGCAGGCCGTCCTTGAGGTGCTCGGCGAGCTCGAAGGGGGTGAACTGCTGGATGGAGTGCTGGGACACGGGGGGGCCTTCCTGGATCGGGATGCGGCGAGCACCGGGGGCGACTCGTGACCTTCACTGTAGGAAGGCGGTCAGCCGGGCGTCCAAGGCCGCTTCGGCATGAGCTCATGTTGAGCTGACATGACCGTCGAGGGCGGACAGGAGGCGGTGCAGGGCAGGGTTGCGCTGACCCCTGCGCCAGATGGCATGGAGCTCGACGACGTCGGTGGTCTGGTCGGCCAGCGGCAGGTGGGTCACCCCGGCGACGCCCAGGCGCTGGGCGGAGGCGGGCACCAGGGCCACGCCGCGGCCGGCGGCGACCAGGGACACCATGGTGAGGATCTGGCTGACGGTGTGCACCACATTGCCGTGTTGGATGGGCACATTGCGGATGGCGAGGTCGTAGAAGTACCGAGCCTTGGTGGGGGAGTACATGATCAGCGGGACCTCGCGGAGGTCGGCACCGGCGACGGGCCGGTCCAGGGCGGCCAGTGGGTGGCCCTCCGGGACGACCAGCTCGAGGGCTTCGGAGAGCAGCAGGCGGGACTCGAAGAGCTCATGGTCGATGGGCGGGCGGGCCAGGCCCAGGTCGATCTCGCCGTTGATCAGCGAGTCGACCTGCTCCCGGGTCACCTGTTCCCGCAGGTCGACGTCGACGTCGGGCAGCTGCTCGGAGAGGGTGGAGAGCAGGGTGCCCAGCACGGAGAATCCGGACGCGGCGGTGAATCCGATGCGCAGCACGCCGGCCTGACCTCGGGCGATGCGCCGGGCGGTCAGAGGCGCCTGCTCCGCGGAGACCAGCAGCTTGCGGGCGTCGGCGAGGAAGGCCTTGCCGGCGGTGGTGAGGGCGACCTTGCGGTTGTCGCGCTCGATGAGCTGCACCCCGACCGTCTTCTCCAGTTTCTGGATCTGTCGGCTCAGCGGCGGCTGGGTCATGTTGAGGCGTTCGGCGGCGTGGCCGAAGTGCAGCTCTTCGGCGACGGCGACGAAGCTGCGGATCTGGTCCAGCGTGAACACTATGCACTCCAAGTATTGATTAGGTGGTGAGTGATCCCTTCAGTGCATCATGGTGTCATGCGCGTCACAGCCCTTCAAGGCGTCGTGGCTCTGATGCCGAAGGGGCATCGCGTAGTGCAGAATGAGACGTCGCGCAGTGCTGAACGGGTGGTTCGGGAGTGATGTCAGGCCAGGACCCGGCGTCGGGAGGCGGTGAGGTGGGCGCGCATCGCGGAGGACGCCGCCCGGGGATCGGCCTCCGCGATCGCGTCGAGCACCGCATGGTGCTCCGCCAGCGCCGCAGTGGCCGGGGCCTCGCCATCCGGCGACTCGGCGCCCTGTGGTGCTTTCTCCCCGCCCTCCAGCCGGCGGCGCGGCATGGCGATCATGGAGGCCCCGAGCTGCTCGACGGCGGTGAGCAGGTGCGGGTTCCCGGAGGCGGCGGCGATCTCCCGGTGGAAGGCGAAGTCCTGTTCCACCGCCGTGGCCGGATGGGTCGCTCCCGCGGCGAAGGCGGCCAGGGCCGCCCGCAGGTTCTCCAGCTGCGCGGGGCTGCGGCGCTCGGCGGCGAGCGCCGCAGCCTCACATTCCAGCGCCATGCGGAACTCGATGAGCGTCGCGCGCTCCTCCGGGGTCCGGGGCGGGGGCGGGGAACCCTGCGCATGCTCGGCAGGCGGGGTGAGCGCGAAGCTGCCGGCGCCGCGCCGGGTGCGGATCAGGCCGGCGGCCTGGAGCCGCCCGAGCGCCTCCCGCACCACGGTGCGGCTGACGCCATGCTCGGTGATCAGCTCGGCCTCGGAGGGGAGCTTCTGGCCGACGGTGATCTCGCCGTCGAGGATCTGGCGACGCAGGGTTTCGGTGAGCCGGGCGGTGCGGTTGGTGCTCATAGGCCGATTCTGCCTCAGCGGGTGCCGAACTCCACGGTCTCGGTGGTCCAGGCGCGGGCCTGCTCGCTCAGCGTGATGCCCAGTCCGGGGCGGTCAGGCACCATCATGCGGCCGTCGGCGATCTCCAGGCGCTCCTCGAACAGCGGGTTCAGCCAGTCGAAGTGCTCCACCCATGGTTCGGTGGGGTAGGCGGCAGCCAGGTGCAGGTGGATCTCCATGGCGAAGTGCGGGGCCAGTGTGAGCCCAGCATGGTGGGCGAGTCCGGCCAGTCGCAGGAACTGGGTGATGCCACCGACGCGCGGGGCGTCGGGCTGGATGATGTCGCAGGCGCGGGCGGCGATGAGCCGCTCATGCTCGGCAACTGAGGCCAGCATCTCTCCGGTGGCGATGGGGGTGTCCAGTGCGGAGGCCAGGGCGGCGTGGCCCTCGGCGTCATAGGCGTCCAGCGGCTCCTCGATCCAGATGAGGTCGAACTCCTCCAGGCGGCGGCCCATGCGCAGGGCGGTGGCCCGGTCCCACTGTTGGTTGGCGTCCACCATGAGCGGAGTGTCGGGGCCGAGGTGTTCGCGGACGGCGGTCACTCGGCGGAGGTCCTCGGCGGTGTCCGGCAGGCCGACCTTGATCTTGATGCCGCCGATTCCGGCGGCCAGCGACTCATCCGCCCGGGCGGTGATCTCCTCCACCGAGGCGTGCAGGAAGCCTCCGGAGGTGTTGTAGGTGCGCACCGAGTCTCGGTGGGCGCCGAGCAGCTTGGCCAGAGGGAGCCGGGCGCGGCGGGCCTTCAGGTCGTACAGAGCGATGTCGAGCGCGGCCAGGGCCTGGGTGGCCACCCCGGAGCGGCCGACGGAGGCGCCGGCCCAGAGCAGCTTGTCGTAGAGCTTGGCGATGTCGTTCGGGTCCTCGCCGAGGGCGTTCTCGGCGACCTCTCGGGCGTGGGCGTACTGGGCGGGGCCGCCGGCGCGCTTGGAGTAGGAGAAGCCGACGCCCTCGTGGCCCTGCTCGGTGGTGATCTCCGCGAAGAGGAAGACGACCTCCGTCATGGGCTTCTGCCGACCGGTGAACACTTTGGCGTCGGAGATGGCGGTGGCCAGGGGCAGGGTGGCAGTGGAGAGGCGGATGTGGCGGATGGTGTCGGGAGTGTAAGCCATGCCACAGATCGTACAAGTCGACTACTTGTATGACTACTGCCGGTCGTGCATGACGCGATGCCAGTACGGTGAATCTCCAGCGGGGTGCTGGTCCCGTGACGCCGACGGGCGGGGCCGCCTACAGTGGCTCTCCCGACCAGGATGGAGGAGATCATGAGTCCAGCCTCGACGCCCCAGAAAGGTCGCCCCGGTCCCGAGCCGGAGGAGACTCCGGGTCTGGAGCCTGGAGGCGGTGTGCCGCCGGGCGAGACGCCGCCCGAGTCGGGGAGCACCGCGGAGGCCCATCCCGAGACTGCGCCTCGTCGGCCGCCGCGGGCGAAGGCCGTCGTGACGGTCATCGCCGTGCTGGTAGGACTCCTGCTGCTGGTCTTCCTCGGCTACATCGCCGGCATCCTCGGCTGACCGGCGGCTGAGCTCAGGCTCCGACCGTGGACTCCCGCGGCACCAGGGTGGGAGTGAACACCGGGTGCTGGACCGGGGAGTCAGGGTCGTCGATCGCTGCGACCAGCAGCTCAGCGGCCCGCTCACCCATCTCCGCGGCGGGCTGCCGCACCGAGCTGATCGGAACCGTTGCGGAGGCGGCGAACTCGATGTCGTCGTAGCCGATCAGCGCGATGTCCTCGGGGACGCTCACGCCGGTCCGTGCCAGCTCCTGGAGCACCCCCAAGGCGACCAGGTCGTTGGTCGCGAAGATCGCGTCCGGCCGCTGCCCGGAGGGCAGGTCCAGCAGCTCGCGGGTGGCCTGCCGACCCGACCCGACGTCCATCGCGCCGGTGTCGCACATCCGCACCGAGACGCCGTCGTGCTCCGCCGCCGCGGCCTCGGCGCCGGCCAGACGGTGGGCCACCTGCCGAATGCCCATCGGACCGCCGATCACTGCGATCCGTCGGCGCCCCTGGGCGATCAGGTGCTCGGCGGCCAGGCGGCCCCCGAGCCGGTCATCGGTGGAGACGGAGGAGAACTCGTCGGCCCCGGACTTGCGATCCACGATCACCACGGCGGTGCCGTGCTCCTTGAGCCGACGCAGCCGGGCGAGCACGTCGCCCACCGGGGAGATGAGCAGTCCGGAGACGCGCTGCTCCTCGAACAGCCGGAGGTGGGTCAGCTCCCGCTGGCGGTCCTGCCCGGAGTTGCCCAGCAACAGGGGCCGGTTCATCTCGCCGAGGCTCTTCTCGGCGCCGGAGGCCACATCGGCGAAGAACGGGTTCGCGACGTCGAGGACGATCATGCCGACCGCGCGATTCTGCCGCTGACGCAGCTGCCGGGCAGCCTCGTTGCGCACGTAGCCCAGCTCCTCGATGGCGGCCTGGACGCGCTCGCGGGTGGTCTCGGAGACCTTCTCCGGATGGTTCAGGGCGTTGGAGACCGTGGCCGGCGAGACGCCGGCACGTGCCGCGACGTCCCGCACTTGAGCCATAGCCATGGGGACAGAATACCCATCCCGTCCCGGGCGGGGGCGATTCCGACCTCGCATGGCTCAATGCCTTCAGTGTTGCTAGCATCACATCGGACTGACCAGGGAGGATGCGATGACGCAGACGGCACACCGGTTGACGGCCTTCGGCCCGGACTTTCCGTTCCCCTATGACCGGTGGCTGGAACACCCCGCGGGGCTGGGCCAGGTTCCCGCCGAGGCCCATGGACGGGAGGTGGCGATCATCGGCGGCGGCATCGCTGGTCTGGTGGCCGCCCATGAGCTGATGCGCCTGGGGCTGCGCCCGGTGGTCCATGAGGCCGAACGGCTCGGCGGCCGGCTGCGCTCCGAGGCGTTCCGCGTCCCCGGGGAGGAGGACTCCCAGGTGATCGCCGAGCTCGGCGGGATGCGGTTCCCCCGCTCCTCCGCGGCGTTCTTCCACTACGTGGACCTCCTGGGCCTGGAGACCGCTCCCTTCCCGAACCCGCTCACCGAGGCGGCCGGCAGCACCGTCATCGAGCTGGGCGGGCAGGCCTGGTACGCCCGCACCCTGGAGGACCTGCCCGCGCTGTTCCAGGAGATCGCCCAGGCCTGGGACGGCGCCCTGGACTCGGTGCTGCACCTGAGTGCCCTGCAGGAGGCCATGCGTCGTCGTGATGCCGCCGCGGTCAAGCAGATCTGGGACGAGCTGGTGCCCGCCTGGGACGACCACAGCTTCTACGAGTTCATCGCCTCCTCTGAGGAGTTCTCCCGGCTCTCCTTCCGGCACCGGGAGGTCTTCGGCCAGGTGGGGTTCGGCACCGGCGGCTGGGATTCCGACTTCCCCAACACCATGTTGGAGATCCTCCGCGTGGCGGTCTGCGAGTTCGACGACGACCAGCACCTCATCCGCGGCGGCGTCGAGCAGGTCCCCCGCGGCCTGTGGGCCCAGCCGGTGGACGACGCCGCCCACTGGCCGGCCGGCACCTCGCTGGCGGATCTGCATGGCGGACAGCCCCGGGGTGCGGTGACCCGGGTGTTCCGGGCCGAGGACGGACGTTTCGCCGTCGTCGACCAGACCGGGGAGGAGCGCCGCTACGACGCCGTGCTGGCGACCTGCCAGTCCTGGCTGCTGACCACCCAGGTGGAGGTGGAGGAGGAGCTGCTCTCCCAGGACCTGTGGATGGCGCTGGACCGCACCCGCTACATGCAGTCCGCGAAGACCTTCGTCATGGTGGACCGCCCCTTCTGGCGGGACGTGGACCCGGAGACCGGACGGGAGGCGATGAGCATGACGCTGACCGACCGGCTCACCCGGGGGACCTATCTCTTCGACGACGGCCCCGACCGGCCGGGGGTGATCTGCCTGAGCTACTCGTGGATGAGCGACGCCCTGAAGATGCTCCCGCACCCCGTGCAGCGGCGAGTGGACCTGGCCCTGGACGCCCTGAGCAGGATCTACCCGGACGTGGACATCCGCTCCCACGTGGTGGGGGAGCCGATCACCGTCTCCTGGGAGAACGACCCCTATTTCCTGGGGGCGTTCAAGGGGGCGCTGCCGGGGCACTACCGATACAACGAGCGCATGTACTCGCACTTCGTCCAGCGGGGCCTCCCGGAGTCCGAGCGCGGCATCTTCCTGGCCGGAGACGATATCTCCTTCACCCCCGCCTGGGCGGAAGGGGCGGTGCAGACCGCGCTCAACGCCGTCTGGGGGATCATGACGCACTTCGGTGGGCGGAGCGCCGCTGAGAATCCCGGGCCTGGTGATGTGTTCGACGAGCTGCGGCCTGTGCGGCTCCCGGACTGAGGCGGGTGTGGAGATGACGGCTGAGGAGACGGGGGCTGAGGAGGCTGGGGCGGCCGAGTCCCTCACCCTGGCGCTGGCGCAGGTGCCGCCGGTGGAGATCGGCGACGATGCCGTCGAGCGTGCGCTGGCGCGGACGGAGCGGCTGGCCGCCGAGGCCGCGGCGGCCGGTGCGGACCTGCTGGTGCTGCCGGAGATGCACCTGAGCGGCTACGCCATCGGTCGGGGCGCTGTGGAAGCCGTCGCCCAGGAGCCGGGCGGGCCGGCGCTGACACGGATGGCGGAGATCGCCAGGGCCCACGGTGTGGCGATCTGCCACGGATTCCCTGAGCGCGACGGCCAGCGGGTGTACAACAGTGCGGCGTTCATCGATGAGCAGGGCACGGAGCTGCTGCGCTGGCGGAAGCTGCATCTGTTCGGGGATGTCGATGCGCGGCAGTTCGACAGGGCTGGTGCTGCTGGGGCGGGGCTGACCGACGCAGGACTGGTGGCGGACTGGCGCGGCTGGAGCGTCGGCCTGGCCATCTGCTATGACATCGAGTTCCCCGAGACCGCGCGGCGACTCGCGCTCGCCGGGGCCGACCTGGTGGTGGTGCCGACGGCGAACATGGTCGGGTTCGAGGCGGTCTCGCGCCTGCTGGTGCCGGCCCGGGCCCTGGAGAACCAGTTGTATGTGGCCTACGCGAACTACACGGGTGAGGACCCGGAGTTCCAGTACAGCGGGCTGAGCCTCATCGCCGGGCCTGACGGCGCTCCCGTCGTGGCGGCCGGGGCGGGAGAAGAGCTGCTGATCGGTCGGATCAGTGCTGAGCGGCTGGTCGCCTCGCGCTGCGCGAACCCGTATCTGGAGGATCGGCGCGGCGACATGCTCGGCTGAGGCGGTCAGGCAACGGGGAGTGCGTCAGGGCGGCAGCGTGGCTGTCGGCAGCTCACGTGTGGCTCAGTGGTGTCGTCTGTCGGCGTCGTAGAGGATGGCCACTGTCGCACCGGACCCCGGGGTGGTGTGGCGGGCTGCGATGAGGTCGTTGTGCCGCTGTGGCGCGAGGATATGCCGCTGTCGTCCCGGGGGTCGGGCAGGCGGCAGTCGGTGAGAGCGCAGCCCGGGATACGGCAGTGAAGACGTCGACCGCTGCGATGGTGGTGGCCCCTGTGATGGTGGTGGCCCCTGTGGTGGGGGCGGCGCCGGAGCCTGCGGCGGTGGTGGGGCGGTGGTGTCCGGTGCTGCCTGCTCGGGTTCGGGCAGGGTGAGCAGTCCGTGGGATTTCAACCGGTGGTGGCGTCGGCACAGGGCCTGCAGGTTGGCCCCGCTGGTGGGGCCTGCTGGGTACGGGGTCCGGTGGTCGAGATCGCAGCGCTGCGCGGGGATGGTGCACCCGGGGGCTTGGCAGGTCCCGTCGCGGAAGATGATGGCATCGCGCAGCCGGGCAGGTGGGTGCCGGCCGGTGGAGGTGATCGCCAGGATGTCCGGAGAAACGTCCCTTGCGCCGGGCTGTGAGCTGGTGCTGGGTCCGGTGCTGGGTCCGGCGCTGGGTTGAATCGGCCTGGTGGTCGGGCTGGTGGTGGCGTGGTACCAGTCGTGGGCGGCGCGGGGGTCACCGGCGAGGTGGCGGGCATCGCTGGCCGGGATCACCCAGTGCCGATCGGCACTGATGCCCGGGTCCTGACTGTGTCCGGTCAGGGTGGTCTCAGGGACCATGACCGCGATCTTCGCCTCCACCGGGGCACCCTCCACTCGACCCTCAAGCAGCCAGGCGGCGAACAGGTCGGCCTCCAACTGAGCCAGAGTCCGAGGATCCGCGCCGTCTGCGGGTGGAGCCTCGAAGCGGTCGGAGTCTCCGGGGGCGGGGGTCTCACCGGGAAGGATCTCAGGACCGTCCTGGACCTGGAGGGGAATGGCGCCGCTGGTCGCCGGGTCAGGGACGGGCAGCTCGGGGTACTCAACGGGCAACACCTGCTGGACCGGGTAGCACCCCGGGCTCTGGGTCTCGGTCGCCTCGGTCGTCTCGGTCGTCCCGGTGATCCCGGCTTCACTCGTGGTGCGGGTGTGGGTGGTGCAGTCAGTGTTGGTCTCTGCTGGGGCGGGGATGCTGTGGTGCTGGTGGCCGCGGGCCACCGCGCGGAGCCGATTCGCGATCGCGGCGGCCGCCACCGTGGGCAGCCGGGCCTCGAGGTAGCTCATGGCGTGGTCGTCGTGCTGGATGCGTACCCATCGATCCGCCCGGGCGCGGTCGCAGTCGGCTTGGTATTGGACGGGGTCCAGGGTGGCGGTGTAGCGGCGCAGCCAGGCCCGCAGCTCACCGAGGCTCATCCGGGCTGCGGCAACTGCCGCCGCGGTGTCGAAGTCCTCGAGGTGCGCGGCCCGGATCAGGGTGGTGGCGGTGGTGGTGATCGCGCGCAGTCGGGCGGTGTCGATGACCCCGGCGGTGTAGGCCTTCCAGGTGGCAGAAAGTTGCTGGCGGGCGGTGCGGGCGGCGGTGAGCATCCCCGAGGCTACCTGCTCGCTGACCCCCAGGGTGGCGGCGGTGTCACCGGTGGCGGCGTCCCAGATGGCGCGGCGGGTGTGATGGTCGAGTCCGGCGGCGTCAGCTTCTCGGGCTCTGCGGTCTTGGTAGGCCAGCAGGCCGGTCAGGGCTTGGGCTTCGGTCTGTCGGGTGGTGATGATCAGTTCTCGGGCGGCGGCGAGTTCTGGTTCGCGGGCTAGGTGCGCGGCTCGGGCGGGCCAGAACACGGGTCCAGCAACACCAGAACCAGAACCACCAGCAGCACCAGCGGCAGCACCAGAACCAGCGGCGGCAGCAGCGTGACCGGAACGACGGGCGTCGTCGTGCTGGTCGTGCTGGTCTGGGTGCTGGTTCACCCCGTCCTGGTCTTCCATGTCTCCCACGCTATCCACCCCCTCTGACACGTCCCGGAGAGGCTGAATCTGACCTCCAGATCGCCCCGCCTCGGCTGTGCCTCCGGCGCGTTCCGATCTCCTCCGGTGTGCTCCAGACCCTACGACCACGCACTGACGCAGCCGGAAATGGCCACGTCGCCCCCTCGCCGTCGTTCCCCGCCCTGCACAGCAGATGAACAGCTCCTGCGAATTGCGTGAATCTGGGAACAGTCTCCTGGGCCCGCGCGTTCTGTACGGATGGAACCCGTGATCCCGCCGCACCGTGGCCCTCACCGCGGACGGCGGTTCCGACGAGAGGAGTTCACTGATGACCCACCACACCGAGTCAGTCGCCCCCGAGGGCATCTCGATCGACGGCAAGACCATCGCACTGCTGGTGACCGACGGCGTGGAGCTGCCGGAGCTCACGGAGCCGCTGGCGGCAATCCGTGGGGCGGGAGGTACCCCGAAGATCGTGTCTCCGAAGGAGAGCTCCCTTCAGGCCATGAAGGGGGACTGGGAGCACGCGGACCACTTCGACGTCGACCATCAGCTCGGCACCGTCAGTGCCTCCGACTTCGACGCGCTGGTGCTGCCCGGCGGCACGCTCAATGCTGACTCCCTGCGCATCGATGAGAAGGCCCAGGAGTTCGTCTCCGGCTTCTTCAGCGAATCCAAGCCGGTGGCGGCGATCTGTCACGGTCCCTGGATCCTCACCGAGGTCGGCCAGGTTTCCGGCCGGCGGATGACCAGCTACGCAGCGCTGCGTACAGACCTGAGCAATGCCGGGGCGCAGTGGGTGGACGAGGAGGTCGTCGTCGACGGCGGCGTGGTCACCTCCCGCACTCCGAAGGATCTCGACGCCTTCAACCGCGCCTTCCTGGAGCTCGTCGCGGCAAGGGCCTGAGTCTTTCAGGGGCCGCTCGTTCCGCCTCTGGAGTTTCAGCCTCAGAAGTGAAACGATTCACGTCACGTGAAGCTCACCTGAGGAGGACCCATGCGTCGCGTCTGTTTCCAGCTGCAGGTCAGGCCGGACCGGATCGAGGAGTATACGGAGCGTCATGCCGCCGTCTGGCCGGAGATGCTGCGGGCGCTCAAGCGCTCCGGCTGGCACAACTACTCCCTGTTCCTGCGGGAGGACGGTCTGCTCATCGGCTACGTCGAGGTGGAGTCTCTGGAGGCCGCTCAGGCGGCCATGGAGGCCGAAGAGGTCAATGCCCGGTGGCAGGCGGAGATGTCCGAGTTCTTCGTCGAGCTCGACGGAGCCCGTCCGGACACCGGATTCCTGGAGCTGAGGGAGGTCTTCCATCTGGAGGACCAGCTCACCGACGCCGACGACGACGGCGCCCGCTGACGCCGCCGCCGAAGGGCAGGGGTGCTCGTGCTCACTCGCCGACGGCGGCCCGTGCTTCCGTCAGCCACTGTTCCGCCGCGTCCTCCGGTGAGGCGCCGTGGTGCAGCAGCTGGTCGATGACCCGCGGGGTGATGTCCTCGATCGCCGTGGAGCCGGCCGGGCCGATCCAGCGGGGAGCAGGGTCACGCTCCGCGACCTCCTCCACATAGTCCACCTCGGCCTGCTGGTTCTCGTCCAGGGAGCCCTCGAGGGTCTCGCGCATGGCGGGACTGTCCGGGACTCCGCGTTCCAGTCCCAGGATCTCCACGGCCTGCTCGGAGTTGACCAGGAAGTCGACGAGCTGCGCTGCGGCGTCGGGGTCCGGGGTGTCGGCGGCGATCGCATAGAACTGTGAGGACTGCTGCCAGACGCCGGGGGTCGACGACTCACCGGGCAGCGGCCACAGCTCGAGGTCCTCGCCCACGGACTGGGAGAACGTGGAGAGGAAATTGCTCCAGTCGATGGTCATCGCGACCTGGCCGGTGGCCAGCAGCGTCTCCTCCGGGGCCGCGCCCTCCTGCTCAGTGATCACGCTGGCGGGTGGGGCGGCGCCGTCGTCGACCATCTGCTGCATGCGGGTGAACATGTCCTCCAGCGCCTCCGCAGAGACTCCGACCTGGCCGTCGTCGGTGTAGAGCACCTCGCCGTGCTGGCGGGCGAACACTTCCACGGTGTCGTGGTCGAACCCGTCGGCGCCGTAGACGTCGGTGTTCTCGGCGATCTCGGCGGAGAT
Source organism: Nesterenkonia sp. K-15-9-6 (assembly GCF_052656005.1). Classification (NCBI taxonomy): domain Bacteria; kingdom Bacillati; phylum Actinomycetota; class Actinomycetes; order Micrococcales; family Micrococcaceae; genus Nesterenkonia; species Nesterenkonia sp. K-15-9-6. Next base: position 86,175 of record NZ_JBQYEY010000009.1, read on the forward strand.
CTCCTGGAAGTCGTCCCAGGTCCAGGTCTGCGGATCCGGCAGCTCCACCCCGGCGTCCTCGAAGATGGTGGGGTTCACCAGGACTGCCAGCGCGTTGCTGCCGGTGGACAGCGCGTACTGGGTCCCGTCGATCTGCCCGTTCTCCAGGGCGCCGTCGTCCAGGGTGCTCATGTCCAGGGTCTCGCTGACGGTCTCCAGGTCCAGCAGGGCGCCGCGGTCCGCGTACTCGCCGGGGTAGGCGCCGCCGAGGGTGAAGACGTCCGGGGCGTCTCCGCCGGCGACGGCGGTGGCCAGCCGGTCGAAATGGCCAGCGGTGTCCGAGGACTCTCCGGAGACGGAGATCCCGGTCTCGGATTCGAAGACCTCGAGCGCCTCCTGAGTGAGCTGGTTGCGCTCGGTGCTGCCCCACCAGGCGAAGCGGAGGCCGCCGTCGGCATCCGGGGATCCGCAGGAGGTCAGGGTCAGGGTGACGACGGCGCCGAGCGCGGCGGTTGCGGGGAGCGTGCGGCGGGTGGGTGATGGGTGGGTCATGGTGTCCTCACGGGGCTCGTGTTCAGAGGGAACGGTTCTCCGCGCCGTGGGTGTCGGTGCCTGCGAGCCCTGTCCTCGCGACCCGGCGTGGTGCGAGTCACAGTAGCCCTGGATTTTGTTCTTCCACAAGGCAAAAACTCGAATCCATCATTCCTTGTGGGAATGGCTCCATGTGTGACGCGTTGGTCAATCTCTGCCGCCGTCCCGCGAAGGTCTGTCGACATGCCTTGTGAAACGATTCAATCTGTCCTAGCCTGGGTGTGCTCCATCACGTGATCCACGTCAAAGCCGACGATCACAGCTCCTCCGCGACGAAGGGAGTCTCCTGTGCCCGAGACCCTGAATCCCGCCCAGCGACGACGCGCCTGGTGGACCGCCGGTGTGGCGGGAATGGCCTCCTACATGGATGCCGGCGCCATCGTCACCACCGGAACGGCCCTGGTGCTCTACCGGGAGGAGTTCGGGTTCACGGAGTTCCAATACGGTCAGCTCTCCGCGCTGCTGACGGCGATGATCGCCGTCGGGGCACTCATCGGCGGGCCGCTGGCCGACCGGTTCGGGCGCCGCCGGGTCTTCACGCTGACGCTCTTCGTCTACATCCTGGCTGCGGCCATCCTCGTCTTCGCCCCGGGTGCGGGCTGGCTGTACGTGGGCATCCTGCTGCTCGGCTTCTCCTCCGGGGCGGATCTGCCGCCGTCGCTGGCCATGATCGCCGAATCCGCGCCTGACGGGGAGGAGGGCAAGTTCGTCACCCTCTCCCACGCGCTGTGGATGATCGTGATCCCCATCGTCAACGTCATCGGCATCTTCGTGGGTGACCTCGGCGCGGACGGGGCGCGGCTGATGTACGCGCACCTGCTGCTCGTCGCCGTCGTCGTGCTGGTCCTGCGCTGGCGCCTCCCAGAGTCTCCGCTGTGGCAGGAGAAGCGGGAGGCGGTGCGCACCGGAAGCATCGACAGGGCCAGCCTCAAGGTGCTGTTCGGGCCCACCTACCTGTGGGCGCTGATCGGCGTCTCGCTGTTCTACGGGATCCAGAACATCGCCGCGAACTCCAACGGCCAGTACGCCATCTACCTGTTCACCGACGTCGGCGGGGCCACCGTCTCCACGGCCTCGTTGCTCAATGTGATCGCGGTGATCATCGGTCTGGGCGGGACCTTCCTGGTCATGCGCTTCAGTGACACCCCGCTGCGCATGCCGCTGTTCCTGCTCGGCACCGTGCTCGCCGTGGCCGCCTGGGTGCTGCCCGGTCTGCTGGGCGTCACCACGGCGACCGTCTTCCTCATGGCCGCCCTGTTCTGGTTCGCGCAGCAGCCCTCCGGTGAGCCGCTGTTCAAGATCTGGTCCCAGGAGATCTTCCCCACCGAGTATCGCAGCGCCGCCCAGGGCATCGCGATCGCCTTCACCCGCGCCGTCGCCGCCGGTGCGGCCCTGGTGACGCCGCTGATCATCGAGCAGAGCGTCCCCCTGTTCTTCTACTGCATCGCCGGAGTTCTGCTCACCGCCGGACTGATCGGATGGTTCTGGGTCTCCCGGATGCCTCAGGTCATCCACCAGGAGAAGGCCGCCGGGCCGCAGAGCGCCCGGGTGCTGGCGGAGCAGGCGAAGTAACCCTATGGACGGATCAGGCGTGCGGTCAGAGGTGGGTGAGGCATGGGCCGGGATGTACGTCGGGTTCGCCCTGCTGACCTCCGGGGCCGACCAGTACGTGGGGTACTGGGACGCTCAGCGGCGCCTCGTCGTCGCTCATCGACAGCTCGACGGCGACAGCCCCTGGGTCCGGCAGGTGCTCGACGAGACGCTCGGCTGGGACTCGCACAACCACATCTCCCTGGGTCTGGACCGCGGCGGCCACCTGCATGTCTCCGGCAACATGCACAACGACCCGATGGTCTACTTCCGCACAAGGGTGCCCGGCGACGTCGGCACGCTCACGCGGTACGACCACCTTGTGGATCCTGGGACCGAGGGGTCGGTGACGTACCCGGAGTTCGCGCACCGTCAGGACGGCCGTCTGGTGTTCAGCCACCGCAACGGCGGCTCGGGCGACGGGGCCACGTATGTGAACATCTACGATGAGGCCGCTCAGTCCTGGAGGCGTCTCCTGGAGACGCCGCTCTTCGACGGTTCGGACCGCGACGGCCGCGGGTCTTGGAGCGCGTACCCGCAGGGGCCCGAGCTGGGACCTGACGGGTGGTTCCACCTGCTGTGGATGTGGCGGGAGACTCCCGACGCCGCGACCAACTCCCTGCTGACCTACGCGCGCAGCCGGGACCTGGTCTCCTGGGTCGATGCGCACGGTCGTCCCGTGGAGGTGCCGTTCACCTATGGCACGGGAGATCTGGTGGATCCCGTCCCGCCGCGCGGGGGCCTGTTGAACGGCAACGCACGGCTCGGCTTCGGCGCCGACGGGAGCGTCCACGTGATCTACCACAAGTACGACGCCGACGGCCTCTCCCAGATCTGGGCCGCCCGGCCAGGCGGTGTCGAGTCCATCGGGGCGCCAGGGTCCTCCTGGGAGATCCGGCGGCTCACCGAGTGGGAGAGGCGGTGGGACTTCGGCGGTCACGGGACGCTCGACTTCGAGGTCGAGGTGTTCGGCTCGGAGGCCCAGCCGGATGGTCGCGTGCGCGTCGACCTCCGGGCCTTCGGAGAGCGACGCAGCATCGTCATGGATCAGGAGCTGCGAGCTCTGGGGGAGGGGCCCACGTCCCCCTGGCCGGACGGGCTCGACGTGGTGCGCGGCGACTTCCCGGGGCTGCAGGTGAATATGCTGCACGGCCGGGGAGTCGGCTCCGGCGGAGGGCGGTACGTGCTGCGCTGGGAAAGCCTGCCGGAGAACCGGGACCGGCCCTATGCGGATCACCCGCAGGGCGGACCGTTGGAGGTGGTGCGCCTGCCTGAGGTGCAGGACGGGCCCGCCGGTTGACACGCCTGTGACCATCATCATACGATGCTCGCAGGTTTTGAAACGATTTACTACCGGCAGGACTGAGGACCATGACGACATTCGCAGAGATCGCTCCGCAGCTGGAGGGCCAGGCGATCGAGGTGCCCTCCTGGGCCTACGGCAACTCCGGGACGCGGTTCAAGGTCTTCGGCACGGCCGGCACCCCGCGCACGGTGGAGGAGAAGATCGCCGACGCCGCCACGGTGAACCGCTTCACCGGTCTGGCGCCGAAGGTCGCGCTGCACATTCCGTGGGACCTGGTGGACGACTTCGCCGCGCTGCGCCGCTATGCCGAGGACCTGGGCGTGGAGCTGGGCACCATCAACTCCAACACCTTCCAGGACGACGACTACAAGTTCGGCGGTCTGACCCACCACGACCCCGCCATCCGGCAGAAGGCGATCGACCACCACCTGCAGTGCCTCGAGGTCATGAACGCCACCGGATCGCGGGATCTGAAGATCTGGCTGGCCGACGGTTCCAATTATCCGGGACAGGCGGACATCCGCGGTCGCCAGGACCGGCTGGCCGAGTCCCTGCAGACCATCTATGCCCAGCTCAGCGGCGACCAGCGCCTGGTGCTGGAGTACAAGTTCTTCGAGCCGGCGTTCTACCACACCGACGTCCCGGACTGGGGCACTGCACTGGCGCACGTGCAGGCCCTCGGGGACAACGCCACCGTCTGCCTGGACACCGGGCATCACGCCCCGGGCACCAACATCGAGTTCATCGTCGCCCAGCTGCTGCGGCTCGGGAAGCTCGGCGCCTTCGACTTCAACTCCCGGTTCTACGCCGACGACGACCTGATCGTCGGCGCGGCCGACCCCTTCCAGCTCTTCCGCATCCTCTTCGAGGTCATCCGCGGCGGCGGCTACGGCCCGGGCTCCGAGGTCGCCTTCATGCTGGACCAGTGCCACAACGTGGAGAAGAAGATCCCGGGCCAGATCCGCAGCGTGCTCAACGTCCAGGAGATGACGGCCCGCGCACTGCTGGTGGACCGTGAGGTGCTCGGGCAGGCTCAGCAGGCCGGAGACGTGCTGGGCGCCCACGAGGTCTTCATGGACGCCTTCTACACCGACGTCCGCGCTGACCTCGCCGCCTGGCGGGAGTCCCGCGGGCTGCCGGCGAACCCGATGCGAGCCTACGCCGAGTCCGGCCACCAGGAGCAGATCGAGGCCGAGCGCGTCGGCGGCACCCAGGTGGGCTGGGGCGCCTGATGCGCGCCGCCGTCGGGGCTCTGGACGCCGTCGAGGCGCAGGACCACACGCTGGCCGGCCCGCACGGGTCGCTGCCGGTGCGTCTCTACCGCAGGCAGCCCCCTGCGGCGGCGCAGCCGGGACCGGCGCTGGTGTGGGCCCACGGCGGCGGCTTCGCCTACGGCGACCTGGAGATGGCCGAGGCCGACTGGGTGGCCCGATCCCTGGCCGCCCGCGGGATTCCCGTCGTCTCCGTCGACTACCGGCTGGCTCCGCCGTTCGAGGCTCTCGACGCCGCTGACCTGCACCAGGGCGAGCCCGAGACTGGAGTGCGCTTCCCTGTGCCGGGGGAGGAGCTGGCGGCGGCCTTCGACTGGACCCGCGCGCAGGCCGTCGAGATCGGGGCGGACCCGGAGCGGATCAGCCTCGGTGGAGCGAGCGCCGGCGCGAACCTGGCCGCCGGCGTCGTGCTGACCCGCCTGGCCCGGACCACGGGCGACGACGACGAGCACCCCGCCCGGCCGCTGCCGGCCCATCTGCTCCTCGCCTACCCCACCCTGCACGCCGTCCAGCCACCTACGCCTGCGGATCTCCGCGCGCTCCTCGACGCCGATCCGGAGGCCGACCGCTTCGGCCCCGAGCCGGTGCGCCGCATGTACGAGAACTACCTGGGCCGGCCGGCCGAGGACGCCCCCGTGGCCGCCGTGCCCGGGACCGCCGACGTCGGCCAGCTGGCCGGGCACCCGCCGACCACCCTCGCCACCGGCGAGGTCGACGAGCTGCGCGTCTCCGCCGAGACCTACGCGGAGTCCCTGCGGCAGGCCGGCGTCGACGTGGACCTCCGGATGGTGCCCGGCGTCCGGCACGGCCATCTCAACCGGCCCCACGAAGGGCCAGCGGCCGCACAGGCGGCGCAGCAGACCATCGAGCAGTTCGCCGCGCGGCTGCTCCGCACGCCCTGAGACCCTGACTCACCCACAGAAGGATCACTCATGACGAACCCCACCGTCGCTGACCTCATCACCCGGTCCAACCGGCTCGGAGCCGACCCGAAGAACACCAACTACGCCGGCGGCAACACCTCCGCCAAGGGCGTCGACGTCGACCCTGTCACTGGGGAGGAGGTCGAGCTGCTCTGGGTCAAGGGCTCCGGCGGCGACCTCGGCACCCTGAAGGAGTCCGGCCTGGCCACCCTGCGCCTGGACCGCATGCGCGCCATGGTGGGCACCTACCCGGGCGTGGAACGCGAAGATGAGATGGTCGCCGCCTTCGACTACTGCCTGCACGGCAAGGGCGGGGCCGCGCCGTCGATCGACACCGCCATGCACGGGCTGGTGGACGCCGCCCATGTGGACCACCTGCACCCGGACTCGGGCATCGCGATCGCCACCGCCGCCGACGGCGAGGAGCTGACCCGCACCATCTTCGGGGACAAGGTCGTCTGGGTGCCGTGGCGCCGTCCCGGGTTCCAGCTGGGCCTCGACATCGCCGAGATCAAGGAGAAGAACCCGCAGGCGATCGGCTGCATCCTGGGCGGCCACGGCATCACCGCCTGGGGCGACACCTCCGAGGAGTCCGAGCAGAACTCCCTGTGGATCATCGACACCGCCGCCGCCTATATCGAGAAGCACTCCCGGCCGGAGCCCTTCGGCCCGGCGCTGGACGGCTACGGCGCCCTGCCCGCGGATCAGCGCCGCGCCAAGGCCGCCGCGCTGATGCCCACCATCCGCGCCATCGCCAGTGCGGACAAGCCGCAGGTCGGCCACTTCTCCGATGACGACGTCGTCCTGGACTTCCTCTCCCACGCCGAGCACCCGCGACTCGCGGAGCTGGGCACCTCGTGCCCGGACCACTTCCTGCGCACCAAGGTCAAGCCGCTGGTGCTGGACCTGCCCGCAGACGCCGCCGTCGATGACGCCAAGGCCCGTCTGCTGGAGCTGCACGAGGCCTACCGGAAGGACTACCAGGCCTACTACGACCGTCACGCCGACGCGGACAGCCCCGCGATCCGCGGCGCCGACCCGGCGATCATCCTCATCCCCGGGGTGGGCATGTTCTCCTTCGGCAAGGACAAGCAGACCGCCCGGGTGGCCGGCGAGTTCTACCTCAACGCCATCAACGTGATGCGCGGCGCCGAAGGGCTGTCCCGCTACGCGCCCATCGACGAGCGGGAGAAGTTCCGCATCGAGTACTGGGCGCTGGAGGAGGCCAAGCTGCAGCGCATGCCGAAGCCCAAGCCGCTGGCCACCCGCATCGCGCTGGTGACCGGGGCCGCCTCCGGCATCGGCAAGGCCATCGCCACCCGTCTGGCGGCTGAAGGCGCCGTCGTCGCCATCGCAGACCTGGATCTGGAGAAGGCCCAGGCGGTCGCCGCCGAGCTGGGCGGCCCGGACAAGGCCATCGGCGTCGCCGCCGACGTCTCCGACGAGGCCGCCGTGCAGGCCGCCGTCGATGAGACCCTGCTGGCGTTCGGAGGGCTGGACATCGTGGTCAACAACGCCGGCCTCTCGCTGAGCAAGTCCCTGCTGGAGACCACCGCCAAGGACTGGGATCTGCAGCACAACGTGATGGCCAAGGGCTCCTTCCTGGTGTCCAAGACGGCGGCGAAGGCGCTCATCGACCAGGGCCTGGGCGGAGACATCCTCTACATCTCCTCGAAGAACTCCGTGTTCGCCGGCCCGAACAACATCGCCTACTCCGCCACCAAGGCCGACCAGGCCCACCAGGTGCGGCTGCTGGCCGCCGAGCTGGGAGAGCACCAGATCCGCGTCAACGGCATCAACCCCGACGGCGTGGTGCAGGGCTCCGGCATCTTCTCCTCCGGCTGGGGCGCCAACCGAGCCAAGACCTACGGCATCGAGGAGAAGGACCTGGGCAGGTTCTACGCCCAGCGCACCATCCTCAAGCGCGAGGTGCTGCCGGAGAACGTCGCCAACGCGGCCTTCGCCCTGGTCAGCTCGGACCTGTCCCACACCACCGGGCTGCACGTGCCGGTCGACGCCGGCGTCGCCGCCGCCTTCCTGCGCTGAGCCGCAGCCCGAGCGAGAGGCAGACTCGATGAGCACGACGACGCAGCCGACCACCCAGCATGCGGCCGTGGACCTCGGCGCCTCCAGCGGGCGCGTGGTCCTGGGTCAGGTGGGTCCGGACACGCTGCAGCTGACGGAGGTGTCCCGCTTCTCCAACGGGCCGGTGCACCTGCCCGACGGGCTGCGGTGGGACCTCATCGGCCTGTTCGACCACGCCCTGACGGGGCTGGGCGAGGCGGTCCGTGTCGCCGACGACGACGGCGGCCTCGCCTCGGTGGGCATCGACTCCTGGGCGGTGGACTACGGTCTGCTGGCCCGCGCGGCCGGCGACGGCGGCCTGGCCCTGCTGGGCGCCCCGTTCCACTACCGGGACGAGCGCACCGCCGCCGGTGTGGAGGCGGTGCACCGACGGGTCCCCTTCGCCGAGCTGTACCGGCGCAACGGTCTGCAGTTCCTCCCGTTCAACACCCTCTACCAGCTGGCCGCCGACGAGCTGCTGGCCGGGCCGGCGGGGGCGGCCGTGGAGCGCGCCCTGCTGGTGCCCGACCTGCTGGGCCAGTGGCTCACCGGCGAGGCGACGGCGGAGGCCACCAACGCCTCCACCACCGGGCTGGTCAACGTGGACACCCAGGACTGGGACCATGAGCTGATCACGACACTCGGGCTGCCGGCCGGGCTGTTCCCGGACATCGCCGCACCCGGCACCACGCTGGGGGAGACTCGTGACCAGCTGGCCCCGTTCCTGGGCGGACAGCGGCTGCCGGTGACCCTGGTGGGGTCCCATGACACCGCCAGCGCGATCGTCGGCACCCCGCTGTCCTCCCCGCACGCCGCCTACATCTCCTGCGGCACCTGGGGGCTGGTGGGGCTCGAGCTGGATCAGGCCGTGGTCACCGAGGCCAGCCGGGAGGCGAACTTCACCAATGAGGGCGGCGTGGACGGCCGCTTCCGCTTCCTCACCAACGTGATGGGCACCTGGCTGCTCTCTGAGACCCTGCGCACCTGGGAGCGTCAGACCGGCCGGGCCCAGGACCTGGGGGCGCTGCTGGAGGCCGCGGAACAGGTGCCCGCCGCCGACGTCGTGATCATCGACGTCCAGGACGAACGCTTCGTCGCCCCCGGCGACATGCCCGCCCGGATCGCGGACTGGTGCACCGAGCACGACCAGCCGACCCCCGGCTCCGAGCCCGCCCTGGTGCGCTGCATCGTGGAGTCCATCGCCGCAGGCTTCGCCCGCGCCCTCGACGACGCCGCCCGGCTGGCCGAGAGGAGGGTCGACGTCGTGCACGTGGTCGGCGGAGGGTCGCTGAACGCCCTGCTGTGCCAGGCCACGGCGGACCGCAGCGGTCTCGACGTCGTCGCCGGCCCGGTGGAGGCCACCGCCATCGGCAACCTGCTCATCCAGGCGCGCACCGCCGGGACGCTCAGCGGTGAGCTGGAGGACCTGCGCGAGCTGATCACCCGCAGCCACTCGCCGACCACGTACCGTCCGCAGGTGTGACGAACCCCCTCAGCAGCTGGATGTACCGTGATGCGCAGCAGCATCACCTCACGAAGAAGGAGCCCCATGGTTGAGCGTCGTCTCCCCAAGCCCCGTGACCTTGCGCCGCTGATGCAGTTCAAGAAGGTCGACTTCAACGCGAGCCGTCGTCGGCTGAACGCGGCGCTGACCATCGAGGATCTGCGCCGGATCGCGAAGCGGCGGACCCCGAAGGCCGCCTTCGACTACACCGACGGCGCGGCCGAGGGCGAGCTCTCCATGCACCGGGCGCGGCAGGCCTTCGAGGACGTGCAGTTCAACCCCTCGATCCTGCGGGACGTCTCCGCAGTGGACACCTCCACCACGATCTTCGGCGGGCCCTCGGCCCAGCCCTTCGGGATCGCGCCCACCGGGTTCACCCGGCTCATGCAGACCGAAGGCGAGACTGCCGGGGCCTCGGCCGCCGGCGCGGCGGGGATCCCGTTCACGCTCTCCACGCTGGGAACCACCTCCATCGAGGATGTGAAGAAGGCCAACCCGCACGGGCGGAACTGGTTCCAGCTGTACGTGATGAAGCAGCGGGAGATCTCCTACCGCCTGGTGGAGCGCGCCGCGGCCGCCGGATTCGACACCCTGTTCTTCACCGTGGACACCCCGGTGGCCGGAGCCCGGCTGCGGGACAAGCGCAACGGGTTCTCCATCCCGCCGCAGCTGAGCCTGGGCACCGTGATCAACGCGATCCCGCGGCCCTGGTGGTGGATCGACTTCCTGACCACCCCGCCGCTGGAGTTCGCCTCGCTGTCCTCCACCGGGGGGACCGTCGGCGAGCTGCTGGACTCCGCCATGGACCCGTCCATCAGCTTCGAGGACCTGACGATCATCCGGGAACTGTTCCCCGGCAAGATCGTCGTCAAGGGCGTCCAGAACGTGGAGGACGCCAAGACCCTGGCGGATCTGGGCGTCGACGGCATCGTGCTCTCCAACCACGGAGGCCGCCAGCTGGACCGGGCGCCGATCCCGTTCCACCTGCTGCCTGAGGTGGTCCGCGAGGTCGGAGACGACCTCGAGGTCACCATGGACACCGGCATCATGAACGGCGCCGACGTCGTCGCCGCCCTGGCCATGGGGGCGAAGTTCACCTTCGTGGGGCGGGCCTACCTGTACGGGCTCATGGCCGGCGGCCGCGCCGGCGTGGACCGGACCATCGAGATCCTCAGTGAGCAGGTGGAGCGGACCATGCGGCTGCTGGAGGTCTCCACGGTCGAAGAGCTCGAGCCGAAGCACGTCACTCAGCTGCAGCGCCTGGTGCCGCGGGAGGCGTCGACGGTCAGGACGCCGAGCCGTGGGCGGCCATCGTCAGCAGGCTGAACAGCGTCATGGCGATGACCGCCAGGATGAGGATGCCGACGACGATCTCGATCCACGCCACCACGACCACCCAGCGGAGGGGCTCGCCTCCCAGGCGCCGGGTCCTGCGCACCAGGATCAGCGCCAGGGGCCCCAGAAGCATCGGCAGGAGCACCAGCCCCACCAGGACGGTCACGACGGCGCGGTCCGCCGCCCGCTGAGCGGCGGTGAAGCGGTGGACCGGAGGGGCCGTGGGTGCGAGCGCGCTGTGCTGCTGCGAGCAGGTCATGGAGCTGCCCTCCTCACAGTCCGCCGGTGGCCAGGATGATGAGCCCCAGCACCACCGGGATCAGCGTCAGCACACCGATCGCCAGGGATATCCACCCGAGCACCAGGCCGGACAGAGCGCGGTGGCCGTTCCGCCGCGCCCGGACGGCGAATCCGATGGCGACCGGCCCCAGCACGATGTGCAGGAAGAACAGCCCCACGATGCCCAGCGCCAGGGAGACCGACGCATCACGCTCGGCATTCTGAGCCTGCGGGTTCGGCGGCGGAGGCATGGGCGGTCCGGCCGGTGGAGGGGCGGGCAGCGCCCCCTGCGGAGGGGCGGGCATCGGGATCTGACCTGGAGTCACATGCGGTGGCTGGCTCATGCCTCCACGGTAGCCAGATCCGAGGGGCCTGGCAGGCCCCCACCGGCAGCCTGTGGAAAACGCGACTGGGGAGGGCCTGGAGGGGAGGGCCCAGGGATCAGCGCCCGGCGTCGGAGGGCTCCCGGGCGGGCTCCTCGCCGGGCACCGCCAGCAGGTCAGGACGACGGCGCCATCGCCGTGCCGCAGCGGCCCGGGCTCGGCGTGGACCTGGACCGGAATCGCCTGGAGGAGGCCCATGAGCTCTACCTGCGGGAAGGGCTCGGTGCCCGCGACGACGCGGTGGCCATGCAGTATCTCGTCCCGGGCTGGGAGTTCGATCCCAAGCGTCCCTGCCTGCTGCGCTGACCTTCCTGCTGAGCTGACCTGCAGAGGTGGCGCGCTGTAGGGTGCGGGTGGATGCTCCGCCGCCGGCGGGCACGGCCAGCGAAGGAGGGTGAGTGGAGGGCGTTCTCCTCGGTTTCAGCGTGGTGGCGGTGCTCGTGCTCATCGGCGCCGGCACCGCGGCGATCGCCCCGCAGAAGGCCCGCTCTGCGCAGCGCGGGGTCACGCCGTTGGTCTACTACATCACCAACCCGTGCCTGATGGTGGTGCTGGTCTCCCAGACGGATGTCCGCATGGTGGCCGGACTGTACGCGCCGCTGGCGCTCGGCATCGCCGGGATCACCGCCGTGGTCTTCTCCGCCTATGGCCTGCTGGCGCTGCGACGACGCCGACGTCGGCCGATGCCCGACGGCGACGGCGCCAGAGCCAGCGCCCGTGACGGTGGCGCGTCGGGTGCCGCCACCGGTGCCGACGTCGCGGTGGGAGCGATGGCCTCCTGCTACGTGAACGCGGGCAACATCGGGGTGCCGATCGCCCTGTACATGGTGGGTACCACGGCTCCGGTGGTCTCGGTGCTGCTGGCCCAGCTGCTGGTGCTCGCCCCGCTGTTCCTCACGCTCTTCGGGCTGCTCGGGCGTTCCGGCGGGCCCTCCCGGGCCCGGACCATCCTGGGCTCCATGCTGAACCCCGTCACGCTGGGCGTCCTGATCGGGGCGGTCCTCTCCCTGCTGGACCGGCGGCCGCCCGAGGTGATCTGGGAGCCGGTCCGGATGCTGGGGGAGGCCTCCATCCCGCTGATGCTGCTGATCTTCGGGATGGCGCTGTGGCAGGAGCGGCCCTTCGCCGTGCGGGAGCGCCGGGCCGACGCCGTGGTGGGCACCGTGTGCAAGGTCGCCGTCATGCCGGTGGTCGCATGGGCGCTCGCCGGCCCGGTCTTCGGGCTGACCGGTGCCGAGCTGCTGGGAGTAGTGGCGATGGCGGCGCTGCCCACCGCGCAGAACGTGTTCGTCTTCGGCCTTCACCACGGGATGCCGGTCACCGTGGCCAAGGACGTCACCTTCGCCAGCTCGCTGCTGAGCCTGCCGGTGGTGCTGCTGGCCGCCTGGCTGCTCGGCGTGTGATGCGGATCAGCGTCCAGACCTTCACCGGGCCCTGCGGCGCGTGATACGACGTCTCTGAGACCCAGGCACGTCGCGGAGAGGAGCCACCGGGTGACAGCTGCATCGTCCATGCTGCTCCCACGCCTGCAGCAGGCAGGCCTGGACGACGTGGTGCGCGTGGAGCCGGTCGCCGGGGGTCTGGCGGCGACCGCCGGTCTGGCTCACCGCCGCGACGGCACCACGGTGTTCGTGAAGACCTTCGGCGGGCCGCCGGGCGACGATGCCTTCGCCGCGGAGGCTGAGGGGCTCACGGTGCTGGCTGAGGCGGGCGGAGTCGTCACCCCCGAGGTCGTCCTCGCCGACCACGATCTGCTCGTCCTCTCGACGCTGCATCCCCGGCCGGACGCCGAGGTCTTCTGGGAGCGGCTCGCCCATGAGCTGGCCCATCTGCACACCTCCACCCGGCACCCCCGCTTCGGGTGGCACCGCCACAACTGGCTGGGTCGGCGACAGCAGATCAACACCTGGGAGGACGACGGCTTCGAGTTCTTCGCCCAGCACCGACTGCTGCGGTGGCTCGACGAGCCCCGCGTGCACGACGTGCTCGGGGTCGCGGACCGAGCCGCCCTGGAGCGGCTGTGCGACCGACTGCCTGAGCTGCTTCCGGCGGCGCCGGCATGCCTGGTCCACGGTGACCTGTGGGCGCAGAACCTGCTGGCCACCCGGGAGGGCCGGCCGGCACTGATCGATCCGGCGGTGTCCTACACCTGGGCGGAGATCGACCTGGCCCATCTGTGGACGACGGCTCCGCCCCCGGAGGCCGAGACGTTCTTCGAGCTCTATGCCGACCTGACCGGGCTCGACCGGCACTGGGGGGACCGCATGCCGATCCTCCAGCTGCGCCAGCACCTGGCGGTGATCGCCCAGTTCGACACCGACTGGGGTGCCGCCGACGTCGTGCGCGCCACCCTCGCTCCGTTCCGCAGCCTCAGAGCCAGCCCAGCGTCTGGGGGATGACCCACAGGGTGAGCAGGGACAGGACCACGATGCTGATCCAGCTCCAGATGACCACGAATCTGCCGGGGCGGTACCGCGCCGGGATGAACTTCACCGCCACATGGAGGTTCACCGCGAAGAGCACCGGGCTGATCGCGAACGAGACCGCGCCGGCGGCGGGCACCAGCATCGCCGGATTCGGGAACAACGTCAGCGCGATGATCGCGCACACCACCATCACGCCCATCATCACTCGCATCAGGGTCCGCTCGGTCCACCACGGGCGGTCGGCGTGCGTCGCCACCAGCTCGGTCAGGCAGGCCGCGAAGGTCCGAGGGAATCCGTCGAAGATGATCAGCACGGTGGAGAACAGCGCGGCGGAGGCCCCGGCGATGAAGATCGGGAACATCCACACGCCCACGGTGTCGGTGAAGATGTGGGAGATGGCGAGGATGGTGCCCGCACCCTCCGGCTTGTCCTCGCGGGCGAAGAGGATCATCGCCCCCAGCACCAGGTACATGGTCGCGATGATCCAGGAGACGATGTGCCCGATCCGGAAGTCGTAGAGCGCGGCCTTGAACCAGGCGTCGGCGTAGGGACGCACCTCAGCGGGCGTATGCTCCACCGCCTGCGGCCCGAAGACCTCCCGGACGCGCACCATGCCGCGGCGCTTGCTCGTCATCCACAGCGAGGCCCACACGCCGACGCTCAGGTCGGTGGGCATCCAGCCCATGAGCCCGGCGACGAGCAGCGCGGACCCAGCGGGGATGGCCGGCAGCAGCAGGTGACCCCAGGCCTCGCCCTGGACTCCGCCGACCACGAAGGCGACGACGGTGCCGATCACCAGCACGATGGCCAGCACCTTGTTGACCCATTCCAAGCCCCGGTACTTCCCGGCCAGGAGCAGTCCGACGGCCAGCAGGGACAGCACCACGCCGTAGGCCAGCAGGGATCCGACGCCGAAGCTCGCCCACAGCACGGCCGCCGCGGCCGCGACGATCGCCCCGACGGCGGTGCAGCCGATGACGATCGTGGCTGCCAGCACGGCCCAGACCGCCCACTTCTTCGGCCCCGGGATGCGGGTGTAGGCGGAGAGGATGGACTCGCCGGTGGCGGCGGTGTATCGCATAGCCAGCTCGAAGCCCTGCCATTTGAACAGGAACGCCACCGGCAGGACCCACAGGAGCGCGAACTCGAAGTGCGCACCGGCCAGCGGTGCGGTGACCAGGTGGCTGGTCCCCACGCCGGCCATGGCCACCAGCAGGCCGGGTCCGAGGAAGCGCAGGATGCGCAGGCCCCGGACATCGGGATGCTGCTCCATCTCACGGCGATCGGCGGCGGCGTCCTGGCTCATGGTTCGGGTCTCCCTCATCCCTGGGTGCGGCGGTCCTGCCCGCATGACCCTCTCATGGTATGTGAGGCAGGCCACATGCCGCTGGCCCGGGGGTCAGCCCTTGCGGCGGCGCAGCTCCTCCACCATCTGCGGCACGACCTCGAACAGGTCGCCCACCACGCCGAAGTCGGCGATCTCGAACACCGGGGCGTCCTCGTCCTTGTTGATCGCCACGATCGTCTGGGCGGTCTGCATGCCGGCGCGCTGCTGGATCGCCCCGGAGATGCCGGCGGATATGTAGAGCTGCGGGGACACCGTCACGCCGGTCTGGCCCACCTGGGCGGCGTGGTCGATCCACCCGGCGTCGGTGGCCGCGCGGGAGGCGCCGATCGCCGCACCCAGCTCATCGGCCAGCTCCTCCAGCGGACCGAAGTTCCCGTCCACCCCGCGGCCGCCGGCGACGACGACGCGGGCCTCCGTCAGGGCCGGGCGCTCCGAGACCTCGAGCGGAGTGCGCTGAAGGACCTCGACACCGCCGGAGGCGGCGGCACCCTCGGCGAGAGAGGGGCCCACCGGCAGTGCGACCACCTCGGGGGCCTGGCCCGCGACGACGGCGGCCTCCACCGAGTTCGGCTTCACCGTGGCCACCAGGGCGCGGTCCTCGGCCACCTCGGCGGTGGTGGTGTAGGAGCCGGCCAGCACGGACTTCGTGACACGCCGCTCGGAGTCGATGCCCACGGCGTCGGTGATGATCCCGGTGTCCAGGCGGACCGCCAGGCGGGCGAGCGCGTCGGTGGAGTCCGGCGTGTCCGGGGCGAGGATCGCCGAGGCGGCGGTCTCCTGCACCGCGGTCTCCAGCAGGTCCACCAGGGCGGGGTCCGGGGTGAGGATCTCCGCGTCACCGGTGTAGACGGTCTGCACACCCTCGACGGCGACCGCGTCGACGGCGCGGTCACCCGGGGTCCCGGTGACCACATGGACCTCGCCGAGCGTGGCGGCCAGGGTCAGCAGCTCCTGCTGGGCCGAGGAGAGCCGCGCGTCCAGCGACTCGAAGAACACCAGGGCAACACTCACAGCACACGCTCCTTTGCCAGGAACTCCACGATCTTCACGCCGGCATCACCCTCATCGGTGATGATCTCGCCCGCGGTGCGCGGCGGACGCGCCTCCGCGGTCAGCACGGTGGCCTTCGAGGCCACCGCGGAAGCGTCCAGCCCGACGTCGGCCAGACTCCAGGAGGTCATCGGCTTCTTCTTCGCCGCCATGATCGCCTTGAAGTTCGGGTACCGGGGCTCATTGGCCTGGTCGGTCACGGAGACCACGGCCGGCAGGGCGGCCGCCAGCCGCTGCTGCTCCGTGGCGGAGGCGCGGGTGACCACCAGCCGGTCCTCCTCCAGCGCCACGGCGGTGGCCTGGGTGACAAGGTTGAGTCCGAGTCGTTCGGCCAGCTGCGGCGGCACCGCGCCGGACTCGCCGTCCTCGGAGGCCATGCCCGTGATGACGAGGTGCTCGCCCTCGGCATCGCCGTCGGCCAGGACATGCTCGATCGCCGCGGCCAGCGCGGCAGAGGTGGCGACGACGTCGGCGCCGGTCAGCGCGTCGTCGCTGAGGTGGAAGGCGTCATCGGCGCCGATCTGCAGGGCCTTCTTCGCGGCGGTGGCCGCGCCCGCCGGCCCGATGGTCAGGGCGGAGACCCGCACGTCCCGTGAGGCGGCCTCCTTGATCTGCAGGGCGGCCTCGAGCGGGTACTCATCCAGCTCACCCAGGATGCCCTCCGAGCGGTCGATGCGTCGCTCCGCGGTGAACCGGCGCTCCAGCTGAGCGTCCGGCACCCATTTGACCAGGGTGATGATGTGCAGGGGGGTTCCAGCTGCCGATTCAGGCATGGGGCTGACCTCGCCTCACTCTCCGTGCGATTCCGAACAGATCCGATGGTGCGGGAGCGGGGCTCCCGCCAGCAGGCATCCCAGCCATGGTGCCACGAAACGCGTCCGGAGGTGAGGTGCGCGACCTCAGGTGTCATGGTCAGGTGTCATGGTCAGGCGTCATGGTGCGATAGGGGGTCTGGGAGGCGTCAGCTCGACGCCGCCTGCAGGGGGATCCGGGGTGAGCGCGCCGCCCACCAGGTCCCCAGCAGGGCGGTCACCGACCCGGCCAGGCCGATCGCGGCCAGCACGACGAGCTGGAACTGCGCGGCCTCGACAGGCGAGGCGCCGCCGAAGAGTGCGCCGACGAAGGCCCCGGGCAGGGTGACCAGTCCGGTGTTCTTCGTCTGGTCGAGGTTCGGGAGCAGGGCCTCCCGCACCGCTTCCCGGCGCATCTGGGCCGTGGCCTGGGCCGGTCGCGCCCCCAAGGACAGCCAGGCCTCCACCTCTCCGGAGCGCTGCTGCAGGCTGGAGGCGAACCGTCGCATCGCGAGCGTGGAGGCCGTCATGCAGTTGCCGATGGTGATGCCGGCGATGGCGATGATCTTCTCCGTCTCCCACGCGACCAGGCCCAGCAGCAGCACGACCGCCACGGTCATGGTGCCGCCGATCAGCACGCCGAGGACGGCTCCTGCGGGGCCGCGGGGGAGCTCCTTCGCCCGTCGGAAGGAGGTGGCCGAGGCGGTGGAGAGCATGAGCAGGATGAACAGCACCACGGTCCAGGGAGCGGTGAGCACCCCCTGCAGCAGCAGGGCGATGAGCGTGAGTTGGGCGGCCGCCCGCACCAGCGCCACCAGCGGCAGTGCGCCGAGGCGGATGCCGGAGCGGCGCAGCAGCACCACGGTGGCGGCACCCATCACGGCGATGCCCAGCCCGTACTGGGCCCAGTCGCGGAGGGAGCCGACCGCCAGGTCGGCGGCCCAGGTGTCGCCCAGGCTCAGCGGTGCCGCCATCGCGTCACCGCTGCAGGTCCAGGTGGGCGGCGACTTCCTCGAGATGCTCGGCCATGAGGCGGCGGGCCTCGTCGGCGTCGTGCCGGCGGATGGCCTCGTAGATCCGGCGGTGCGCCTCCACCGCGGTCCTCAGCTTCTCGTCGGGCAGGTGCAGGCCTGCCTCTGAGGGCGTCATCCAGTCGTGGGTGACGTTCAGCAGTCGGGTGAGCATCGGATTGTGGGTCAGCTTCGCGATCTCACTGTGGAAGGCCATGTCCAGCTGGAAGAGCAGCGGCACGGAAGGGTCCGGTCGGGCGAGCTCCTCCTCGGCCTGCTCCACACGGTGGAGGAGCCCGGGCAGCTCCGAGTCCAGTGCCCGGTCGGCCGCACGCTCCGCCATCGGGGGCTCGACCACGGCGCGGAGGTCCATGACCTCCCGGAGCACGCGGTGGGAGGTCTCCATGGAGCCGAGCATCCCGGCGTGCAGGTCCGGACGCCGGACGGCGCGCACCACTGTGCCGCGGCCGCGCGTCCTGGTGATCAGCCCCCGCAGCTCCAGGTCCCGCAGGGCTTCCCGCACGGTGGTGCGGGAGACCTCCGCCGACTCCGCCAGGGCGCGCTCGTTGGGCAGCTTGTCGCCGGCCTTGAGCTCGCCGTCCTCGATCATGCTGATCAGGCGTCGGCTGAGCTGTTCGGCGACGGTGACCGAGCTGATGGAGAGTCCGTCGAGTTCGCGCATGGGTCCTCCGCTCCGTGGCCGGTCGTCTGCCGGCCGCGCTCCGTGCCTCCCCAGTATGGCGGATGCGTCTCTGGCGACCCGTGAATCGTCCACCGGTGGACCGGTGGTCCGACCAAGTGTCCATACCGTGGCATGGACAGGACGGGGCAGTCAACGCCCAGAGGGCCTACCAGTCGTTGAGTTTTCGCGAAACTCTTGACATCCATGTGATGTGGAGCACAGACTCAGGACTCATGAGATTTGGTCCGACCAAGTGACCTGATGCTCACTCGCGCTGTCCAATCCGCTCCCTGAAACGGTGGTGTCACGACCCATGAAGAAATCACTCGCCCTGCTGTCCCTGGTCGCCCTGGTGGGCTGCTCCGAGGTCCAGGAGATCGGAGAGCAGGAGGTCGACGCGCGTGAGGGGGAGTCGTCCGTTCCGCTGGCCGCCGACGAGGCCGTCGAGGGCGGCGACCTCGTCATGGCCCTGTCCCAGGAGCCGGACGCACTCGACCCCACCACGGCCCGCACCCGGGCCGGGCGCATGGTCTTCGAGTCCATGTGCGAGAAGCTCTACGACATCGACGCCGAGGGCGAGATCATCCCGATGCTCGCCACCGAGCTGCCGGACTACTCCGAGGACGAGACCGTGCTGCGGATCCCGCTGCGCGAGGACGCCGTCTTCTCCGACGGCACCCCCATGGACGCCGAAGCGGTCAGGACCAGCCTGGAGCGGCACCTGGAGCACCCCACCTCCGCGCGCAGCTCGGACATGGGGCCGATCGAGGAGATTCGCGTGGTCGACGACCATGAGATCGAGATCGAGCTGGCCGAGCCCTTTGCGCCCCTGGTGGCGACGCTGTCCGACCGCGCCGGGATGATCATGTCTCCTCAGGCGCTCGATGAGCTCGGGGACGACTTCGCCCAGGCGCCCAGCTGCGTGGGGCCCTTCGCGCTGGTGGAGCGGGTGCCGCAGACCCGCATCGACGTCGTCGCCGACCCCCACTACTACGGGGCCGACGAGGTCCACCTGGACTCCATCACCTACGTGATCATGCCTGACCACAACATCCGGGCCGCCAACCTGCGTTCTCGGGATGTGCACCTCACCGACACCGTCTCGCCCCAGGAGTTCGACGCGCTCGTCGACGACGCCGCCGGTGAGGTCAACGGCCTCGTCCTGGACTCCCTGGGATTCCAGGGGCTGACGCTGAACATCGGCAATGTGGACGGCACCGGCCAGCCGCCCGGTGAGATCGACACCGTGGTGGCCCAGGAGCCCGCCGTGCGCGAGGCGCTCTCGCTGGCCATCGACCGGGACTCCCTCGTCGACGTCGTGTTCAACAACTGGTACGTCTCCGCCTGCACGCCGATGTCACCGATCAGCACGTTCGCCGACGAGCGGGCCACCGACTGCCCCGAGCACGACCCGGACCGCGCGATGGAGCTCCTGGAGGACGCGGGGGTGGACATCCCCGTGGAGATCGACCTCACCGTGCGCAACGACCAGGACTCCCTGCGTTACGCTCAGGCCCTGCAGGCCTCCGTGGAGGACGCGGGCTTCGAGTTCACCATCCGGCCCATGGAGTGGACCGCCCTGCTCGATGCCCAGGACCGCGGCGACTTCGACGCGATCCTCGTGGGCTGGGGCGGGATGATCGACCCGCACAACAACCTGCACAACTACTTCTCCACCGGTGCCGGCAACAACTACTCGGGGCTCTCCGACCCGGAGATCGACGAGTACCTCGACGAGGCCGCCCGCACCGTGGACCACGACGAGCGCGTCGAGCTCTACGGGCAGGCGGTGGAACGGGCCGGCGAGCTGAACAACATCATCGTCACCTACCGGCTGAGCAACCTGGGTGCGGCCCACGAATCCATCGCCGGCGTCTGGTTCTCCCCGGACGGCATCCTGCGGGTCTCCGGTGCGGCGTTCGTCGACACCGAGGCGGCCGAAGAGGAGATCGACATCGACGAGCTCGACCTCGGCGACGACTGAGGGCCGCCGTCACGATGACCAAGAGCCGCTTCTTCCTGACCCGACTCGTCCAGTCCCTGATCACGCTG
Organism: Nesterenkonia sp. K-15-9-6; assembly: GCF_052656005.1. NCBI lineage: Bacteria > Bacillati > Actinomycetota > Actinomycetes > Micrococcales > Micrococcaceae > Nesterenkonia > Nesterenkonia sp. K-15-9-6. The sequence continues at coordinate 106,759 of NZ_JBQYEY010000009.1, forward strand.
CTGATCTCCGCCGTCGTCATCTTCCTGGGAATCCGGGCACTGCCCGGTGACCCGGCGCGGGCGATGGCCGGCGATGAGGCCGGCCCGGCCGAGATCGCCGCGATCCGGGCCGACCTCGGACTGGACCGCCCGCTCGTGGAGCAGTTCCTCATCTTCCTGAAGAACGTCGTCACCCTGAACCTCGGGGAGTCGACCCGCACCGGGCAGGAGGTGACCTCCATGATCTCCCAGACGCTGCCGGTGACGCTCTGGCTGGCGCTCTACGCCGTGTTCCTGGCGACCGTCGGCGGCATCATCCTCGGGATGATCGCTGAACGGCACCGGGGACGGTTCCCGGAGTTCCTCAGCAACGGGATCGCCCTGCTGGGGCTCTCCCTGCCGAGCTTCTGGCTCGGCCTGCTGGGGATCATGCTCTTCGCGATCACCCTCGGATGGTTCCCGGCATCCGGGTACGTCCCTATGGGCGTCAACCCCTTGGCGGCGCTGTACCACCTCACGATGCCGGCGATCGTGCTGGCCACCGCGCTGGCCGCCGTGGTGACCCGCCAGACACGGGCGTCCATGATCGAGACGATGGGCACCGACTACGTCCGATTCGCCAAGGCCAAGGGGCTGTCCCAGCCGCGGGTGCTGTTCAAGTACGGGCTGCGCAACGCGCTCATCGCCCTGGTGACCATCACCGGACTCCAACTGGGCGCGCTGCTCTCCGGGGCGGTCGTCACGGAGCAGATCTTCGTCCTGCCCGGCATCGGGAGCCTCACCCTGGACGCCATCCTGGCGCGAGACTTCCCGGTGATCCAGGCCGTCGTGCTGGTCGTGACGGTGCTCTACGTGGTGATCAACCTTCTGGTGGACATCCTCTACACCGTCATCAATCCCCGAGTCCGGGTCAGTGCCTGAGGAGGACGTGCCCATGTATCAGACCACAGCCGCCGCGGCCGCGGCGGAGACGAGCCGCAGTCCTTTCATCCGGGGCCTCCAGCAGCTGGCCCGGAACAAGCTGGGGGTGATCGGAGGTCTCCTGCTGCTGCTCACCGTCATCGCCGCCGTCGGCGCCCCCTGGATCGCCCCGCATCACTTCGCCGCGGTCAACTTCCAGATCCCGTTCCAGACCCCAGGCACCGCCGGCTATCCGCTGGGCACCGACGACCTGGGCCGGGACGTGCTCTCACGGCTGCTCTACGGCGTCCGCACTTCCCTGTGGATCGGGCTGCTCTCGGTCGCCGTCGCCGTGGGCGTCGGGACCCCGCTGGGGCTGCTGGCCGGGTACTCCCGGGTGGCCGACGCCGTCGTCTCGCGACTCACCGACGTCGCCCTGGCCTTCCCGTTCCTCATCATCGCGGTCGGCCTGGCGGCCATCCGCGGGCCGAGTCTGGAGAACGCGGCCATCGCGCTGGGCATCGCGAACATCCCGATCATCGTGCGAGTGGTCCGCGGGGAGGCGCTGCGGATCTCCGGGCTGGAGTTCGTCCAGGCCGCCCGCGCCATGAACATCTCGCAGGCGAGGATCCTGTTCCAGCACCTGCTGCCCAACGCGTCCTCGGTGATCATCGTCCAGGCCACGGTGATCATCCCGGTGGCGATCATCGGTGAGGCGATGCTCTCCTTCCTGGGGCTGGGGATCCAGCCGCCCGAGCCGTCGCTGGGCATCATGCTCGCCGACGCCCAGGAGTACATCTACCGCTCACCCTGGGCGGCCGTCTGGCCGGGTCTGACGATCATCGTCATGTGCCTGGGCTTCAACATGTTCGGCGACGCCCTGCGCGACGCCCTCGACCCCAATGCGAGGTGACCCGATGACGACCACGGCACACGAGACGGACAGCTCGCCCATCAGGCCGGACCCGCTGATCACGGTGCGGGACCTCCGCGTCGCCTACGACGGGCAGGACGCGGTGCGAGGAGCCAGCTTCGCGGTGGCCCCCGGGCGCTCGCTGGCGATCGTGGGCGGCTCCGGATCGGGCAAGTCCACCACCGTCAAGGCGCTGCTGGGCCTGCTCCCGGAGAACGCCCGCGTCGTCGGCGGGGAGGTCGATTACGCCGGCGAGCGTCTGGCGGACCTCTCCGAGGGCACACTGCGCCACTATCGGGGAGCACGCATCGGGCTGGTGCCGCAGGACCCCATGGCGAGCCTGAATCCCTCGATGCGCATCGGTGACCAGATCTGTGACGCGCTGAAGCAGTACGGCATGCGATCCAAGGAGGATCGGCGGCGTCGGGCCCTGCAGCTCATGGACGACGCCGGGATCCCTGAGCCGGCGCGCCGGTTCCGGCAGTATCCGCACGAGTTCTCGGGAGGGATGAGGCAACGCATCCTCATCGCGATCGCGCTCTCCGGCGATCCGGAGCTGCTGATCGCCGACGAGCCGACCTCGGCCCTGGACGTCACCGTGCAGAAGCGCATCCTGGATCACCTGGACACGCTCGCCGAGGACAGGGGTCTGACTCGGATCCTGGTGACCCATGACCTCGGCGTGGCCGCCGATCGGGCCGACGAGGTCGTGGTGATGTCCGACGGTGAGGTCGTCGAGCAGGGCACCCCGAGGGGGATCCTCCGCGCGCCGAGCCACCCGTACTCGCAGCGGCTCGTGGACGCCGCCCCGCGGCTGGACGCCCACCGGCGCCGGGAGGAGGCGCCGCGGGAGGACGACGGGGGCCCCAGCTTCCTGAGCATCCGCGGTCTGGTGAAGGACTTCAAGATCCGGGGCTTCAAGGAGCCGCTGCGGGCCGTCGACGACGTCAGCTTCGACATCAGGAAGGGCACCACCACAGCGGTGATCGGAGAGTCCGGGTCCGGGAAGTCGACGGTCGCCAGGATCACCCTCGGGCTCGAGAAGGCCACGAGCGGTGAGGCGCGGGTGGGCGCACGCGCCATCCGGCCGGAGTCCCGCGATGACATCCGCTACCTGCGGAGCCTGACCCAGCCCGTGTTCCAGGATCCCTTCTCCTCGCTGAATCCGTACTGGAGCGTGGCGGGGCTCATCGCGGAGTCGCTCGTCCCGCGACGCGACCTCGGACGCGCGGAGAAGCGGCGCAGAGTCCGGGAGTGCCTCGATCACGTCGCGCTGCCGCAGTCCGCCCTGGGAAAGTATCCCGGGGAGCTCTCCGGCGGGCAGCGGCAGCGCGTGGCGATCGCCAGGGCGCTGGTCGCCGAGCCCGAGCTGCTGGTGTGCGACGAGGCCGTCTCGGCCCTCGACGTGCTCGTGCAGAAACAGATCCTGGACCTGCTGCGCGGCCTGCAGGCCGAGATCGGCGTGAGCTGCCTGTTCATCACCCACGACCTCGGCGTCACCTCGGAGATCGCGGACGAGGTCGTGGTCCTGCGGCGGGGCCGCGTGGTGGAGGCGGGACCCGTGGGGCAGATCATCGACGCCCCGCAGGATGAGTACACGACTGCTCTGCTGGAGGCCGTCCCAGGACGGGGCCTCTGAGGCCTCCTCGGTCTTCGGGGCGGGCGGCACAGAGCTGACATCAGTGACGCGCCACCCGGCGCTGACACATGACACGACGAAAGGTGAGGAATGGAACGCATCGGAACGCGGGAGATCGCCGGGGCCAGAGCGGCGGAGGCCGTCGCCACAGAGGATCTGATCTTCTTCTCGGGGATCACGGCGAAGGACACGTCCCTGAGCGCGGCGGATCAGACCAGCTGGTGTCTGCAGCGCCTGGACCAGCTGCTGGAACAGTTGGGCGAGGATCAGGGCTCCGTGCTGATGATCCACATCTGGCTCAGCGACATGCGCTACTTCGGGGCGATGAACAAGGCCTGGAACCACTGGATCGACAAGGAGAACCCGCCGGCGCGCACCTGTGTCTCCGGGGAGCTGCACCGGCCCGACATCCTGGTGGAGGTCGTCGCCACTGCAGCGCGCACGGCTGGGACGGAGGGCCGATGAGCATCACCAAGGCCGGACGTGTCACCGCCCCGGGGGCGCCGGGGATCCACCTGGCCTCCGCCCATGGCGGTCTGGCCTCGGCCTGCCTGACAGCGCCGGACAAGTCCCTGGACGTCGAAGGCCAGAGTCGGCAGATCCTCGAGAGGATCGATGACCTGCTTGCCGAGGTGGGAGGCCACCCCCGCCAGATCGTCATGGCGCAGGTGTGGCTGCTGAGCATCGACGACGCCGAGGACTTCGCGCGCGCCTGGAACGACTGGCTCGGGGACCGGCCGGTCCCGGCGCTGTCTGTGGTGCAGGCGTCGGCGGCCAGCCGGTCCTCCCAGGTCGAGATCCGGGCCTACGCGGCGACCCTCGAGTAAGTCCGAAATTCTTGGCGCGGCGCTGTCGAATGCGTCACACAGCGGGCGTACGGTGGGACGAGCCTGACGCCAGGCCACCTGCCGTACGCCCGTCTGATCGTTCCTCAGGAGAACCATGCCCCGTCCGGATGCCCCTGTCTCCAGCTTCACCCTCGGCCCCGCGCTGCTGTTCTGCCCCGGCAGCCGCCCCGACCGCTTCGGCAAGGCCGCCGAGCGCTCGGACGCCGTCATCGTGGACCTGGAGGACGCGGTCACCACTGCGGAGAAGCCCGCTGCCCGTGCCGCCGCCGTCACAGCCATCACCGGTGGGGACGATGACGTCCCCGCCCTCGATCCCGCCGTCACCGTGGTCCGTCTCAACGGCGTCTCCTTCGGGGAGCTCGACGCCGACCTGGCCGCCCTGGAAGGAAGCCCGGTGCGGCACGTGGTGGTCGCCAAGGCGGAGGACCTCGGCGTGCTCGACCACGTCGCCGCAGCCCTGCCTGACGCCCGGCTGATCCCTCAGGTCGAGAGCCCCATCGGAGTGCTCAACGCCCCCGCGCTGGCCTCCCACCCCGCCGTCGAGGCCCTGTTCTGGGGCACCGAGGACATGATCGCCGGACTCGGCGGGACCACCGCCCGCACCGCCGACGGAGCCTATCGGTCGGTGATCCGACACATCCGCCACAGCGTGCTCATCGCCGCCGGGGCGGCCGGCGTCCCCGCCCTGGACGCCATCAACACCGGCATTCGGGACCTGCCGCGGCTGGCCGCCGAGGCGGAGGACGCCTGCGCCAGCGGCTTCGTGGCCAAGGCCTGCGTCCACCCGCATCAGGTGGAGACCGTGCGTCGCGCCTACACCCCGGACGCCGGGGAGGTGGAGTGGGCCAAGGCCCTGCTGGTGGCCCTGCGCCAGGAGGCCGGCGCCGACGCCGACCCCCTCACCGTCGGCGCGTTCAGCTTCCGTGGGCAGATGGTCGACGCCCCGGTGGCGCTGCAGGCGCAGCGGATCATGGCGCGATACGACGCCACCCGCGTGCACCAGCCCGGAGAATGAGAGAATCAGCAGGCGAGCCCAGCGATCATGCCCAGATCTGCCGATGACCTCCTGATCTGAAAGGACCCCCATGTTCCCCGGCTTCTACGAGGAGATCCACGAGGAGTTCCGCGAGGTGGTGCGTGAGTTCGTCACCCGCGAGGTGGCCCCGCACTACCGGCGCTGGGACGCTGAGCACATGATGGACCGAGCCGTCTGGGAGGCCGCCGCGGAGAACGGGCTGCTCGGCCTCGCCGTGGGGGAGGACCACGGCGGCATGGGACTAGATGACTACCGCTTCCGCATGGTCATCGATGAGGAGCTCGCCCGGGTCGACGCCCTCGGCCTGGCCCTGGCGCTGCACCTCCACGACGACTGGGTGCTGCCGGCCCTGCTGCGCTTCGGCTCGCCGGAGCAGCAGGAGAGGTGGCTCCCGCAGTTCATGGACTCCAGCTTCATCGCCTCCGTGGCGTTCACCGAGCCCGGCGCCGGGTCCGACCTGCGCGGTGTGCGCACCAAGGCCGTCCGCGACGGCGAGGACTGGGTGCTCGACGGCCAGAAGACCTTCATCGGCAACGGCATCTCCGGCGACGGCGCCCTCGTGCTGGCCCGCACCGACGGCTCGGACGTCAAGCAGCGCGGAGGGGCGGGCTCCTTCAGCCTGTTCCTGGTGGAGAAGGCGGACAACCCCGGCTACCAGGTGGGCACCCAGCTGGACAAGATGGGGCTCAAGGCCTCCGACACGGCCGAGCTGTTCTTCTCCGGAGTGCGGGTCCCCGCGGCGAACCTCATCGGTGCCGAGGGGCAGGGTCTGGAGATCGCCAAGGCGATCCTGCCGCAGGGGCGGCTGGCCGTGGCGACGTCGGCCGCCGTCGTCGCCGCCGAGGTGCTGGGTCAGACCCTGACCTACGTGCAGGAGCGCCAGACCTTCGACCGGCCTGTGGCCGACTATCAGAACACCCGGTTCCGGCTGGCCGAGCTGCAGGTCTCCCTGGAGGCCACTCAGCGCTACGTGGCCGCCGCGGTGGAGCAGTTCAACGCCGGCGAGCTCGACGTCGTCGCCGCCTCCAAGGCCAAGATGTGGGCCACCGAGCGGGCCAAGGAGGCCATCGACGTCTGCCTGCAGTTGCACGGCGGCTACGGCTACATCCTGGAGTACCCGGTGGCGCAGGCCTACCTGGCGGTGCGGCTGATGACCATCTTCGGCGGCAGCTCCGAGATCCTGCGGGAGACTGTGGCCGGGGACCTGCTGGGCTGAGCGCCCAGCGTGAGCTCATCACCCTGGGCTGCTCCATGGGCGACGGCGCCATGAGCGCTCCCGATGTCGCGCTGGTGGACACCAAGTCGGTTCCTGCCGGCGTCCGCCGCGTCGAGGGTGACTTCGGCATGCTGGAGGGGCTCACCGACAGGCTCAGCCCCGCGATCGGGGGCTCCCGAGCCGCCACAGACGTAGGCTGGATCGACCACTCCGCCCAGATCGGCCAGACCGGTGTGACGGTCTCCCTGCAGCTGTACATCTCTCGAGACATCTCCGGGGCTATCCAGCACAAGGCTGGCATGCAGACCGCCGACGTCATCGTGGCCGTCAACAAGGATGAGGGGCCCGGTATTCGAGATCGGCGACTTCGGCGTCATCGGGGACCTTCACGACGTGATCCTGAAGATGGTCGAGCAGCCGCGCTGCCGCAGAGGCTGAGCGCTCCCTAGCCTCGATACACCGATGCGTCTGAGTGTGACGGGGGTCGCGCGATCGAACAACCGATCCATCCCGCCATGACGCAGAACGTTCATGTCCTCGATTGAGTCCGTCCTGGCCAGCATCGGCGTCACCAGCGCCACCACGTTCGCCCCGGCGTGCGTGCCCTTGTCTGTCGGGATGCTCAGACGTGACTGCGCGAACCGCTGGACCCCTGCGGACCGGGACGGGCGCAGCATCGGGACCAGCCCCGCCGCCGAAGTAGTGCCCCATAGAGTGGTGTAACCGTCCCGAGGGTCGTGACCGTCTTCGTCGTAGACGTGGGCGCGGCCATCGGGTGGCCCCTTCGAGGAATCTCCTATAACCTAACTCGAAAGGACATCACCACGATGACCGCTACTCATATTCCCGATCAGAGAGCCATCTCTGCCTCACCGCTGCCGTTGAACACCCCCGCACACCGGTGAATCGAGGCTAAGACCGTGTCCACGACTTGCGGGCAGGGTCAGTCCGGAGCCGAGCGGTATGCTCGACCCCGGTCCGTATGGGCTGTTCCGTCCGGTAGCCTGTTGCGGAGGTCCGCACCTGAGCCCGATCTCCCGACATCGCTCCGCGTAGGAGAATCGAATGAGCACGCTTGAAACTCCCGGCTCCTCGCCGGTCACGTGACCAGCCGAGATTCTCATCATCGGGGAGGCGCTGATTGACATCGTGCACCGCATCGACGGGACGGTCGACGAGAGCCCCGGCGGCAGCCCGGCGAACGTGGCGTTGACGCTCGGCCGGCTCGGCGACGCGCCGCAACTCGTGAGCGCTCTCGGCGCCGACGCGCACGGGGCCCGGATCCGGACCTGGTTCACCGGATCCCACGTGCGCGTGCAGGCGCAAGAGGTCTGTCGTACTGCGACCGCGACTGCTCTCCTCGCCACCGGCGGCTCTGCGACCTAAGATTTCGATATCCTCTGGAGCCTCCCGGAGGATCTGCTCCCCACACGCCCGGGCATCGTGCATACCGGGTCAATCGCCGCTTTCCTATCCCCGGGAGCAGACGTAGTTCGACGCAACCTCGAATCAGTGCACGGTCGTGCGCTGCTTACGTACGACCCCGACGTGCGGCCAGCAGTGCTGCCCGACGTAGACGAAGCCCGGTGCACCGTTGAGGAGCTCGTCTGCATCGCCGATGTCGTGAAAACGAGCGACGAGGACCTGCGCTGGCTCTACCCCGACCGTAACCCGCTCGAGGTCGCTGCGGCGTGGCGCGCAACCGGCCCCGCGATCGTCATCGTCACGCTGGGCGGGGAGGGACGCACTGCGGTCACGGCGGCCGGAGTCAGCCGTGTCTCCGGTAAGACCGTGCAGGTGATCGATACCGTCGGTGCCGGCGACACCTTCATGGGCGCGCTCATCCACGGCCTGGCGGCCGAGGGCTGCGTCGACAGCAAGGGGCGGGCGAACCTCGACTTGATGGAAGGCGACGTCCTGGAGCAGATCCTCGAGTTCGTCTCGACGGCGGCCGCCGTCACTGTATCCCGTCCCGGCGCAGACCCGCCCCGCCTCGTCGAGCTCACCGGGGTCTGATTCCCGGAGCGTCCCTTCTGTCCACCAAGTGTCAGGAGACCGTGGAGATCACGACCTCGCCGACCGCGACCCTCCCGTCGACGACATCGATCGCGACCTGCGTGCCTGCTGGCGCATTGAAGCGAACGTTGAGAGCGACATCGTCGACGTACAGCGTCGCAATATCGCCATCGATGACAAGCGCTACGGTGTGCTCTTCACCGTCTCCGATAAACAGCGGCCGGTCGAGGTCGCGGTTGTCGAACTGCCCCCACGGCCAGTTCGGGCGCTTGTCGAACTCAAAGCGGCCTTCGGCAATGCGCAACAGGAACTGGTAGCCCACCTGCGTCGCGGGGTCCTCCCCGAACCGGATGCTGACCGCGTGAGTGTCCGGCTCGACTTTCAGCGTGGTCGTGAGGAGCGCCGGCTGCGGCAGTTCGGATGCGACGACACGCTCAGCCAGCCCATCGCGCCGCTCCAGCGCGAAGCCCGGTACCGATGTGACTGTACGCCCTTCGAGGTGGGCACGAACCTGATCCGGGATCTTTGTGCCGAGCATGCCATCCGGGCGCTGCACGATCTCGTGGACAACCAGGGTGCCTCCCCATTGCCAGGCCTTGGTGTCGTCGTCGTCCCATCGAGTCGGGACCCAGCCGACGAGATAGCGGTGCTGGCCGTCCGAGACAGACCGTGCCGCGTAGTAGGCGCGCCCATCGAAAGCGTCATCGACCCCTGCCTCCCAAGGTCCGTCTAGAGACCTCGCCCGGCGGTAGATCGTCTTGGAACTCTCCGAATACTCGGTAACCAGGTGGTACCACCAGTCGCCCTCGCGGAACAGGTCGGGCATCTCGTGCATTGTGTAGAGGTCCGGTGCCCAGAAGTCGCCCTGGAAGTCCCAGTGTTCCAGATCCGTGGAAGTGAAGGCGACGGTACGTCCGGTCGGCAGGGTCTTAGCGCCAGCCTTGCGGGTGCCAAGGACCATGAGGTACTGGTCGTGCTCCGCGTCATGGATTACCCATGGGTCGCGCCAGTCGTCGGGATCGTACCCCTCCTGCGGCACGACGACGGTCGTGTCGGTCTTCCTCCAGTGGATGAGATCGTCACTTTCGGCGATCATCAGCACCTGGGACGGTTTGCCCTCAGCCTCGAAGTGGTCGCGGTTGTAGCCGGTGTACATCGCGACGAACTTCTCGCCTGATCGGAGCACCGAGCCGGCGTAGATGAACTGATCTTGGTCATGGTCACCGCCGGGGATGATCGCGTCGCCGAGGTCCTCGTAGTTGACGAAATCGGTTGTGCGGGCGAGTGCCCAGCCGAACGGCTCACAATCGGGCAGTGGGCCTGGGTTGCGGAGATCGCGCTGGTGGAAGAGGTAGAAGGCGCCGTCGTGAAAGATCGGCATGCAGTCGCCGAACCACGTGTTCGGATGCTGGTAGTAGACATCGGGCATTGGTTCTCCTTTGGGTTGAGATAAGGTAAGCGGGCGGACGCTGATCGTCAGAGCTTCGCTCCACCCAGGGTGGAGGCGAATACCCGCTGGAACAGCAGGAACACCATGACGGTTGGCAGCGAGACGAACAGCGCACCGGCAAGGACGATCGGAGGGCCTACCGTTCCGTAGTTTGACTGGAGTCCTGCGAGGGCCGCCATCACTGGGCGGATCTCCTCGGAGTAGCTGAGCGTGATCCCGAATAGCAATTCGTTCCACACCCAGACAAACTGGAAGATGAACGCGGCTGCCAGTGCCGACTTCGACAGCGGAAGGTAGAAGCGGGTGAACACAGTCCACCAGTTGGCGCCATCCAGCTGAGCGGCTTCGTTGACCTCCGGCGGTATCGACAGCATGTGATTGCGCATGATGAAGAAGGAGAACGGCACGCAGGTGGCGGTGTAGATGAGGAACAGCCCCCACCGGGTGTCGTACAGGCCTGTCTCCGCGTACCCGGTGAACAGCGGCCCCAGGAAGGCCTGCGCCGGAAACAGGGCCCCGGAATAGATCACCCAGAACCAGAAGGTGCGCCATCCTCCGGGAATCGCGGACACCGCGAACCCGGCAAGGGCGGCGACGAGGACGGCGAGCGCGCCCGCGACGACGGCGTACAGCAGCGAGTTGAGCAGTGCCGGGCCGAGGTCGACGGTTAGCCAAGCCGCCTGAATGTTCTCGAACAGGGCGAAGCTGCGCGGGAACCAGGCAACTTCGCCGGTGTAGTTGACGTTGGAGGTGAACGCGTTGACGATGATCAGGTACGTGGGGACGAACCAGAGGACCGCCAGGAAGATGACGAAGGCGGAGCGCAGCACGGTTGACTGACGCCGTCCGGTGGTTGTTGGTGAACGCAGTGCATTAGTCATGATGGTTCCTCAGTCCTGCTTCAGTTGCTTGCGCAGGTAGGCGACGGAAACTGCGACGACGACGATTGTCAGCACGACCGCGATGGCAGCCCCGGATCCCGGTCGTTGCAGCACGAAGCTCTGCCAGTACATGGATACGGCCAGCGTTTCGGTCGCACGGCCGGGACCTCCACTGGTGAGCACCCAGATCAGGTCGAAGGACTTCAGCCCGTTCGCCAGGCTGATGCCCATCACCACCGCAGAAGTAGCGCGCAATTGTGGAAAAACGATATGTTGAAAGCGTTTGAAGCCGGAGACGCCGTCCAGTGATGAGGCCTCGATCGTCTCCTCCGGGATTCCCTGCAGGCCCACTAGGTAGAGGATGACGGCGACACCCGTTGCCTGCCACGAGTTGGCGAGGATCAGCACGAGTGTGTTGCCCGGCCATTCCAACAACCACGGATGCGCCAGGCCCGAGAGCCCGATGCCACGCAGGAATGAGTTCACAGCTCCGGAGTCCTGCAGCATGAAGCTCCACACCACGGCGACCGCCGTTCCGGAGAGCGCATATGGAAGTACGATCGCGAGCCGGGCCCACTTGCCCCAGTTCAGCGAGTTCGTGACCGTAGCGATAGCCAGCCCAAGGCCGACGGGGATGCTCACCGTGCCGATGAGCCACAGGAAGGTATTTACCAGGGATCGCACGATTACTGGGTCCGATATGAGGCGTCCGTAAGAGGCGAACCAGTTGAACTGGGGGTCCACCACGGCGTCGTCGAAGAGGCTCCGCCAGACCGTGGCAGAGAACGGAAGCAGGCCCAGCCCGAAGATCAGCACGACCGCGGGAAGCAGGAACAGCAATCGTGGTCGCCCACGCGTGATGCAACCGCGCCGACGTATCCGCGCCAGGCTTACCGTGGCCACGGAATCCGTCGCGACAGGCCTGTATGCGGAGTCGTTCTTCGTGACGATGGTCGTCGTCTTGTTGCTCATCGCGTCGCCTCCACCCAGTACGACCATTCGGACACGGCCTTCTGCTGCAGCGATTCCAGTACGCGCTGTGGATGGCTGGGGTCCGCCATGAACCCGCCGAGATCCTGGGTGACGCCGACGACCAGTGCTGTCGGCGAACCCTCCCAATAGCGATTCACCACGGTGATATTCTCATCGCGGATCTGCGACTGTAGGCGCTGGCTGATCGGATCGGTCCATGGGACCTTCGGGTTGGCGGATGACCCGGAGAGGAAATCGGACCACGGCTGTTGGACGTCGGGATCTAGCCACGACGCCATGACCTCTACGACCTCATCGACGTTCTGCGAGCGGGCTGGCACGACGAGGCCTGCGACCTCGGTCACGACCGCTTTCTCCTTGCCGGAGTATGGAGGCAGGATGAATGCATCGTAGTCGTCGCCGGACTTCATGCCGATGTTCTGGAGGCTCTGCGTGCTCCAGCTGACCGCCGAGGGCCACATGCCCACTGTCTCTGATTGGAGCATGCCGGCGAAGTTGCCGCTGTCGGTGTCCGGTGACGTGTGATATCCCCAGCGGATCATCTCCTGCCAGAGTTGCATCATTCCTCGAGCTTCGTCATCGAGGAAAGTCGCCTCATTCGCGCACACGCGCGTGAACCAGTCCGCGTCGTATGCCGTGGCGAGCATGCTGAACCAATTGGCCACGGGCCAGATGTTCACCTGGGTGGTTCCGATCGGCGTGACGCCCGCATCCTGCAGCGTATCGCAGAGGTTGATGAACTCGTCCCAGGTCTTCGGGGCCGAGATGCCGAGCCTGTCGAACAGAGCGACGTTGTAGAACATCACGTAGAAGCCCTGGATAAGTGGAAGTCCATAGACGCCCTCCTCGTAGGTGAACGCGGAACGCAGCGAGTCATCCAACCAGCCCAACTGCACGGACGCGTCCCAGGCGCTGGTGACATCGGCGATCCCGCCAGTACGCGCGAGGTCCTTCGTCCGGTACCCGCTCCCCCACTTGATGAGGTCGGGGGGATTGCGGGTCTGGAGCAGCGAGCGGATTACCTGCTCGTAAGCGGATGCGTCCGGGATGGTCTGCGGATCGATTGACCACCCCGTCTTCTTGGAGAGTTCTTGGCCCGCGGCGGTGTATCCGGGACCCCAGGCTGCTGCGTCGTTGAAGAACTGCAGTGCGTGTGATTCGCTCGGCAAGGATTCGGGTGGACCGGAGCAGGCGCTGAGTGTGAGGCCGGCGAGGCCGGCGGCGGTCAGGAACGTACGACGCTCCATGGACTATGTCCTCTCTCTATGACGACGATGTCAGAAATTGGCTCTGCGCGACCGACGTTGGAGATGCTCTTGTCCACTCAAGGTACGACGCTCCAGCACCCGAAGGTACCGGAATTTCAATGTTCTGCGTCTCGAGTGCCCTTCCTGGAAGACCTCCCTGCCCATGCCTCCGCGTCTGATATCGTTGTCATAACTGCCGACCGTGCTTATCCCCGAAAGGTGCCTCATGGAACGAGCGACGATCCGCGACGTGGCCCGCGTTGCGGGTGTGAGCGTCAAGACGGTGTCGCGGGTGCTCAATCACGAGCGTTATGTCACGGACGAGACTCGCTCCCGAGTGACGGAGGCTATCGCCGAACTCAACTACCGACCGAACCCCGCCGCACAAGGGCTGCGGCGCTCTACGACCGGAGCGATTGCCTTCGTCTGTGAAGACATCTCTGAGCCGTTCGAGGCACAGATCGCCGGGAGCATCGAGCGTGCGGCTGCCGATCAGTACGTCGTCATCGTCGCGTCGACGTTCGGAGACCCGCTGCGAGAGCGGACGACGATCGAGTCCCTCGCTTCTGGCTACGCCGACGGCATCATCCTCAGCCCGACGATGGGATCCAAGGCCTATCTGCATAGTCTGCCGCGCGGTATTGCGGTTGTCTGCTTGGACCGACCGGCGCGGGACTTCGAGTCGGACCTCGCCCTGAGTGACAACGTTGGAGCGATGGCCTGGGCCGTGCGCCATCTTCTGATGCGAGGGCACACGCGCATCGCCTACCTCGGCGACGATGTAGGCGTGTTCACGCAACAAGAGCGCCTAGCCGGCTATAGGAAAGCGCTCGAGGAAGCAGATATCCCCTTCGACAAAGACTTGATCTACCAGCACAGCCCGGACGACTCTCGGATCCGAAATCACCTGGCCTGGCTCAGGCAGCTGCGACAGCCGCCGACCGCCCACGTCTCGGCGAACTCCCTCACTACACTAAGCATGATCCACGCCGGCTTCTTCACAGGATCAGCAACGTTCATCGCGTTCGACGACTTCCCCCTCGCTGACGTACTGCACGGCGGGGTCAACGCCATAGCACAGGATGCCGGCGCCCTCGGGGACGAAGCGACTCGTATGCTCCTTCGGCGCATGCGCAACGACACCAGTCCGGTACGGACGACCCGACTGGGCGCCCAGCTCATCCTGCGCCACGATGAGGGACACGGCGATACATGACGACGACGGGGTTCCTCTGCCGGCCCGATCTGCCGACCGTACAACGACTTGACAGGAGTCAGAGGGTCATCTCTGCCTCACCTCAGCCGTTGAACACCCCCGCGCCTCGGTGACGCGAGGCTTAGGGCGCGAACGGCCCGAGAATCTCTCCTGACCCGCGTTCGATGAGCCGTGTGGGGATCAATCGGCTCTCCGTAGGCTGGTCAGGATCCGCCAGCTGGGCCAGGAGGAGCTGGGCGGCTTGACCGCCGACGCGGCGTGGATCTTGGGCTACCACGGAAATGCCAGGCTCGATGAGGTCTGCTGTGGCGACATCGTCGAACCCGACGAGAGCGACGTCGAAGTGTGCTCTGTGCTCGTGAAGCCCGCGGGTCGCGCCGATGGTGGTTCCGTCTCGGCCGGTGACAATTGCAGTAGGTGGGTCCGAGCTTCCTAAGAGTGAGTGAACCGCCTTCCGAGCGTCGTGGGAGGTTGCGATGTCTGTCAGTACGATGTCCTCGTGGGGCTGGATGCCGTTGTGCAGGAGGCCTTCGATGAAGCCCTGGTGTCGTGCCTGCATGGTTGCGGACCTGAGATCAGTGAGGTACGCGATGCGTTGGTGGCCATGAGCAATCAGGTGCTCGACTGCCTCTCGTGTTCCCTTCCTGCCGTCGGTGGCGACTGAAGGCAGGCTCACGCCAACAGCAGGGCGGTCCACCAGAACTGTGGGAATGGGCGGCGTGGTCGCCAGGTAAGTCTGTTCCCCCGGTGGGGGCGCGATGATCAGGCCGTCGATGTCTCGTGCGCGGAGCTCATGGACGAGGCGCAGTACCTGTTGCCGGTCTTCATCTGTGCTGCAGGCCAAGACGAAGGATCCTTCGGCTCGGACGGTGTCTTCGATCTCTCGGTGAAGCTGAGCCAGGTATGGGTTGGCGACGTTCTCGATGACGAGCCCGATGGTCCAGGTCGGCTGGGAGCGTTGACGCAGTGTAGCGGCGGCGTAGTTTCGGGTGTAGTTCAGGCTCTCGACGGCCTTGAGTACTCGAGCTTTCAGGTCCGGCCTGACGTTGCCTTTGCCGTTGACCACACGAGAAGCCGTCATGGGGCTGACGCCCGCGAGCTGTGCGACTTCTTTGATCGTGGCCATAGATCCTGCCGATTGGTGATGTTGACGAACATCATAAGGCAACGAATCCGAGGGTGGACAAGCTGGGGCAGTAGAGGTAACGTTACCTTCACTGTGACAAAGATAACGTTACCTCGCCTAGTGGCAAGGGGTTCCGTCACAGAATCAGACGACTTGGAGGGCATTATGAGGGGCATCACGCGCGGCGTCGCCGCTGCGACACTTACCGTCGGACTGACTGCCGCAGCCGCAGGATGCGGGGGTGGTGAGCAGCGCGAGACATTTACCATCCTTCAGTACGAAACGACGTCAACAGCTCAATATCAGGCATGGCAGTATGCCGTTGAGCTGTTCGAAGAGAAGCATCCGGACGTTGAGGTGGAGTTCTCCAGCTCGAGCTTCGATGCCATCCGATCCAACGCTCGGATCCTGCTCACCGGCGACGATGTGCCGGATGTGATGCTGTTCAACACTGGAAACGCAGATGGCGGACAGTTGGCGGCTCAGGGTCTGATCGATCCACTCACCCAGATCGTCGAAGAGCGTGGGCTGGACGATCTGGTCACGGGGTCCGTGCGATCGCTTGCCGTGTACGACGAGAACGGCCATGCGGGATCCGGTGATTGGTACGGGGTGCCGAATGTCGCCTCTTACTTCACCTTCTTCTATAACGCAGACATGCTGGCGGAGAAGGGCTTCGACTCGCCGCCTAAGTCCATGGACGAGCTCGAGGCGATATTCGACGCTTTCCTGGAAGACGACATCACTCCAGTCTCAAGCAACGCCGGTCAGCACGCGGTGCTCCAGACCTGGTGGCAGCTGATCTCCGGCGTAGCCGAGCGTGAAGAGATCGAAGACTTCATGTTCCTCAGGGGTGATCCCGACCTCACGGGAGGAGCCTTCCGGGAAGGCACAGAGAAGCTCGAAGAGTGGCTCGAAGCCGGCTATCTGGGTTCGCAGCTCTCTGGCGTCGATGGCGACCAGATGGAACGGGCCTTCATCGCCGGCGAGTTCCCGTTCATGGCTAATGGGACGTGGGCCTTCACTCGAATCAACGAGGAAGCTGACTTCGACTGGGGAACGTTCACCTTCCCTGAGTCCAACATGAACGCGGGCGCGTCCGGTCACCTGTGGGGGGTTCCCGCAAATGCAGAGGCCAAAGAGCTTGCGTACGACTGGATCGAGATCACTCTCTCCCCGGAAGTTCAGAACAGGATTGCTGAGCTGGGGGGTCTGCCCGTCGCTGGCGACACAGACAGCATCGAAGACGAGCGCATGCGTGAGATGAATCAGCAGTTCGATGAGATCCAAGAAGGCGGAGGGCTCTCCTACTACCCGGACTACCCGGTGCCGGGCCTCCTCGACTTCCAGATGAGCGGTCTGCAGGGGATGACCAGCGGCACCACAGACAGTGACGCATATCTGGAGAGTCTCCAGGAGTTTTACGACGCGGGCAGCGGGAGCTTGTGATGACGGATGTGCTCGAGGAACGTGCAGCGGAGAAGAACGCATCCATCCAGGAGAGACCACTCCGTCGGGGGAGCGGACCGAGGCAGATCTCCTACTGGGTCTATCTGCTGCCGCTTCTGGTGGGCTTCGGCCTTATCGTCTTTGTGCCGTTCGCGATGAACTTCTATAACAGTTTCTTCGACTGGCAGGGTGGCGCAGCCGCTCGGACCTGGGTCGGTATGGATAACTACCGGGAACTGATGGATGACAGTCTCTTCTGGCGTTCCTTCGTCAATGCCTTCTATCTGATCATCGCGATCGCTGTGATTCCCACATGTATCGGGTTGGCGCTGGCCTCCTTGCTTTTCGACTACCTGGGGCGACACTTCGGCTCCCAAGCGTCATCAGTACTCCGCGCGTGTTACTACGTGCCGCAGATTCTGCCGGTGGCAGTCGCGGGAGTTGTGTGGAGCTGGATCCTCGAGACACGGGATGGATCGCTGAACTCCATCCTGAGATCAATGGGTATGGAAGCAGTTCCTGACTGGCTGGGTGACCCGGACATCGCTCTCCGCTCGATCATGCTCATGCTGATCTGGCTGCAGATCGGTTATCCCGTGGTCATCTTCATGTCGGCGCTGCAACGGGTGGATCCGGAGCTGTACGAGGCGGCTGAACTTGACGGTGCGGGATGGGGCCGGCGGTTCCTCTCGATCACGGTCCCCCAGATCCATTCCGATATCTACGTGGTTGTGTTGACGGCCACGATCGCAGCGATGAAGGTATTCGCGCCGATCTTGATCCTGACTCGCGGCGGCCCTGAGAGTTCGACCTATGTGCCTTCCCTCTTCTCCTTTCGGAATTTCTTCGAACTGTCTCGTGTGGGGTACGGCGCCGCATCAGCCACAGCGCTGGCTGTGGTGATCGGCCTCATCGCTGGTGGGCTGATCTACTGGCAGTCGCGATCGATGGAGGACAAATGAGCGCCGCCGTACACCCTCTGACATCTGTCCATCCTCGGGGCAGCAGGACGTTTCTGGCGAGACTGGCAGTTCAGCGGTGGCTCGCGCTGTTGCTTGCGGCAGCTATCGCCGTGGTGATGCTGATGCCGATCTATCTCTTGATGGTGAATTCATTCAAGACGGGCGCGGACTATTCGGCGAACGGACCGCTGAGCCTGCCAGAGGAATGGACTCTCTCCGCATTTCAGCGTTACCTTGAGACCGTTGACTACCCACAGCTTCTGTGGAACTCGGTGGTGATCAGCGGCGTGACCTCGTTCTGTGCGGTGGCGCTGGCGATGCTAGCTGCCTACGCGATCGGCATCGGCAGGGTCAAGGCTCGGATGTGGGTAGTCTTTCTGCTGCTCACCGCAACGATCCTTCCCCAAGAGACGCTGATCTACCCGTTGTTCACGGCGGCTCAGGCAGTTGGGCTGCAGAACTCCATTTGGTCGGTCACCATCATTTTCACCGTGTTGCATGCCGCCTTCGGTACCTACATCCTCAGTTCCGTACTGGGCACTTTCCCCAAGGAGCTCATTGAAGCCGCGCGGATGGACGGCGCGAATCGCTGGACCATCCTGGTTCGCGTCGTCGCTCCGGTGATGCGTCCCACGATGGCGGTGCTCTTGGTTTTCTTCTTCGTCTGGACTTGGAACGAATTCTTCATCCCGATGATCATGCTCATCACGCCATCGTCTCAGACGATTCCCATCGCGTTGGCGGCTCTCCAGGGCCAGAACACGCTGGACGTCACGCAGTTGGCTGCGGCGTCACTGATGTCGTTGCTTCCCACACTTCTCTTCTTCTTGTTCTTCCAGCGCACGCTGACACGAGGCGTCACCGCTGGGGCTGTCAAGTGACCCTTTCATGCCGCTATCACGGTCCATCTATCGGAGGTCTACCGTTGTCCATCACGCAATTGCCAGAATTCGCGCTCATGACTGAGGCGAAGAGTCGGTCGATCACGGCAGAGAATCCTCAAGGGGCTCCTAAGGGCGGGGCGCATCAGGCTTCCCGGCTCGGCCCGGGCAGGAAGGGGCGGCCATGCATTGCGCTGGCCGAAGGTGAAACAGCTGTGCTGGCAGATATAGACGGTCCTGGGGTGATCCGGCACATGTGGTTCACACTTCCTCGCCAGACAGAGGCTGGTCCTTTCGTGCTGCGGGATCTCGTTCTTCGCATCACCTGGGATGACGCGCCCGTGGCGGCAGTGGAGGTTCCGTTTGGGGATTTCTTCGCGACCGGCTTTGCGGAACCTTCGACTATGAACTCGGCGGCCGTGGTCGTGGCTCCGACAGGTGGCTTCAACTGGTACCTGCCGATGCCGTTCAGCAGGTCGGCTCGAATCGAAGTCGTGAACCAGCACGAGGGTCCTGTGCCTGGTTTCTTCTATCAGATCGATTATTCGCTCGAGGCTCTCCCTGCGGACCACGGATACTTCCACGCGCAGTGGCGGCGATCGAACGCCACGACAGTCCCAGGCGAGGATCACGTCATCCTCGACGGGGTGAAGGGGTCAGGTTCTTACGTGGGAACCTTCATCGGAGTGACTGCCCTGTCCCGCTTTTGGTGGGGAGAGGGCGAGGTGAAGTTCTATTTGGACGGCGACGAGACTCACCCGACGATCTGTGGAACGGGACTGGAGGACTATGTGGGAGGCGCGTGGGGGTTCCAGTCTTATCTGGGGGTCGACCCTGTGCCGCGGAGCCAGATGTTCACGTCTGCCTATCTTGGGTACCACCAGAGGATCGTCGAAGATGCCACAAAGTCGTCGCCGTACGATATAACGATGCCTCCGAGTCACGGGATGTATCGGTGGCACCTTCCCGACCCGGTTCGGTTCCATGATGAACTGCGCGTCACCCTTCAGCAGATCGGGGATCGCGGCCACCGCCTGTTCGAGAGGGTCGATGACGTCTGCAGCACCGCTTACTGGTATCAGAACGAGCCCTCCGGAGTTGCGGTGAGTCTTCCCCCGGCCCTTGAGAGGGCACCCCGATGAAGGCGGTTGACCGATGACAGATGATGCGGTGGGGTGCAGCATGAGTGAGGTTCTGGTGGTGGGCGAGTCCCTCATCGACGTGGTCAGATATCCCGATGGTTCGACGCATGCGGCTCCCGGTGGTAGTCCGGCGAACGTAGCTGTGGCGCTCGGGAGATTGGGGAGGGAGGTCAGCTTCGTGACGCAGTGGGGTGCCGATGAGTATGGTGCTCTTTTGTGCAGCTGGCTCGCAGAGTCGAACGTCGATATCGTGAATGTCGGGCCTTCTCACGCGCCGACGTCCCTCGCCACTGCCGTCCTCGATGAGGAGGGTTCTGCATCGTACGAGTTCAGTTTCGAGTGGGATATCGAAGAGATTCCGAGCTGGGGAGGATTCCTCCATGTAGGTTCCCTCGCTGCCCTGCAGAATCCCGGGGCTCAGCAGGTGCGCAGACTGGTGGAACAGGCGTCTGGGCGGATTCCAGTCAGCTATGACCCGAACATCCGTCCGAGGCTCGTCGGTGACCGCTCCGATGCGGTCCAGTCTGTTGAGGCGTTCGTCAGACTCTCCGATGTCGTCAAGACCAGCGAGGAGGACCTAGAGTTCCTCTACTCGGGTTCGGATCCGATGGTTGCTGCCGAGAAGTGGTCCGCGATGGGACCAGGGATCGTGGTAGTGACTCGGGCAGAGCAGGGGGCGGTTATTGTCACCGAAGGAGAGCGGCAGGCCGTCGAGGGTATTGCAGTCCCTGTCGTCGACACTGTCGGAGCGGGAGATACCTTCATGGCTGCGTTCATCGACGGCCTGCTCAGGTCGGTCGGTGGTCGTGACATGAGGACCACGCTGCGTGCAATGTCCGGTGAGCAACTTGAGCGGCTTGCGAGGCGTGCAGTTGGTGCGGCCACTGTGACAGTCAGCCGATGTGGCATGGACCCCCCTTTCTCTGCCGAGCTTGAGGCGTTCGTCTGAGTCCTGGACAAGTCAGTCCGTGCCTCCCCCGGTCCGCGGTAGGGTTTCAGTGCAACGCCACACCGGGGTTTCCATAACCCTGCGGCGAGCGACTGTCAGCACCGGCTCCGCGCACTGCATCCGGATGCCTGATCTCGAAGAGGCAAGGGCCCTGGCCAAGGGCAGACCCCAGGTCAGACGAAGTAATTGCGGGGGTGCTCCACTTGCTCGCTGCTGGTGATCGATGAGTGTCTGCTGGATCAGCCTGACGAGGCGGTGCGTTCGAAGCTGCTGGAACTGTTCGAGCGTCGCTAAGATTCCGATTCGACGGTGTTCTGCGCCCAGTGCACGAAAAAGGGGCTCTTCGCGTTTGAGGGTGTAGAAGCTGGGACGCGCGCCGGAGTCGGCGTGGCGGTGGATGGATAGAAGTCGA
>NZ_JBQYEY010000010.1:0-127751 GCF_052656005.1 Nesterenkonia sp. K-15-9-6
CACGGCGGGTCGGACCGCGGTCCGACCCGCCGTGCCCGTGCCCGTTTCAGCGCCGGACGCCGTCGGGGTCCGTCGGGTCGACCAAGGGGGTCTCTCCCGTGCGGATCCGATACTCCTCGACGATCTCCGGCTGCTCGACGTGCTCCACCTCCGGGGCGCCTTCCGGCTGGGTGCCCTCCTGGAAGTCGGGGGCCACCACTGCCTCGACCAGGGAGTCGTCGGCCTCCTCCATGCGGCGCTCGTACTCCTCGGGCGGCAGGGTCTTCAGCCAGCGACGGGTCCGCAGGTAGCCGACCTCTCCGGCATCCTCCCGCATAGCTCGAGAGAGGTTGAACATCATCAGATAGCCCAGCAGGAAGAAGGGCAGGCCCAGCACGATGGCCACGTTCTGCAGGGCCTCGAGGCCGCCGTCGCCTGTGGCGGTGAGCAGGATCGCCGCGATCAGGCCGATGGACACCGCCCAGAAGCCCTTCTGATGGGCCGGCACCTTGCCCTCGAAGCCTGAGGACATGTCGTTGAGCACCAGAGCGCAGGAGTCCATGGAGGTGATGAAGAAGATCGAGACGAGCATGATCGCGACCGCCGAGGTCAACGTCACCAGCGGGAAGTCGCCGAGGAAGGCGAACAGCGCCCCGGGGATGTCTCCTTCGCCGACCACGCGTTCCACCAGGCCCCCGTCGCCGTGCATCTCGATGTCGAAGACTCCGGTGCCCCAGACGCCGAACCAGATGATGGTGAACGCCGTGGGCAGCCCCAGGACTCCGGCCACGAACTGCCGGACGGTGCGTCCCCGTGAGATGCGGGCGATGAAGATCCCCACGAAGGGCGACCAGGTGATGGTCCAGGCCCAGTAGAAGATGGTCCAGCCGTTCTGCCAGCCGGTGTCCGCCATCGTGTCGTTCCAGAACGCCAGCTCGGGCAGCATCGCCGCATAGACGCCCGTCCACTCGATCATGCCGCGCAACAGGTAGACGGTCGGCCCCGTGATCAGGATGAAGACCAGCAGCGCGATGGCCACCCAGATGTTGAAGTTGGAGAGCCGCTTGATGCCTCGGTTCACCCCGAGGAGCGTAGAGATCAGGGCCACGATCGTCACCGCGGTGATGATCATGATCTGAGACAGCGCCCCTTCGTCGATGCCGAAGAGCTCCGCGAGACCCGAGTTGATCTGCATGGTGCCCAGACCGATCGACACCGCCACGCCGAAGACGGTGCCCACAATCGCCAGGATGTCGATGGCCTTCCCGGCCGGTCCGTGGATCTTCTCCCCCAGCAGCGGCTGGAAGATGGAGGACACTCGCGGGGGAAGGTTACGTTTGTAGATGAAGTAGGCGAACGCCAGGCCGGGCAGCGTGAAGATCGTCCAGGTGTGCAGTCCGAAGTGGTACAGCGTGAAGCCCATCGCTTCGGACGCCGCCTCCGCGGTGCCGCCGACCACGGTGGTGGGGTCGACGCTGCCTCCGCCGTCGACGATCTCCGCGGCCTCGTCCGCGGAGATGCCCCGCGGCGGGTTCGCGAAGTGGTTCACCGGCTCGGCCACGGCCCAGAACATCAGGATCGTTCCGATCCCAGCGGCGAAGAGCATCCCGAACCAGGAGACGTCCGAGTGCTCAGGGGTCTCGTCGTCCTGACCGAGGCGCATCCGTCCGAAGCGTCCGAGGGCGATGTAGATGAGGAAGAGCAGGAAGATCGTCACGCCGGAGACGTAGAACCAGCCGAGGTTGTCATAGATCCACCCCGATCCGGTGCCGAAGAACTCCCCCATGCCGGTCGGGTTGAGCAGGGTGAGCACGACGAATCCCAGGATGATCGCCGCCGAGGCGAAGAACACCACAGGGCTTGTCCGCAGTCTGAACAGGTCGTGGAACCTTTCGAGCATCAGGATGCCTTTCGTCGGTCTGCCTGGTGTCCGGGGCGCCGATCTCAAGGTGCGGTCTCGGTGTTCCGGAACGTGTCACTCACCGTAGGAGAATATGGGATTGTTTTCACGTTTTCACCGATGACGGCGTGTAGCCCCAGGTGGATGCGTACACTCTACGGGCCGTCGCCTCCCGCGACCAGGCCCTCGGCACCCCTCCGCATGTCATCTTCGCCGCGGATCATCCCCTCACGAGAACGGCATTCATGATGGTCCGCAATGACTCCTGAACATCGGCTGATCATCACCTGAATGCCAGCAGGTTCGGCGAGCTCCTCTAGACTGGTGGCCCATGAGCCCCTCCCTCGCCGGCCGCCTGAGCACCGTCCTCACCGAGGACGCCGAGGTCGTCGTCGAGCTGGAGCGCAGGAAGTCACGGTTCCTCACCGTGCTCCGACGCACCCCGACGCTCGAAGACGCCCAAGCGCTGGTCGACCGGCTGCGCCGCGAACACCACACCGCTCGGCACCATTGCAGCGCCTGGGTGATCGGACCGTCCCAGGAGCTCCGGCGCGGCAACGACGACGGGGAGCCCTCCGGCACCGCCGGGGCACCGATGCTGGAGGCCCTCACACACGCCACCACCATGGACGGACGACAGGACCTCACGGATGTCACCGCGGTGGTGGTGCGCTGGTTCGGCGGCACTCTGCTGGGCGCCGGCGGACTTGTGAGCGCCTACTCCGACTCCGTGGTCGCCGCGGTCGAGCAGGCGCGCGCCCACGGCCTGCTGCGCCGACGCCGTCGCCTGCGCCAGGTGAGTCTGCCGGCGCCGGTCGCGGTCGTCGGGCGCTGGGAGAACGAGCTCCGGGCCGCCGGGGTGACCGTGGTGAGCACCGAGTACAGCACTGAGTACAGCACCGACGCGACCGCCCGGCTCAGCCTGGCCGTCGACGACACGGCCCAGGACCGCGAGGACCTCGAGGCGCGGCTCGCCCAGCTGAGCTCGGGGCGCCCCTGCCTGCAGGAGGACGGCCACATCTGGGTGGAGCAGAGGCCATGAGCCCCTCTGACGTCCCCGCGTCCCCTGTGCCGGAGGGCCGGACGCCGGCGGTCCGGCCCTCGGCCCTGACGTCTCTCGCGCTCCTCGATGACCTCGATCAGCACCCTCCCGAGGGGCCCGGCGCCGATGCCGCCGACCGGCTGCTGCTGGATACGGCGGCCGCCTGGTGGACGGCCGGACATCCCCGCGAGGCCGTCGCCGTCGCCGACGACCGCTGGGGCGCACTGACGCTGAGCCTGCTGGCCGCGCCGCCGGAGCTGCGCCCACTGACGCTGCGCACGGGTCAGGACGCCCGCAGCGGGGAGCTCGCCGCACAGGCCAACGCCGTCCGGCACGGTCTCACCGACAGCCTCCAGGCGCTCCCCCGGACCTGCGGCGTCACCGAGGAGCTGGTCGCCGGGGCCCGGACCGTGCTGATGCCGCTTCCCCGTGCTCTGGAGACCCTTCAGGACTGGACCTGGCTGGTGGCCGAGCACGCCGCCGACGACGTCGTCCTGCTCGCCGGCGGACGGGACAAGCACATGACCCGCTCCATGAACGAGGTGCTGGCCGCCTGCTTCACCGACGTGGTGCCCGGGCGCGGCCGCGGCAAGGCCCGTGTGCTGACCGCCCGAGGACCGCGCCGGGGACGCACCGCCCCGTTCCCCCGACGTCAGGACCACTCGGGGGTCTCCGACCTGGGCCTCCGGCCGCCGCTGACGCTGCACGCACAGGGGGCCGTCTATGGCGGGACCAGCCTGGACCCGGGCACGCGCCTGATGCTCAGCACTCTGGCCGACGGGTCCGCCGAGGCGCTGCCCTCCGCCGACGGCACACTGCTGGACCTGGGCTGCGGGAACGGCACCATCGCCGTGTGGGCGGCCCTCCGTGACCCCGACCTTCAGGTGACCGCCGTGGACCAGTCCGCCTCCGCCGTGGCCTCCACGCGGCTCAGCGCCGAGGCGGCCGGCGTCGCCGACCGGGTCCGCACCGTCCGAGACGACGGGCTGTCCCGCTGGCCGGACGGCTCCGTCTCCACCATCCTGCTGAACCCCCCGTTCCACCGGGGCAACGCGGTGGACCCCACGGTCGCCCACCGGCTCATCGCCGAGGCCGGTCGGGTGCTGGCTCCGGGCGGCCACCTGGTGTGCGTCTGGAACTCCCACCTGCGACACCGGCCGGTCCTCGAACGCCGGGTGGGCCCCACCCGGCAGCTCGCACGGAACCCCACCTTCACCGTCACCGAGTCGACCAGACGACGCTGACCCGGCGTCGCCCGGCTCGCCGCCGCCCACGACGAAGGCCCCGCCCCACCAGAGGTGGGACGGGGCCTTCAGCGACTCAGCAGATCCGTGCGGATCAGGCGTTGCCGGTCAGCTTCTCCCGCAGAGCGGCCAGCGCCTCGTCAGAGGCCAGGGTGCCCGCGTCCTCGGTCGGCTGAGCCGAAGAGTAGTTGGACGGAGCCGGCTCCGACGACTTGGAGCTGCTGCTGCTGCCGCCCACAGATGCCTGGGCGACGGCCTCGGCGTCGGCGGTGATGGCGGCGGCCACCTGCTTCTTGTGGGCCTCCCAGCGCTCCTGAGCGGCGGCGTACTGAGCCTCCCAGGCAGCGCGCTGCTCCTCGAAGCCCTCCATCCACTCGTTGGTCTCCGGGTCGAAGCCCTCGGGGTACTTGTAGTTGCCCTCGTCGTCGTACTCGGCGTCCATGCCGTACAGCGCCGGGTCGAACTCGGTGCCCTCGGGGTCCACGCCCTCGTTGGCCTGCTTCAGCGACAGGCTGATGCGGCGGCGCTCCAGGTCGATGTCGATGACCTTGACGAAGAGCTCCTCGCCGACGGACACGACCTGCTCCGCCAGGTCCACGTGGCGCACGGCGAGCTCGGAGATGTGCACCAGGCCCTCGATGCCGTCCTCGACGCGCACGAACGCGCCGAAGGGCACCAGCTTGGTGACCTTGCCGGGCACGATCTGGCCGAGGGCGTGGGTGCGGGCGAAGGTCTGCCACGGGTCTTCCTGGGTGGCCTTCAGGGACAGCGAGACACGCTCGCGGTCCATGTCCACCTCGAGGACCTCGACGGTGACCTCCTGGCCGACCTCGACGACCTCGTTCGGGTGGTCGATGTGCTTCCAGGAGAGCTCGGAGACGTGCACCAGACCGTCGACGCCGCCCAGGTCCACGAAGGCACCGAAGTTGACGATCGAGGAGACGGTGCCGGTGCGGACCTGGCCGCGCTCCAGCTTGTTGAGGAAGGAGGAGCGGACCTCGGACTGGGTCTGCTCCAGCCACGCCCGGCGGGACAGAACCACGTTGTTGCGGTTCTTGTCCAGCTCGATGATCTTGGCCTCGATCTCCTGACCGATGTACGGGGCCAGGTCGCGAACGCGACGCATCTCGACCAGGGAGGCCGGCAGGAAGCCGCGCAGCCCGATGTCGAGGATGAGGCCGCCCTTGACGACCTCGATGACGGTGCCGGAGACGACGCCGTCCTCGTCCTTGATGCGCTCGATGTCGCCCCAGGCGCGCTCGTACTGCGCACGCTTCTTGGAGAGGATCAGACGCCCTTCCTTGTCCTCCTTGGTGAGGACCAGAGCCTCCACCTGGTCGCCGACGGCGACGACCTCGTCCGGGTCGACATCGTGCTTGATGGACAGCTCGCGGGACGGGATGACGCCCTCGGTCTTGTACCCGATGTCGAGAAGGACCTCGTCACGGTCGACCTTGACGATGGTGCCTTCCACGAGGTCGCCGTCGTTGAAGTACTTCATGGTCTCGTCGACGGCGGCGAGGAACTCCTCAGCAGTGCCGATGTCGTTGATGGCGACCTGCGGGGCGGTTGCGGTGGTGGTCATGTAGTAGGGGCTCCGATATGGATTGTGTGCTGGACTGGTCAGTGCACGGTTCTCCATGCACTGAGCGACGGACGAATGACAGACTGCCGGCCCAGGCGCCACAGGGCGTCAGGGCCGAGCAGGATCAGTGTCAGAGGTCTGATTCGACTCTGTGCGCAGAACGCGCCCGCCCAGTCTATACTGCGCGGCCAATCGGGTTCAACCGGGCGGCGGCCGGGTCCTGATCCGCCGTGCGACGGCACCCAGAGACGGTCGGATCGCCCCGACGGCGGCCGCAGCCGACCGATCAGAAGTGCGTCGCGCAGTGCGGCGCCGTGGGCAGGTCCCAGCTGGCCGACAGACGGGCCAGCAGCTCCTGCTCCTCGGTCGCTCCCCCGTCCACGGCGAGGCGACCCACGGCGTGCAGGGCGCGCACTGAGACGTCGCCGAGCAGCAGCGAGCCCAGCGTCTCGGCATCGAGGGTCACCACCGGCAACCGGTGCCCCACATCCGACGGTGACGGCTCCCCCACGAGGGCCTCCACCCCGGCCGCCCCCTCGTGGACCTCCACGCGGTAGGCGCCGTCGACGATGCCCAGCCGATCCTCGACCTGCAGCAGCATCTGCCCGTCCGCGCCCCAGTCCCGAGCCTGCAGGCACTGCGCGACGTCGAGGACACGGACCCACAGCACATCGGTCTCCCCGACGACCTCACGGGCGCGGGGGTTCACCAGCGCATGGGACAGCGGATCCTCGAGCGGAGCGCGGGAGAAGGTCACCCGACGCACCAGGTCCATCTCCGCCAGGTGGCGCCACAGCTCAAGACGACTCGTCGCGTCCCGGGAGACTATGTCCATGAGCTCCATCGTCGGCGGCTCGCTGTCCCAGCCGGAGAAGCGGAAGACGGCGCAGCCACCGATCTCTCCGTCCTCGCGCACGTGGACGATGCCCCGCACGGCCCGATCCCAGGAGGCGGCATCGTCGCGGCTCCACCGGGCTGTGGCGTAGTTCCGGTAGGCGGCGTGGCGCCCCACCGAGCCGCGCTCACGGGCATGCTGGACGGCGAAGACCTCCGCGAGGACATCGCCCAGCCGCGTCGGGTCCACCGGCAGGACCGTGCCGGTGGGTGCGCCGCGCAGCGCGAAGCCGTCACCGGCAGGTGTGGTGTTCAGGCGGATCCGCTGCTCCCGGGTGGCGGCGCCGAACCCGAATCGGCCGTAGATGCCGCCCTCGGAGACGGTCAGCGCGGCCACCGGCAGTCCGTCGTCCACCGCGGCGGCCAGCCGCGCGGTCATCATGTGGCTGAGGATCCCCCGACGTCGGAAGCCCGGGTTGACGGTCACTCCGGAGATCAGGCGGGCCGGAAGGAGCCCCGCCCCGAGGTTGAGGGTCTTGTCCCACTCCACGAAGGTGCCCACCGGATGCTCCGGGCCGTGCCCGAGGCGCTCCAGGGCCCCGCCCCAGGGCTCGAGGGCGGCGTGGCCGGGGTCCACGTACACACCGGTGAGCACCTGGCCGTCCTCTACGAAGGCCTCCTGCCAACGCTCGACGTTGGCGGAGGAGAGCCACCCCTCATAGAACCCCTGGGCCACGCTCCGGGTGAAGGCGGCCGCGCGTCCGTCGCTCGAGGCGTCGGGCTCGATCGGGAACGTCTCGACGCGCAGACCGTCGGCGAGCGGGGCGACGGCCGGCGGGCGAGGCACAGCCGGTGTGTCAGATGCTGAGGAGCGGGGAGTCATGGTGGTCACAGGCCCAGCCTAGCGGCATGCCCCGGGAACGTCGTGGCCAGGCATCAGTGCGCCGCCTCGTGCCACGAGGAGCCGACCCCGACGTTGACGTCCAATGGCACGGAGAGCTCCGCGGCGGCTCCCATGCGCTCCACCACCAGCCGCTCGACAGCCTCCCGCTCCCCCGGGGCGATCTCGAGGACGAGTTCGTCATGGACCTGCAGCAGCATCCGGGAGGCAAGACCTTCCGCGCGCAGGGCGGCGTCCACATCGAGCATGGCGCGCTTGATGATGTCCGCGGCGGATCCCTGGATGGGGGCGTTGAGCGCCGCGCGCTCGGCCATCTGGCGCAGCTGCCGATTGTCGCTGGTCAGGTCAGGCAGGTACCGGCGGCGTCCGTAGAGCGTCGAGGTGTAGCCGTCCGCGCGGGCCTGCTCGACCACTTCACGCAGATAGTCGCGCACCGCCCCGAAGCGCTGGAAGTACTCATTCATCAGATCCCGCGCCTCATCCACTCCGATGCCGAGCTGCTTCGACAGACCGAAGCTGGAGAGGCCGTAGACCAGGCCGTAGCTCATCGCCTTCACCTTGGAGCGCATCTCCGCGGTGACCTCCTCGGTGCCGACGCCGAAGACCCGCGCGCCCACGAAGCTGTGCAGGTCCTCGCCGGCGCGGAAGGCGTCGATGAGCGCCTGATCCCCGGAGAGGTGAGCCATGATGCGCATCTCGATCTGCGAGTAGTCGGCCGTCATCAGGGCCTCGTACCCCTCGCCCACGACGAAGGCGTCCCGGATGCGCCGACCGGCGGCGGTGCGCACCGGGATGTTCTGCAGATTCGGATGCAGGGAGGACAGCCGCCCGGTGGCCGCGACCGTCTGAGCGTAGGTGGTGCGGATGCGCCCGTCGTCGTCGATGGAGCCCTGCAGCCCGGTGACCGTCTGCCGCAGCTTGGTGGCGTCCCGGTGGGCCATCAGGTGGACGAGGAACTCGTTCTCAGTCTTGACCAGCAGGTCCTGCAGGGACTCGACATCGGTGGAGTAGCCGGTCTTGGTCTTGCGCGTGGTCGGCAGGCCCAGCTCCTCGAACAGCACAGTCTGCAGCTGCTTGGGCGAGCCCAGATTCACCTCATGCCCCACCACGGCGTAGGCGGCCTCCGCGGAGGCGCCGATGGAGGCGGCGAAGTCGGTGTCGAGCGTCTCGAGGCGGTCCCGGCTCACAGCGATGCCGGTGAGCTCCATCTGCAGCAGCACCTCCGCCAGCGGGATCTCCAGGTCCTGCAGCAGCGTGGTCGCCTCCCGTCCGGCGACCTGCTCCCGCAGCACCGCGCTGAGTCGGTGCAGGAGCATCCCGTGCAGGGCGGCCGTGTCGAAGTCGCTGCGGTTCACGCCGGGCACGACGTCCTGCGCGGAGAACAGGTCGGGAGCTCCGCCGTCGTCCTCAGCGCCGCCGATGAAGTCCTTCGGCTCGGTGGAGGTGCCGAGGTACTGGGTCACGAGATCCGCGAAGGCGAAGCTCCGACGGTCCGGCTGGATCAGGTACCCGGAGATGAGCGTGTCCTCCACGGCCCCCGCCAGCCGCAGACCCCTGCGGGCCAGCCGACGGCCGGCGTCCTTGAGGTCATGCATCAGCTTGGGCCGCTCGGCATCGGCGAGCCAGTCCGCCAGCGCACCCTCCAGTGCGGCGTCCGCCTCGGCCAGAGAGACCGCGAGCGCCTCCTCGGCCCCCTCGGGGACGAGGACGACGGCGAGAGCCTCCGCCACGCGGGCAGCCTCGTCCCGCTTGGCCTTGGTGGACAGGCTCTCGCCGCTGCGGTCCAGGCACAGGGCGACCGCGATCGGGCCCTGGGATGCCTCCAGGGCACCGGTCAGCTCCTCGGCGTCGGTGATCAGGCGCAGTGCGGGCAGCGCCTCCGTCGGTTCGGCGGCGACCTCCGCGTCCGGGAACCGCTGGGCGAAGGTCTCGAAGAGCCTCTCGCGGATCTGGTTGAACTGCAGGGCGTCGAACAGGGGCTCGATCGCCTCACGGTCGGGAAGCGTCAGCGCGGTGTCCTCGAGGGCCACGGGCAGGTCCAGGTCGCAGACGAGCCGGTTCAGCTCGAGGTTGCGTTCGACGTCGGCGACGGCGGCGCGGAGGTTCTCGCCGACCTTGCCGCCGATCTGGTCGGCCTGGGTGATGATCTCGCGGGTCGAGCCGTACTGGGCCAGCCACTTGGCGGCGGTCTTGGGGCCGACCTTCGGCACGCCCGGGAGGTTGTCGGCCGTCTCGCCCACCAGCGCCGCGAGGTCGGGATACTTCTCCGGAGGGACCAGGTACTTGGCCTCCACACCGGCGGGGTCGAGCAGCGTGACCTTGGACAGGCCGGAGGTGGGGTACATCAGGGTGGTGCGGTCGGTGACGAGCTGCAGGGCGTCGCGGTCGCCGGAGACGATGAGCGTCTCCCAGCCGGCCGCCTCCGCCAGGGTCGTGTAGGTGGCGACGATGTCATCGGCCTCGTAGCCCTCCACGGTGACCGCGGGGATGTTCATCGCGGCGGCGACCTGCTTGATGAGCGCGATCTGGCCACGGAACTCTTCCGGGGTCTTGTCCCGCCCGCCCTTGTATTCGTCATAGGACTCGTGCCGGAACGTCGGGGTGTCCAGGTCGAAGGCCAGGGCGACATGCGTGGGCTGCTCCTCGCGGATGAGCTTGAGCAGCATGTTGGTGAAGCCGTGGACGGCGTTGGTGTACTGCCCGGAGTCGGTGATGAAGCTCTCCGGCGGCAGGGCGTAGAAGGCCCGGAAGGCCATGGAATGACCGTCGATGACGAGGAGCTTCTCACCCCCGGCGTCGGCGGCGGCGGCTGAGGACGGCTGGGGGCTGGCTTCACTCTTCGGGCTCACAGTGCAACTCTAGTGGGCATGAGTGGAGATTTCACCGCCGGCGCCGCGCCTGCCTGCAGCGCCGAGACACACATGGCCCCCGTGCCCAGCCGCCTGCCCGATGAGGCCGAGCGGACCGCCCTCCTGCAGGCCGCCGGAGTCCCGGAGCACCTGCACGGTCTGATGGGACCCCACGGGGTCGCCCCGCTGGGTCGGAAGATGGGGCTGCACTTCGAGGAGATGACCCCGGAGAGGGTGGTCGCCACGCTGCC
The DNA here is from genome assembly GCF_052656005.1 of Nesterenkonia sp. K-15-9-6. Taxonomy (NCBI): domain Bacteria; kingdom Bacillati; phylum Actinomycetota; class Actinomycetes; order Micrococcales; family Micrococcaceae; genus Nesterenkonia; species Nesterenkonia sp. K-15-9-6. The sequence continues at coordinate 10,586 of NZ_JBQYEY010000010.1, forward strand.
GGTGGCCGGCAACGAGCAGAACATGGGGCTCTTCCACGGTGGGGCTCACATGGTCCTCGCCGAGACGCTGGGGTCTCTGGCGGCGATCCTGCATGTGCGGCTCACCCTGGGCCTGCCGAACGCGGTGGTGGGCACCGAGCTGGGCGCCACCCACCACCGGGCGGTCACCGACGGCGTGGTGACCGGGACGTGCACTCCGATCACCCTGGGGCGCACGCTGACCTCGCATGAGATCGTCATGCGGGATGAGCAGGGTCGGCGGCTGTCCACGGCCCGGATGACGAACATCATCCTCACGCCGCGGGACTGATCGGCGCCGCGGCTCCGCCCGCGCGGCGCTGTTCGGCGAGACAGGTCACCGGGTGCGATACTCGCCCCTATGATCGAGACCGCGAACACCACAGTCCAGCTCGTGGCGGTGATCCTGTACTTCGCGTGCATGGTCGCCATCGGGTACTACGCGTACCGCCGCACCACGGACCTCACCGACTACATGCTCGCCGGGCGGAACCTCCGGCCCTCCACGGCCGCCCTGTCCGCCGGTGCCTCCGACATGTCCGGCTGGCTCATGATGGGGCTTCCCGGCGCCATCTATGCCCGCGGGCTCGTCGAGGCATGGATCGCCATCGGGCTCACCATCGGTGCCTGGCTGAACTGGAAGTTCGTGGCACCGCGCCTGCGCGCCTACACGGAGGTCGCCAGCAACTCCATCACCATCCCCAGCTTCCTGGAGGCCCGCTTCCGCACCGGCAACCACGCGCTGCGGATCATCGCCGGGCTCATCATCCTGGCGTTCTTCATCTTCTATGTGTCCTCCGGTCTGGTCGCCGGCGGACAGTTCTTCACCGTGGCCTTCGGGCTGGACTACCTGCAGGGCATGCTCATCGTCGCCGGCGTCACGGTCGTCTACACGCTGGTGGGCGGCTTCCTCGGCGCCTCACTGACGGACGTGGTCCAGGGGACGATGATGTTCCTGGGCCTGCTGCTGGTGCCGCTGTTCGCCGTGGTGGTCCTCGGCGGCGTCGGCGATGTGGGCTCCGGGGTGTCGGCGGCGGACGCCGTGCAGGCCACCGCGGCAGGCGCCGAGGTGGACCGGATGAGCTTCCTGGCGGGCGCCTCCGCCCTGGGCATCATCTCCGCGGCCGCCTGGGGTCTGGGGTACTTCGGCCAGCCGCACATCATCGTCCGCTTCATGGCCATGCGCTCGGCCGCCGACGCTCCGGCGGCCCGCCGCATCGGCATCGGCTGGATGGCCCTGGCCGGCGCGGGGGCCATCTTCACCGGACTGGTGGGCATCGCCTACTTCCACGGTGAAGGCGTGGACCTGACCCAGGACGGCCGGGAGGAGCAGGTCTTCCTGCTGCTCTCGCAGGCGCTGTTCCATCCGTTCGTCGCCGCGCTGCTGCTCGCCGCGGTGCTGGCGGCCGTGATGTCCACGATCTCATCCCAGCTGGTGGTCTGCTCCTCCGCCCTGGTGGAGGACATCTACCTGTCGTTCGGCCGCACCACCAGCAGAGGCCAGCAGCTGATGCTGGGCCGCGGCGCGGTCCTGGCGGTCGCGATCATCGCCACGCTGCTGGCCCTGGACACCGACTCCACTATCCTGGATCTGGTCGGCTTCGCCTGGGCGGGCTTCGGCGCCGCCTTCGGGCCGGTCATCCTGCTGAGCCTGTACTGGCGCCGCCTGACCATGGCCGGTGCGCTGGCCGCGATGATCACCGGGGCGGTCACCGTGGGCATCTGGGGCAACGTCGACGCGCTGTCCGGGTTCCTCTACGAGATCGTCCCCGGCTTCGTGCTGGCCACGCTGGCCGCCTGGGTCGTCTCCCGGCTCACCTGGCGTGAGGACGACGCCGCCGCTGAGGTCGCAGCCGAGTTCGACGCGATGCTGGAGGCCTCTGGGGCCCGCACGGCGGCACGCTGATCCCGCCTGCCGGGGCCGCTCAGCGGCTGCCGGCCTTCCTGGGCGCCCGGCGGGCGTCCAGGAAGGCCAGGATCGCCGCCTCCATCGCCTCCGCGTGTCGCTCCGCGGTGTACCGGTCCCGGATGATCTCGAGTCCTCGGGCACCCATGCGCCGCAGACCGGCTGGGTCATCGACGAGCTCCTGCAGGACCTGCCGCAGCGACTCCGGATCTCCGCTGCGGTAGAGCCGTCCGGTCTCGCCGTCGATGACCGCTTCGATCTCCGGAGACGAGTCCGGGTTGCCGTCCTCCGCCACTACGGGCACGCCCAGGCTGAGCGCCTGGGTGACGTTGAGGCCCGCGCCGCCGATGGACACCGCGGCGTCGGCGCGTGCGTAGAGCTGACGCAACGTGGGCAGGTCGTAGACCGCACCCAGGAACTCCGCGTCGACGCCGGCCTCGACGAAACGTCGCTCCAGGCGGGGACGCTCGACGCCGTCTCCGACCACCAGGACACGAGGACGCGCCGCGGCGGGCATGAGCTCCAGGGCCTCGGCCAGCGTGTCCAGACGGTGCCGGGTGGTGAGTCGGGAGCTGTAGATCAGAGTGGGTCGGCGCGGCGCCTCGGGCGCGCCGACGGCGTCCTGCTGGTCGGCGGCGTGCGGGTCGGCGTCAGCAGGTGCAGCGGCGATCTGGTCCTCCGCGTAGATGCTGTTGTAGACCACGGCGATCTTCTCCGCGGGGACCCCGTAGGAGACGCCCAGCTCGCGGGCCCGGTCGCCGTAGACCAGCAGACCGTCGCACAGCGCGTAGAAGGCCAGACGCAGCCGACGTTTCAGCCCGGCTTCGGGACGCTTCCAGCCGTGCCCCCACAGCAGCACCGTCCGCCCGGTGAGCTTGCCGGCGAGCATCGCGGCCCAGGCCGAGAGCGTATAGATCCGTCCCGCCAGGACGTAGACGTCGTGGCGGCCGGAGAGCACGTCCCGCACCTGGCCGCGTTCCCACCACAGCTCGCCCCAGGAAAGTAAGCGTAGCGGGGTGACCTGAGCCAGCAGCTCCTCCGAGGCGGACTGGATACGGTCGGCCGCCGTGCCCTCGGAGTTGCGGTACCGTCCCACGAGGTCGACATCGAGGCGGGTGCTGGAAAGCAGACGGCGCAGCAGCGGTTCCCGGTAGTGCGAGACGGTCGGCTGGACGACGAGGAAGACCTTCGGCGGCGAATCCTGCTCCCGCGACGTTCGACGACCGGGGACTCGCATGCACGCTCCTCGTTGGAGACCGAGAGGGGAACTCGAGGGAACCTCAGAGCAGAGTTGGAGGGGATGACGGGAATCGAACCCGCGTCGTCGGTTTGGAAGACCGAAGCTTTACCATTAAGCTACATCCCCGTTCGCGACCGTCGTCGCAACGATCACCCAGCTTAGCAATGCGCTCCGCTGAGGCCAAAACCGACGCGCCGCCACCGATCCCGGCGCGTGTCGGGATACCCTCGACAGTGATGAGTTCAGAGCTTCCCCGCCCCGAGGAGCAGCATCCGACGGAGCAGCCTCCCGAGGATTCCACCTCGGCGAGCCTGATCACCGCCGCCTCCGCGCATGACGACGCCGCCGCCGCCTTGGCGCGCACCCGTCGCCCTGAGATCTGGGCCCCGCTGGCCCAGGCCCATGGCCGCCGGGCCTCGGCCATGCGTGCCCGTGCCGCCGAGCAGGACCCTGCCGACACGCCGATCACCGAGTCGGCCCAGTCCCGCGCCACGGCTCGCCGCGCCATCGAGGAGGCTCTCGAGGCGGCCGCCGCCCTGCCCTCGCCGGAGGAGGGCGCCACCCGGCCGCGGCTCCGACTGAGGATCGGCATCATCTGTGACCGGTTCCTGTTCGACACCTTCTCAGGGATCGCCGAGCTCATCCCGCTGACTCCCACCACGTGGCGGCGTCACCTGCATGACGTGGACGTGCTCCTGGTGGCGGCCACCTGGCGCGGCCATGACGGCAGCTCCTGGGACGTGACGGGTGCGCAGGCGCGCAGACGGCGCCGGCTGCTCACCGAGACCCTCATCCCGGCCTACCGCCGAGCCGGTGTGCCCACGGTCTACTACGGCAAGGAGGATCCGCCGGACTACCGGCAGTTCCTCGACGTCGCCCGCGCCTGTGAGCACATCCTCACCACGGCCGCCGAGATGGTCGAGTCCTACCAGCACGACTGCCCCGGGGCGCGCAGCATCGAGGTGATGCCCTTCGCGGTCAACCCGCTGCTGCACTCCCCCCTCGGATCCCGGCCCGCCGCGGGGGAACCGAACTGGTCCTCGGCCCGCCGCCCGGTCCTGTTCGCCGGCTCCTGGATGGGCCGGAAGTACCCGGAGCGGGCCGCCTACGCGCGCTGGATCTTCGACGGCGTGCTCCAGGCCGGTCGTCCGCTGGCCGTGGTGGACCGCTATCACGACGTCGAGGTGCCGACCCCCAACCAGCTCCTCCCCTATGAGTACTGGCCCTACCGCGTGCCCGCGATCGACCATCGCCGACTCATGGATCTGCAGAGGGTCACCGACGTCGCGATCAATCTGAACTCCGTGCTGGCCAGCCAGACCATGTTCGCCAACCGGGCGCTCGAGCTCCAGGCGGCGAGCACCCTGGTCCTCTCGACCTACAATCAGGGTCTGAACTCCTACCATCCGCAGGTGCGCATCGCGAACTCCGCGACGGAGGTGGCGGCCTCGCTGCGGGATCTGGACCTGGAGACCCTCCGCCGGGCGCAGGGGGACGGCGTCCGCCAGGTGTTCCTCGAGAACCACGGCGCTGACCTGCTGGCGCGGCTGGCCCGCATCGTCGGCCTCACTGTGGAGCTGCCCGGTGAACGGGTGCTCGCGGTGGCCGAAGCCCCCACCGAGCAGCTGCGCACGGACTTCGCGACTCAGAGCCGCGGCGCGGTCGACGTGGTCAGCTGGGAGGAGCTCCCGCAGCGGGCCGCCGAGGCCGAGATCCTGCTGCCGGTCTCCCCCGCCCGACGCTACGACCCCGAGTACGTGGCCGACCACACCGCCGCGCTGAGATTCCAGTCTGCGGGCCTGACCGTCAAGCTCGACGGCGATGCCGCCTCCACCGATCCTCTCGCCCACCGCCACCACCGCTTCGACCTGCTGGGTGGGCAGGCCGGCGCGCTCGAACTCGCAGCCGTGCATCGCCCCGCGGACCGCATCGCGGAGGGATCGCTGTCCCGCCGAGCTCTGACCGGGCCCCAGCAGCTGGCCTCCGCCCTGCAGGACGAACGTGCCTACGCGCTCGACCACCTTCAGCATCGGGTCCATCCGCAGTCGACCGTCCAGCCCCGGACGGACAGGCGCCAGGCAGATCGACTCCACTCCCTGGAGGTCTCAGCCTCGGACGAGGAGCCGGCGCTCAAGGAGCGGGCGCCCGAGGGTGACAGTCTGGCGGCGGCCCGGCGGATGTTCCGCAGCACGGCCGAGGACCATGCCCTGCAGCTGGCGGTCATCGTGCCCATCTACAACAACGGACACCATCTGCGGCACAAGGCCTTCGCCTCGCTGCGGCGATCGGCCTCCTTCGAGCAGATGCATGTGCTGCTCATCGACGACGGGTCCACCGACGGCACCACCGCGGCGGTGGTCGACGAACTGGCCCGCACCTACCCGAACGTCTCCGCGTTCCATCACGGTCCCGGCGGATCCGGCTCCGCCTCCCGGCCCCGCAACACCGGGCTGGAGCTGACGTTCACGCCGTTCGTGACCTACCTGGATCCCGACGACGAGCAGCACGAAGACGGCTACATCCACCTCATGGAGCGCCTCCACGAGGCCGAGGAGGCCGACTTCGCCCTCGGCACCCAGATCACCTGGACCCACCGACGCACCGTGCTGGACGTGCACCGGTGGCTCAACGCCGGCATCCCCGAGGTCGACGGTCTTCGCCGCCCCGAGGCGGGGTCCCTGCGGGCGGTGAAGTTCCGGCCCGCCAGCATCGAAGGACTGGTGGCCCGGACGTACTGGCTCAAGAGCCTGGGCCTCACCCAGCCGGTGGGCGCCACCGGCCAGGACACCTTCTTCTTCCAGCAGATGCTGCACCACACCAAGGCCTACGTGGCGGTGCCGGACCCGGTCTACGTGTACTACGGCGCCGTGGACACTTCGATCGTCAATGTGGTGACTCCCAAGTATTTCCGGAAGTATCAGATCCTGGAGGCCGCGCGCGCGGCTTGGCTGCGCGAGACCGGCCTCATGCAGGACTACCTGGAGACCCGGTTCGAGCACTTCCTGGTCACCTGGTACCTGTGGAAGCTGACGCGTGTCGCCCCGGTGCATCGCCGCGAGGCCGAAGAGATCCTCCGCCAGATCATCATGGAGTACGTCCCCGATCCCTGGTCCCACCGGTGGCGCTCCCCCAAGGCGCTGCGCTTCTTCGGGCTGGCCAACCCGCAGCAGGTCCTCCGGGGGCGTCTCCCAGCCCCGGCGGCGCTGCGCCCGGCGCTCGGCGCGGCCCGGGACCGTCTGCGCGCGGAGGCCTCCGCGAAGGTCGGCTCCTTCAAAGGCTCCCCGCCCGGGCGTGCCCTCGGCGCGGTCTACCGGCGCACGATCAAGCCGGAGCCGACGGCGCAGCTCGCCATGATGGCCGACCTTCGGGAGGACCAGCGCAGGCTCGAGGCCGCCGACGGACCGTGGGAGTCGGTGATGGCCGCCGAAGATGCCGTGGACCGAGCCCTGCAGAGCCCGGCCGCGCGGGAGTCCGTGCCACAGGACCCCGCGGCCCGGAACTCCGCGACACAGGACACGGAGACACAGGACACCGCAGCGCAGGATCCGTCCCCCCAGCGCCCAGCGACACACGCCGTCGCTCCGCAGGACACGGCCGAGGAGCTCAGCGAGCGTACTCCTCGCGGGCGCGCCCGGTGACGGCCTGGACCATCCCGACTCCCTCGCGCAGCCACAGGCTGTCCTGATAGGTCACAGACTGACCCCGCAGACGCCTCAGCGCCACGCGGCCGGCGCCCAGCCCGATGCGGGCCACGGCCTCGCCGGTGATCCGGGCGGCCGACTTCCCGGCCTTGACGGCCTTCTTCGCCCGGACATGTCCGGCGCGCACTCCGCGCGCGCGCATCCACTCGCGGGTGGCGCGCTCCGGAGGAACGTCCTCCTCCACGACGGCCTCGGCGCACCACCAGCTGGTGGCGCCGGCGGCCTGAAGGCGACCGAAGAGCTCGGAGTCCTCCCCGCCGCTGAAGTTGAAGTCCTCGTCGAACCGGAACGCCGGCTCACCGGTGAACCAGTCCGCACGGACCAGCACATTGTTGGTGGCGGGTCGATACCTCCACGGTCCGGTGGGGAAATCGATGCGGCGGATGAAGCCCTCACCCGCTGCCTCTGCGGGAGCACCTGCCGGCAGCACGGAGCGCACCGGACCGGAGACCGTGTCCGCTCCTGACCGATCTGCGGTGCGCACCAGCGCCGCGAGCCAGTCCGGATGGGCCCGCTCGTCGTCGTCGAGGAACACGACGGCATCCGCATCGTCCGGCAGCGCGTCGAGAGCCGCATTGCGCGCCGCCGCGATCCCGGGACGTGGCTGGTGCACCCACCTGGCCTCGGGCCAGAGGCGCCGGACCGTCTCCTCGGAGCCGCCGTCCGGATCGTTGTCCACCACCAGCAGATGCGGCCTCTGCGGTGCCCGCTGGGCCTGCAGGGACGTCAGGAGCTCGGCCAGCAGATCGTTGCGCCGATAGGTGCACACACAGATCCACAGCCGGTCCCAGTCGATCGGGCCGCGCGCGCTGCGAGCTCGCGGGTCGACCGTCTCGGCGGTGTCTCCGACGAGGTCGGCGAGCAGTCCGGCGTAGCGGCGACCGAGGCCGGGCAGATCCGCGTGCTGGGCCACCCAGCGACGCCCGCTCCGGGAGATCGGAGTGGAGGCCGGGTCCCGGGCCAGGTCCGTGAAGGTCGCCGCCAGCCGGTCGGCGCGATCAGCGGTCCGAGGGCAGGAGCCGGCGTCGGCGTCGGCGCCGTCGAGCACAGCGTCATCGTCCACAGCGTCATCGAGCACCGTGACGTTGTCTGCCTGCCGCAGGATCTCGGCGGCCTCCCCGGTCACCGCGGCGGTGATGTGCTTGCCGAGACCGAGCAGCTCGAAGGTCTTCGAAGGCACCGTCCAGGCGAAGGAGGCCCAGTCGGTGCGCAGGCTCACCAGCAGCGTGTCCGCCCAGCGGCAGTGCTCCCACACGGCCTCGCCGTGGCAGGGATCATGGAATTCGATGGCCGGGCAGTCGCCGGCCCGCTCCTGCAGCCGCGGCTTCTGGGTCCCGGAGCCGATGAGGCGCAGCGTCACCGTGACCTCTCCAGCGGCGTGCACCGCGCGGACGGCGTCGATCACGGACTCCAGGGCCTGGCTCTCTCCATGATTGCCCAGGTAGGCGACCCGCAGGCTGCCGGGCTCCCGCTCACGGTGCTCCAGGGACGGGACGCCGTCGAGATCCACACCGTTGCTGACCGTGGCCACCCGCTCCACGCCCCGCTCTGCCAGGCGTCGGGCGAAGCCCTGCGTCACCGTGACCACCAGGTCCGCGTCGCGCTGCACCCCGGTGACCACAGCCTCCATCAGTCGTCCGGCAGGCCCGGCGCGGACACCGGCCTCGCGGGCCAGCTCCGGCCACGCATCCCGCATGTCCACCACCAGCGGCACGCCCCGCAGGCGTGCCGCCGCCCAGCCCGCACAGATCACCGGCAGGGCGGGCACCGTGGCCACGACGACGTCGGGGCGACGCGCCATCAGCGCCCGCGGTGCCATCAGCAATGAGGCGACGGCGTCGGAGGCGAACCTCCCCATCCGCGAGTTCGGCAGCAGGACGCGTGGGAGCCGCAGGACCCGCTCCCCGGCCGGGCCCGACGCGGCCGACCGGGGCGGCTCCCCTGCCGGGCCGCGATCCGGGGTGAGCCGCGGGTCCGGAGAGGGGGTGACGACGTCGACGTCCCACCCCTCCTCCACCAAGGACGCGGTGAGCCGCTGCCAGCGTCGCTGCGGCGGCGTGGATTCGGGCCAATAGGAATGGGTGAGCAGCTGCAGGCGCCTCACGGCTGAGTGACCTCCGCCCCATCCTCGACGAGGCCCTCCGCCGACTCCTCCTCGGTGAGCTCACCCTGCCCCGGCTCCTGGTCCTCCATCGGGTCCACCGTGAGGTCCTCGGGCGCGTCCTGCTCCTCCTGGGAATCCAGGTACTCCAAGAAGCCGTCCATGTTCTCCTGGCGCAGCGAGCGGCTCAGCAGCTCGAGGGCCTCCTCATCCTTGAGCAGGACCTGCGCTCCGCCGGAGGTCACGGTCGGCTCGCCGGTGGGGATGGTGAACATGTGGATGTCCTGGGACCGCAGGTCCCGCAGCTGGATCGCGTAGTCCACCGCGGTGCCGGAGTCCAGCCCTTCGTCCATCCAGAGGTACGGGACGATGCTGTTGACGGCGTCGGAGATCCGCTGCGGGCTGGTCAGGGTGTCCGCACTCAGGAAGCGGTCGACGATCGCCTGGACCACACGCTGCTGGTTCTGCACGCGCATGAAGTCGCCCTCGAGGAACGACTTGCGCTCGCGCACATAGCGCAGCGCGTCCGACCCTTCGAGACGGATGGTGCCCTCCGGGTAGAAGGAGGGGTTGAGCTGGCCCGCGGAGAACGCGACCGGGTTGTCCACGTAGACACCCTCCAGTGCGGTGGTCAGCTCCTCGAAGCCGTCGAAGTCGATGATCCCGATGTGGTCGATATGGGTGTCGAGCAGCTCCTCGACGGTGTCGATCACCAGCTCGTACCCCCCGGCGTCGAGGGCCGAGTTGATGCGGCCCTCTCCATGCCCGGGGACGTCCACCCAGAGATCCCGAACGATCGACATGACGTAGACCCCGGAGCGGTCGGCCGGAATGTGGACGAACATCATGGTGTCCGAGCGTTCCCCGTCCTCACCCTTGACCTCCGCCAGGTCGAGGCCCTCGCCACGGCTGTCGGAACCCAGCAGCAGCATGTTGATCACGCCGTCGTTGGTGCGGTCGGCGGTCTCGTCCTCCAGGTCCATCTGCAGCACGTTGCGGTTCTCGTCGAAGTCAGTCTGCAGCTGACGCAGATAGAGCCCGGCGGCGACCACCGCCACGACGACCACTGCGGTCACAGCGACCAACGACCAGCCGGCGATCCGGCGGCGCCGGCGTCGTCGCGTCCGCTTCTCGTCCGAGGCGTCGGCCGACGGGCGGGTCGGCGCAGCCTCGGATGCGGAGGCGGCCGACGCAGCGGTCTCGCTGAGCCGCTTGGCCCGGCGGGGCCGGTGAGGCTGCCGCCCTGCGGCGGAGTCATGGTCGGCCACGGGGCCTCCCCTCGGAACGGAACGATCGGACGATCGGCGAGCCGGTGCGCACGCCGCAGAGCCGCGGAACGACCTGCCGCCCCGCGACCATCCCAGCCATGCTAGCGGACCGCTGGAGAGTCACCAGCGTCCGCGCCGAGGTCTGGGCTGGCATGTGGGGCACCAGTAGGAGGATCGCCCCATGAAGGCTGTGCGCCGGATCACGCCCGCGCGGGGCGTTCCAGCGCATCGGGGACAGGGCCGGCCCTCCTGACCGTAGGCCGCCAGGGACCGGTCGAAGTAGCCCGAGGCACCGTTGACGTTGACGTAGAGCGCATCGAAGCTCGTCCCTCCGGCGGCCAGCGCCTCCTCCATGACCTCGCGGGCGGCGGCCAGGACACGGCCAGCCTCAGCCCGGGTGATGGTCTCGGTGCGCCGGGCGAAATGCAGCCGCGCTCTCCAGAGCGCCTCGTCCGCGTAGATGTTGCCGATCCCGGAGATCAGCGTCTGGTCCAGCAGCGAGCGCTTGAGCCCGGAACGCCGGCGTCGGAGTGCCCGGAACAGCCTCTCTGCCGCGGTCTCCTCCGCCGCCGGCCCCTCCGAGGACACCAGGTCCTCGAACGGGTCCGGAGCGATGTGGACCACCGGAGCAGGGACGGCTCCGGACCAGTGGTCGGCCGGCACGAGAGGGCTGACCTGCATACCGCCGAAGATCCGCTGGTCCACGAAGCGCAGCTGCTCGGGAGCCCCGGCACGGGGGCTGAGGTCCAACGAGATCTTCAGGTGCTTCTCCACGGGAGCGTCGCGGTCCTCGACAAGGACCTGGCCGCTCATCCCCAGATGCACCAGCAGCGCGGAGGGCTGTTCCTCCGCCACAGGGACGGCAGGGCGGGCGGTGGCCGTGGAGGCGGCGTCCTGCGACGTCGAGGGACCCTCGTCGGCCGGCGACGGCCCGAGCGGGATCCACAGGTACTTGCCGCGCCGCTGCGGAGTCTCCAGCAGCCGCCCCACGAGCCGGGTACGGAAATCCTCTCCGAGGGGAGGCGGTGTTCCGACTGCGGACTCCGGTCCTGCAGGGATCCGCGGCTCGTGCCGTCGGAGGCTGCGCTCGTCATGGACGTCGACGGCGGTGATCACCCGGCCGGTCGCCCAGTCGGCGATCCCGCGTCGGACGACCTCGACCTCAGGAAGCTCCGGCATGGCGTTCGGGTCCGAAGGGTCAGCGGTCCAGGACGGCGCGCAGCACGTCGTCGCCGTCGGAGCCGGTGGACAGCGTCGAAGCGGTCAGGCGGGCGGCCTCCCGCTCGGCCTCCTTCTTGGACTTGCCGGTGCCGGAGGCATACGACTCGCCGCCGATGGTCAGCGTGGCTGTGAACGTCTTGTCATGGTCGGGGCCGGAATCCTCGATCACGTAGCGGACCTCGCCCAAGTCACGCTGTGCGGAGATCTCCTGGATGGTGGTCTTCCAGTCCTTGCCGGCGCTCATGGCCTGGGCGTCGGAGAGCAGCGGCACCACCAGTCGCAGCACGAGGCGCCGCGCGGTCTCGAAGGAGGTCGAGAGGTAGGCGGCTCCGATGAGCGCCTCCATGGTGTCCGCGAGGATGGAGTCCTTGTCCTGTCCCCCGGTCCGCAGCTCGCCGGTTCCGAGACTGATGTGCGGGCCGACGTCGTGGCCTCGGGCGATGCGCGCCAGCGCCCGGGTGCTCACCAGCGCAGAGCGCAGCTTGGCCAGGTCACCTTCGGAGAGGTCCGGATACGTCCGGAACAGATAGTCGGTGACGGCATAGCCCAGCACCGAGTCGCCCAGGAACTCGAGGCGCTCGTTCGTGGGGATCCCGTCGTTCTCGTAGGCGTAGGACCGGTGCGTCAGGGCACAGCGAAGAGTCTCGGGGGCGATGTGCACCCCGAGACTCTTCACCAATGATTCATGGTCGTCCGCTCCGACGGGACCGTCGGAAGGAGCCGCCGAGGTCACGCGTCGGCGACCTTGCGACCCTTGTACTCGTAGAACAGCGGGGTGCCGGCCGAGTCGGTCACGAGCTTGGCCTGGTGCGGCTGGCTGTAGACGACACGACCGTTCTCGACCGTCTTGACCAGCGTCGGCGCCTGGGCCTTCCACTGCGAACGACGGTGACGGGTGTTGGCACGGGACTTCTTCCGCTTCGGAACAGCCACGGTGTCTCTCTTCTCTCTCGGTGTCGGTCAGGTCAGCAGGAGGGACGCTCGCCCCTCCCCGATGGAGTCTCGGTCAGTCTTCGGGCTCGTCCAGCCCGTTCCGCAGGTCGGCCAGGGCCGCCCAGCGGGGGTCGATCTGCTCGTGGAAATGCTCGGGGTCGTCCTCCATGCGGAAACCGCACTGGGAGCACAGCCCGGGGCATTCCTCGCGGCAGACCGGCTGGAACGGCAGCGCCGAGACCATCAGGTCCCGCAGCACCGGCTCCAGGTCGATCGTGAGGTCGTCGCCGATGAGGCGTTCGTCCTCGTCCTCAGCCTCTCCGGACGCCTGAGCGGCGCGCTCCGGAAAGGTGAACAGCTGCATGACGTCCACGGTGAGCGGGTAGCCCAGCTCATCGAGGCAGCGTCCGCATTGGCCGGCCACCTGTGCCGAGGCGGTGCCGGTCATCAGCACACCTTCATGCACCGACTCCAGCCGCAGGTCCAATTCGAGGTCTTCGCCCTGGCGGAATCCCACCAGCACTGTGGAGAACTCCGCGGGCACGCCGACGGTCCTGGTGAGATGCTGCTGGGTGCCGGGCCTGTCCCGGAGCTCCTTCACATCGATCACCAGGTGGCTTCCGCGCGGTGCAACCACGGTGGACACTCCCTGAGGACGACGAACACTTCGATCCTGTGGACCGACGTGCCAGTCTATCCCACACGATGCGCCGCTGACGAATCCTGGGACGGCGCCCTTCCAGGCGTGTCGCGACCCGTCAGCACCTGGGCGGCTCGGCGACCGCCCTGACGCTCACAGCTGGGTCACGAACTCCTTGAGCCAGCCCCGCAGGTCCTGGCCGAGGTCCTCCCGGTCCACGGCGAGGGTCACCACGGCCTTGATGTAGCTGAGCTTGTCCCCGGTGTCATAGCGACGTCCGCGGAACACGACGGCGTGGACGCCGCCGCCCTCCTCGACGGGCCGCTGCGCCATCGCCTCCAGGGCGTCGGTCAGCTGGATCTCGTCGCCCCGCCCCGGAGGGGTCTGCTCGAGCTGGTCGAAGATCGCCGGATGAAGCACATAGCGGCCGATGATCGCCAGGTTCGACGGCGCCTCCTCGGCCGGCGGCTTCTCCACGAGCCGCGTCACCGGCACCACGGTGTCGCCGTTCTCGGCCTGCCCGGTCCCCCGCCCACCGGTGTCGACCACACCGTAGGCGCTGATGTCCTCGAGCGGGACCTCCATCACCGCGATCACGGACCCTCCCAGGTCACGCTGCGTCTGCAGCATCGTGGTCAGGAGCTCATCACGCGAGTCGATCAGGTCATCGCCCAGCAGGACGGCGAAGGGCTCCTCGCCGACGTGCTGGCGGGCACACAGGACCGCATGCCCGAGGCCCTTGGGATCGCCCTGTCGCAGATAATGGATGTCCCCCAGCTCGGTGGCCTCCCGGACGGCGGCGAGCTTCTCCTCGTCACCCTTGGCCTCCAGCGTCGCCTCCAACGCGGGGACCCGGTCGAAATGGTCCTCCAGCGAGCGCTTGTTCCGCCCGGTGATCATCAGGATGTCGTCCAGGCCCGCCGCAGAGGCTTCAGCCACCACGTACTGGATGGCCGGCTCATCGACCACCGGCAGCATCTCCTTGGGCATCGCCTTCGTCGCCGGAAGGAAACGGGTCCCCAGACCCGCCGCGGGGATGACGGCCTTGGTGATCGGCTTCATGGTGCTCCTCGACCTCTCTCTGGACTGGACGACACTGGTATCCGGGAATCTAACACGACGCCGACGTCGCCCCGCCCCCGGTCAGCTCTCATGACGCCGGTCGGCGAGCCGCCGCTGCACAGCGCGCGGCACATGCTCCGAGACGTCCCCTCCGAGGCGGTGCACCTCTTTGATCAGCGTCGAGGACAGATGCGTGTACCGGCCGTCCGCCGGGAGGTAGACCGTCTCCAGGCCGGAGAGATGGCGATTCATCGTGGCCATGGGCGTCTCATAGGCCAGGTCCCTCGCGTCGCGGAGCCCCTTGACCACCGCATTGGCTCCGTGGGCACGGCAGAACTCCGTCAGCAGCCCCTCCCCGAGCGGCTTGACCGTCACGCCGCGCACATACGAGAAGGTCTCCTGCGCCATCTCCATGCGCTCCTCCACCGAGAACATCGGGGCCTTGTGCATGTTCGGGGACACAGCGACGATGACCTCGTCGAAGAGGTTCGAGGCACGGGCGATGATCTCGACATGCCCATTGTGCAGGGGGTCGAATGATCCGGGGCACACAGCAGACTGCATGTACAGGACCCTACTGCAGGTGATCACCGCCGAGTGGGAGCCGACGGCGATGTGTCTGCCGGATGTCGAACGGGAAGACCCGAGCAGGAAGTGTCGAGCAGGAACTGTCTACGATGGGAGGCATGCTCTCCCGCCCTGACCCCAGCTCCGCGACCGGTGGCGAGTCCGCCGCCGAGGCCGGAGGCGCGACGGCCTCCCGGGCGCCCCTGGACCACCGCCCCCTGTGGGTCAAGGCGTCCATCGGCGCGAACACCTATGACTTCGCCTCCGGGCGCGTCCTGCCCACCGTCTACGAACGCACCACTGCGGCGGCGCTGCACCACGGAGCCGTGAACCTCGGCCAGGGCTTCCCCGACCGGGACGGACCCCGGTGGCTCACCGACGCCGCGGCCGAAGCCATCACGGACCCCGACGTCGGACCGACCAACCAGTACGCCCCCGGCACGGGGCTGCCGGTGCTTCGGGCCACCGTGGCCGATGCGCACCGGGCCCGCTACGGCGTGGAGCTGGACCCCGTCGACCAGGTCATGATCACCACGGGCGCCACGGAAGGCATCACCGCGGCGATCCTGGCGTTCGCCGAGCCCGGATCCGAAGTCCTCACGTTCGAGCCCCACTACGACTCCTACGGAGCCTGCGCGGCGCTCGCCGGGGCCGAGCTCATCGGGGTGCCGCTGCGGGGGCCGGACTTCAGGCCCGACGTCGAAGCGCTCCAAGCGGCCGTCACCGAGCGGACGTCGCTGATCCTGCTGAACACCCCGCACAATCCCACCGGCACCGTCTTCAGTGCGGAGGAGCTGCGGCGCATCGTGGACATCGCGCGCAGGCACGGCCTGCGCATCATGTGCGACGAGGTCTATGAGCATCTCGTCTTCGAGGACGCCGCCCACCAGCACCAGACCATCCTGGCCGTGCCGGGCGCCGACGAGGTCGCCGTGGCGGTGGGATCGGCCGGGAAGTCCTTCTCCGTGACCGGCTGGAAGGTCGGCTGGGTCACCGGGTCCGCGCGGCTGCTGAACCAGGTGCGCGGCGTCAAGCAGTTCCTGAGCTTCTCCTCCGGTCCCGCCTACCAGTGGGCGGTCGCCCAGGGGCTGCGGGACGATCACGGATTCTTCGCCGCGAACGTCGCCGAGCTCGCCGCGGGCCGCGACCTGCTGCGCGCCGGCCTCGCCGACGTGGGACTGCGCCCGCACCGCGCTGAGGCCGGATACTTCGTGGTCGCCGACATCCGCGAGATCACCGACCTTCCCGGACCGGCGTTCTGCGATCTTCTGGTCCGCCGGGCCGGCGTCGCCGCGATCCCCGTCTCCGCGCTGACCATCCAGCATCGCGCTTCCCTCGACGACGAGCTCCAACATCTGGTCCGGTTCGCCTTCTGCAAGGACCCTGCGACCCTCGAAGAGGCGGTGCGCCGCCTGCGCACCCACCTCCCCGCGGCCCTGGAGTGATTCCTGTGGACCGCGCCCGCCTCCCCCGACGCATCCGTCTCTCCGCCTCCGGGACCGTGGCAGAGCTCCGCCAGGACGAGCTCACCGAGGCCGGGGTCATGCTCACCATCGACGGCGTGGAGCAGTCCCATGTGGAGACCGACGACCCAGGGTGGCTGCTCCACGACTACACGCTGCGCATCGCCGCCGTCCTGGACGCGCTGGCGGGGTGGTCGGCGGAGCGGCCCTGGTCCGTGCTGCATCTCGGCGCCGGCGCCCTGACCCTGCCTCGATGGGTGGAGCACCGCGCCGGGCAGCGCCGGCTGCCGCCCCCTGAGCAGACCGTGCTGGACTTCGAGCCCGAGCTGATGGACTTCGTGCTCAAGCATCTGCCCATGCGCACCCGCCCCCGCACCGTGGTCGCCGACGCCGCGGCGGCCCTGGCCGACGGCGGGGAGCTCGAGGGCGAGCGTCACGACGCCGTCGTCGTCGATCTCTTCAACGGCGCCCACGCTCCGGACCAGCTCACCTCGGCGACGTTCTGCGCCCACGTGGCTCGCACCGTGGACGATGACGGGGTGCTGGTGATGAACCTCGGCGACGACCCGGGGCTGCACTTCGCCCGGCCCCTGATCCGGCGGATCCTCCACGCAGCCGCAGGCGCGGACCCCTCCCGGCTGCTGGTCACCGCCCCGGCCGACGTGCTCGCCGGCGCGACGGCGGGGAACCTGGTGGTCGCCGCCCTCGGGGAGCCGGTGCCCACCCGGGCCGCCGAAGCCGTATGGGCGGCCGGCCCCCATCCGGGGGACGTCCTCACCGGAGACGAACTGCGGCAATGGCTCGGCCTCTGACCGACGCCGAAGCCCCTGACGGGCGAAGCCGCCGCTGAGATCATCTGGCGGAGAGGCGCACGCTCAGGCCGGCTCCGCGAACCAGAGCCGCGTGGTGCCGTACGCACGATCTTGGAACCGTTCCAGTCCAGCGGGCCACTGCGGCTCCGGACTGCGGGACTCCCGCTCCACCACCACGGTGGCCGCCGGATGCAGCTGCGGCACCGCGGCGGCGAGCACCTCGGCGAGCTGCTGCTCGGTGAAGGCATAGGGCGGATCCAGGAACAGCAGCTCGATCGGTTCGCCCTCCCGGCGGCGAAGATGGCGCAGCGCCTCGGACTTCTGGACGGTGACCGCCCCGGCGTCGAACAGGGCCGCGTTGCGTCGCAGGGTCCGCAGCGCCGGCTCGGCCCGATCCACCAGCTCCGCGCGACGGGCACCACGACTCAGCGCCTCCAGTCCCAGTGCCCCGGAGCCGGCGAACAGGTCCACCACGACGGCGTCGCCGATCGCGTCATAGCCCTCCAGCCGGGAGAACAGCGATTCCTTGACCCGGTCGCTGGTGGGACGCGTCCCCTCCCCCGGAACGGCCGCCAGACGACGTCCCTTATGCGTGCCCGCGATGATCCGCGCCACGGCGGTCCTCCTTCTCGGTGGGTCTCCGGTTCCCTGTCGTCTCCGGCGTCGTCTCCGGCGCCTCAGCCGCGTTCGATATAGGCGTCGGCGCCGTCGCTGCGCGCGATCCAGGAGTCGATCGCCTCCCGCAGCTGCGGATGGCCCTCCCATCCAGGGTCGTTCGCGGTGAGCGCCTGGACATGGTCGGCGGCCGAGCTGATGATCCCCTCGTCGCGCACGATGCGCAGCAGCTTCAGCGTGGAGCTCCGTCCCGCCTGCGAGGCCCCGAGCACATCGCCCTCCCGACGGCGCTGCAGATCCAGCCGGGCCAGCTGCATGCCGTCGCTGTGCGCGGCCACCTCCTCCAGACGCTCCAGAGACGGGTGGCCGTCCGGCAGCCGGGTGACCAGCAGGCACAGCCCCTGGGCGGAGCCTCGTCCGATCCGGCCCCGCAGCTGGTGGAGGGTGGAGATGCCGAAGGCGTCGGCGTCGAGCACCGCCATCACCGTGGCGTTGGGGACGTCGACCCCGACCTCGATGACCGTGGTGGAGAGCAGCACGTCGATCTCGCCGCGTTCGAAGGCCGTCATCACCTCCTCCTTCTCGGAGGAGTCCATCCGGCCATGCAGGCTCGCCAGTCGCAGCCGGCCGATCAGCGGATGCTCCGCCAGCCGGTCCGCCAGCAGCTCGACGGAGGCGTCCTGTTCGATCTGCACACCGGTGGCCGGGTCCTCACGCTGGTCCGACTCGGAGATCTTGGGACAGACCACGTAGGCCTGATGTCCGGCGGCCACCTCCTCGGCGATCCGCTCCCAGACTCTGCCGATGATCCGAGGCCCCTGGGTCATCCGCGCCACATGGGTGCGGATCGGCTGGCGGCCGGCCGGGAGGCCGGCCAGCATCGTCAGCTCCAGATCGCCGAAGACCGTCATCGCCACCGAGCGGGGAATGGGGGTCGCCGACATCACGAGCATATGGGGGGTCACCGGGTACCGGTGCCGCAGGGCGTCCCGCTGCTCCACGCCGAACCGGTGCTGCTCGTCGACGACGACGAGGCCGAGGTGCGCGAACTGCACCTTCTCCCCCAGCAGAGCATGGGTCCCCACCACGATGCCGGCCCTGCCGGAGGCGATGTCCAACAGCGCCTGTTTCCGCTCCGCCGTGCTCATCGACCCCGTCAGCAGGGTCACGGTGACCGCCGGCGCGTCGTCAGGGGCGTCCCAGGCCGAGAGCAGATCCGTGCCCGCCAAAGCTCCGAGCATGCCCCGCAAGGACCTTTCGTGCTGGGCCGCCAGCACCTCGGTGGGCGCCACCAGTGCCGCCTGGGCGCCGGCGTCGACCACCTGCAGCATGGCTCGCAGCGCCACCAACGTCTTTCCCGAGCCGACCTCGCCCTGCAGGAGCCTGTTCATCGGCGCCGCACCGGAGAGGTCCTCGGCGATCAGCTCCCCGCAGCGGCGCTGGCCCTCGGTGAGGGTGAACGGCAGGGCGGCGTCGAACACGCCGAGCAGGCCGTCCTCCCGGCGTGGGGCGGGACGCCCGACCCCGGAGCCGGCGAGCACTCTGCGCCTGGCGAGCAGAGCCTGCAGCAGGAACGCCTCCTGGAAGCGAAGTCGCTTCAGCCCTTCGGCGGGGTCCTCCAGACGAGCGGGCCGATGGATCAGCAGATACGCCGTCGCCAGTCCGCGCAGGCCCTCACTCTCGGACACCTCCGTGGGGACCGGATCCGGCCAGGCGTCGAGATCCACCATGTCCAGGACGAGACGAACACACCGGTAGATCTCCCAACTGGAGACCTTCGCCGTGGCCGGATACAGAGGCACCGGCGTCGACTGCCCCTCGCCGGGCAGCGGAACGCCCGCCGGACCACGGGAGTCAGCTCCCGGTCCGACGTCCCCGTCCTCGGGGAGCACCGAGTAGTCGGGATTGTTCAGCGTGAGGCGCCCGCCGTAGCTGCCCACCTTCCCGTGGAACATCGCCCGGGCGCCCGAGGTCAGGTCACGGAAGGCCTGATGCCCCTGGAAGAACGCCATCTGGAGCCGGACGCCGTCGTCGTCCTCCACCACGACCTCCACGAGGAACCCACGACGCCGCTGCATGCGACGCTTCGAGGCGCTCACCACCCGCGCGACGAACGTGACGTGTTCGTCCTCGCGGAGCTCCGCCAGAGAGGAGAGCTGCCCGTGCTCGACCCACCGACGCGGGATGTGGTTGAGCAGGTCCTCGGCGGTGTGCAGGCTCAGCTCCCGCTCCAGGGTCCGCGCCGAGGCGTCGCCCAGCAGTCGATCCAGCGGGGTCTCCGGGCCCTGGACGGATCCGTGAGCCGTCATGCGCCGAGCTCCGTGAGGGTCAGGGCCTCGACCGAGCCGGCCGATCGGATGGCCTCGGAGGTCGGTCCGCGCCGTGCGGTGTGGACGTGGATGCGCCATCGGTACGCGCCGGCGGCATCCGCTTCGACGTCCACCGGGGTGATGATCACCGAGTCCCCCAGCTCGTCCAGACGGTGGCGCAGAGAGGCCGCCCCCAGCGGGTCGAGCCGGACCGTGGCCATGATCTCCACCAGCGGAGGACCCGGTGCTTCCCTCGCCGGCGCGGCAGGGCCGACGCTCCGTCCGTGGAGGTCGCCCTCGGGAGTTCGCGCGCCGCCCGCAGCGGGTGCACCGGGCAGGCCCGGAAGACCGTCGAGCAGGTCGTCGTCGAGCTCCTCGCCGCACACGGTCGCGCGCAGGGCGTCCAGGATGAGCAGCAGTCCGGTGCCTCCGGCGTCGACGACGCCCGCCCGGCGCAGCACGTCCAGTTCGTCGACGGTGGCGGCCACGGCGGTCCTGCCGGCCGCGATCGCCTCACGGAGGCTCCCCTCCAGGGCGGCGCGGCTCTCCAGCTCCGCAGCACCGGCGAGACCGGCTCGGACCCGCTCGGAGACGGCATCGATCACGGAGAGCATGGTGCCTGCCACCGGTTCGGACAGAGCGGTCCAGGCCCGCAGGCTCCCTCGTTCCAGGGCGTCGGCCAGGCCCGGCACGGTGAGCCGCTCATGCCCGTGCAGCGGCTCCGCGATGCCGGAGAGCAGGACCGCCAGCAGGGTCCCGGAATTGCCGTGGGCCTCGACCATCGCCGTCGATCCTGCCGTCGCCAGCAGCGCCCCCAGGTCATCCTCCCGGGATGCCTCCACCGCGGCGCGACACGTCCGCATGGCCGCAAGCATGTTCGCTCCGGTGTCCGAGTCCGGCACTGGGAAGACGTTGAGCCGGTCCAGCTGTCCGCGGCGGGACTCCAGGGTCTGTTCGGCGAGCTGGAACCATGCCAGCACCGCCTGCCGACCTCTGACCTTTCCTCTCATGGCCCTCCTCCGGTCCTGCCGACCCCACCACCCCGGTTGTCGGACTCCGCCTCGCGGCGGTGCCCTCAGAGGTCGTTGTCGTCCACGTACTCCTGCAGCGTGCCGTCGCTGAGCGCCTCGGAGATCTCCGAGATCGCCTGGGTGTCCTGGTTCCAGATCCACTGGCCGTCCGCCGATCGGCCCGAGTCCCCGGTGGGGAGGGTGAACAGCTGGATGTCGCTGACCGCGCCGCGCACCTGCCAGCCCAGGGAGGCCACCGTCGAGGAGTCGAGGGTCTCATCCACCACCAGGTGGGGTGCGAAAGTCTCCACCATGTCCTGCACCTGCCCCGGATTGGTGAGGTTCGACGGGGAGACCGACTCCTGGATCACGGCGCGGATGAAGGCCTGCTGGTTGCGCACGCGCTGGAGATCGCCGTCAGGGAACGTCGCGCGGTGGCGGACGAAGGACAGCGCCTGCTCAGAGTCCATGTGCTGGACCCCGGGCTCGAAGGTGTAGCCCTCACCGGTGGTGAAGGACTCCGGGTAGCTGGAGTTGACGTCGACGCCGCCGAGGGCGTCCACCAGGCCGATGAAGCCGAGCATGTCCACCGACGCGATGTGATCGATCCGCGCGTCGAAGAGGCCCTCCAGGGTCTGGACGGTCAGCGAGATCCCACCGAGCGCCAGCGGAGCGTTGACCTTGTGCCAGCCGTGGCCCGGCACCTCCACCCACAGATCACGCGGGATCGACATGACCTGCACGCTGTCCCGGTCCGCCGGGATGTGCACCAGCATCATCGTGTCCGAGCGTCCGCCCTGCGGCACACGGGGCAGGTCCTCCGACTCGCCGGAGCCTCCATGGTCGTCGGAGCCGATGAGCAGGATGTTGATGGACTCGTCGTCCTCGTCCTTCTCCGGACGGTCCGCCTCATCGGGGAAGGTCTCCTCGTCCCCGAACGTCTGGACGTTCTCCTCGTAGCTGCGAGAGAGCGAGTTCAGGTACAGCAGCGAAGCGACCAGGGCACCCGCCACCAGCACCACCAGGGACCCCAGCACGATGCCGATGGTGAGCCGGCTGCGCCGCTTCCTGCGCCGGCGCGACTCTTCGACGGTCTCTTCTGCCATGTGTTCTCCTCAGCTGAGCGCGCCCATGCCCCCGGACGGCGGGCTATGCCCCCACACGGCGTCCGGCGGTCGACGTGCAACGGATGGGTCGACGTCGTTCCAGGATATGCCAGAACTGTGACAGGCCATGACAGCGGCGCTGCATCCTCAGTCCGCAGTCCTCCGCTAGCGTGTCCTCCATGAGCTCCGCCTCGTCCCCAGCAACGTTCCGCGCATCATCCCGTGCCTCACTGCGTGCTCGGCCGGGAACCGGTTCGTACACCGGACCGTCCGCCCCGGCTCGGAGCTGGATGCGTCCTTGGTCAGCGTCGCCCGCCGGGCGACGGAAGACGGTGATGCTGCTCGCCCCTGCCGCGCTGGTGCTGAGCTCGTGCGCCCCCGGAGGCGCCGCCACCGTGGAGCCCGCCCCCTACGCCTCCGACCCGGTCTGTGCGGAGGTCATGCTCGCGCTGCCGGAGACCATCGACGGGCACCACCAGCGGGAGACCAACTCCCAGGGGACCTCGGTCTGGGGCGACCCGAGCCGCGTGGTGGCGAGATGCGGCGTCGAGCCGCCCGGACCGAGTCCGGAGCACTGCGTGACCGCCGACGGCGTCGACTGGCTCGCCGTCGAGGAGGAAGGGTCGGACTGGCGACTGGTCAGCTACGGCCGGGAGCCCGCGGTGGAGGTCCTTCTCGACGTCGACGAGATCCCGTCCTCCACCGTCATGCTGGCCCTGGCCGGGGCCGTGGAGCGGGTGGAGCAGACGCGCGGGTGCACGTCCACCGAGCAGGAGATCGAGGGCACCGAGGATTCGGACGCGGTGACCGAGGACTCGGCCGACTCCGACCATGCGGAGTCCCATCACTGACCCTGACGCTCGGGCGCGGCGGCCTCTCCGCCGTCCCGGCCGGGGCAGCCCAGGCCGGATCAGCGCAGGCCGGGTCAGCGCAGGCCGACGGGCCGCTGCAGGGCCAGCGTGATGAGCTCGGCGATGAGCTCCGGGTACTGGATCCCGGTGGCGTGCCACATCTGCGGATACATGCTGATCGGCGTGAACCCCGGCATGGTGTTGATCTCGTTGATCACGACGTCGCCGTCGTCGGTGTAGAAGAAGTCCACCCGCGAAATCCCCTCAGCGTCCACCGCCTCGAAGGCGACGACCGCCTGACGCCGGATCTCCTCGGCCGCCTCGACAGGCAGGTCGGCAGGACAGCTGAGGTCGGCGGCCGCAGCATCCGTGTATTTGGCCGTGAAGTCATAGAACTGGTGGGACTCGCCGCCGTCGTGGACCACGATCTCCCCCAGCTGGGAAGCCCGGGGCGGCTGACCGTCATGGCCGTCCAGCACGCCGCATTCGATCTCGCGGCCCGAGATCCCCTGTTCCACGACGACCTTCGGGTCATGCTTCTGGGCCAGGGCGACGGCCTCCTCCAACTGCTCCCAGGCATCGACCCGGGTGATCCCCACCGAGGACCCGGCCCGAGCGGGCTTGACGAACACCGGAAGATTCAGGCCGCGCACCCGTTGGAGGGCTGCCCCCGGGTCTCGGCGCCACTGGCGGGCCGTCAGCGTCTCATAGGGCCCCACCGTCAGCCCGGCGGCCTCGAAGGCCAGCTTCATGAAGTGCTTGTCCATTCCGACGGCGGAGGCGAGCACCCCAGCTCCCACATAGGGCACGCCGACCGACTCGAGCAGCCCCTGCACCGTGCCGTCCTCGCCGAAGGGGCCGTGCAGCAGCGGCAGCACGACGTCCACCGGACCCAGGGAGGACGTCTTCCCCGCCGGACCGACCTCCAGGAGCTCGCACCGACGTTCCCCGGTGCCGTTGGAGGCGCCGTGCAGGGCCACGGTGGACTCGGTGGGCAGCACCCGGGGCAGCTCGCCGTCGGCGAAGGTGTGGGTGCGGGGGTCCACCGCCGGACGGGTCCACTGCCCGTTCGAGGTGATCCCGACAGGCACGACGTCGAACCGCTCCCCGTCGACGGCCTTCAGCACTCCGGCGGCCGTCACACAGGAGACGGCATGCTCCGAGGACTGCCCGCCGTAGAGGACCAGCACGCGCGGACGGGCGCTCGAGCCCTGGGAAGCCACCCGCAGTCCGTCATCGACGGTGGTGCGCGGCGCTGTGCTCTCGGACATGGAAGGAGTCACTTCCCTTCGGGTTTGAGGTCTCGGGCGAGCAGGAGGGTGGCGATCCGGTCCACAGCCAGGGATCCGTCCAGGACTGCTACGACGGCCTCGGAGATCGGCATCTCCACACCGTGGCGGCGGGCCAGATCGACCACCGCCGATCCGGACTTCATGCCCTCGGCGGTCTGTGTCAGCTCGGCGGTCACCTCATCCGCGGACAGGCCGTCTCCCAGCAGACGCCCCGCGGTCCGGTTCCGGGACAGCGGAGAGGCGCAGGTCGCCACCAGGTCCCCCAGCCCTGCGAGGCCGGAGAAGGTCTCCAGACGACCGCCGAGCACGGTCGCCAGACGGGTCGTCTCGGCGAGGCCGCGGGTGATCACGGATGCCTTGGAGTTGTCTCCGAGCCGTTGTCCGTCGCAGATCCCCACGGCCAGGGCGATCACGTTCTTCACGATGCCGGCGATCTCCACGCCCACGACGTCAGTGTTCGTGTAGGGCCGGAAGTAGGGATTGTTGCACAGCGCGGCGACACGTTCGGCGACGGCGGCGTCCTCACAGGCGACGACCGACGCGGTGGGCTCCTGGCGGGCGATCTCCATGGCGAGGTTCGGGCCGGAGACGACGGCGACACGATCGGCCCCGACGCCGAGTTCCTCGATGATGACCTCGGACATGCGCATGTCCGAGCCTCGCTCGAGCCCCTTGATCAGGGACACCAGCACGGCACGCTCACCCAACGCCGCACCGACGGCGGCCAGGTGCGACCGCAGCGACTGCGCCGGGACCGCCAGCACCACGACCTCGGCACCGGTGACGGCCTCGGCGACGTCGGTGGTCGCGCGGATGCCCGGAGGCAGGACGATGTCCCCCAGGTAGGTGGAGTTCGTCCGTCGCTCGGTGATCTCACGGGCGATCTCCTCGCGGCGAGCCCACAGCACGATCTCCGCAGGGGCCCCCGAGGCCACGGCGGCGTCGCCGAGGACCTTGGCGAAGGTGGTCCCCCAGCTGCCGGCGCCGAGCACGGCGATGCGTGCGGCCCCGGGCGCTCCCTCAGGAGCCCCGGTGGACGGTCTGACGCTCTGTGCGCTCATGGATCACGACTCCTCGATCTGACGGCGCGGAACACGCTGGCGCAGGGCACGGTCCCAGATGAGCTCAGGGGGCTCCTCACCGCGCAGCTCAGCCACGCCGGCCGTGAGCGCATCTTCGATGCGCTCCGTGGCCCGGGCCAGCGCCGTGCGGGTCATGGGGCCCTCCCGGAGGTCCGAGAGGTCGACCTCGTCACCGACGAGCAGCCGATAGCGCGGACGGGGCAGCACCGTGGGCACGCGGCCGTAGGGCGCCAGGAGGTCCTGGACGCCCCAGTGGGTGATCGGCACCACCGGCGCTCCGGTGGTCAGCGCGAGACGCGCCGCCCCGGTCTTCGCACGCATGGGCCACAGCTGCGGATCCCGCGTCAGCGTGCCCTCGGGATAGATGATGATGGCCCCGCCCTGAGCGATGACCTCACCCGCCACGGCCAGCGACGACTGGGCGTCCCGCTGGTCACGGGCCACCGGGATCTGCTGGAGCCGACGCAGCAGGGTCCCCAGCGCCGGAGCCCGGAACAGGGCGTCCTTCGCCAGGAAGTGCGGCGTGCTCCCGGAGCTGTAGACCGCGTGGGCCACGGCCAGCGGGTCGATCTCGGTGACGTGGTTGGCCACCACGATGTACCCCTGCCGGGGCAGCCGGTCGAGCCCGTCCCACTGCTTGCCGATCACGAGGTTCAGGGCAGGGCGCACGACGGCGGCGGCGGTGCGGAAGCCCAGCGAGGGCGCGTCGTCTCGTCGGGAAGTCACAGACAGAAGCCTACCGAGGCTCAGCGCTCAGTCATCTCGACGTCGGCGCCGAGTCCTGCGATCTTGTCGATGAACCGCTCATAGCCGCGATTGATGATCTCGATCCCGGTGACCCGGGAGGTGCCCTGAGCTGCCAGCGCGGCGATGAGGTGGGAGAAGCCGCCGCGCAGGTCCGGCACGTCGATGTCGGTGCCCTTCAGCTCCGACGGCCCGGAGATCACAGCGGAGTGGAGGAAGTTGCGCTGGCCGAAGCGGCAGGGATTGGACCCGAGGCACTCACGGTGCAGCTGGATGGAGGCCCCCATGCGCTTGAGCGCCTCGGTGAAGCCGAAGCGGTTCTCATAGACCGTCTCATGGACGATGGACACGCCGTGGGCCTGAGTGAGGGCCACGACCATGGGCTGCTGCCAGTCGGTCATGAAGCCCGGGTGCACGTCGGTCTCCAGCACCAAGGGCTTGAGCGGCTCGCCGGCATGCCAGAACCGGATCCCGTCGTCGTCGACCTCGAACTCGCCGCCGATCTTCCGATAGGTGTTCAGGAAGGCGGTCAGGTCCCGCTGGGCCGCTCCGCGCACGTAGATGTCACCACGGGTCACCAGCGCCGCCGACGCCCAGGACGCCGACTCGTTGCGGTCCGGGATGGCCCGATGCTTGAAGCCGCTGAGTCGGTCCACACCTTCGATCCGGATGGTGCGATCGGTGTTCACGGAGATGATCGCGCCCATCTGCTGCAGGATGGCGATCAGATCGTGGATCTCCGGCTCGACCGCCGCGTTCTTCAGCTCCGTGATGCCTTCGGCCATGACGGCCGTGAGCAGCACCTGCTCCGTGGCCCCCACGGACGGGTAGGGCAGGTCGAGCTTGGCACCCTTGAGGCCCTTCGGAGCGGTGATGTGGATGCCCGTGACCTGCTTGTCCACCACGGCGCCGAAGTTGCGCAGCACCTCGAGGTGGTAGTCGATGGGACGGTCTCCGATGCGGCACCCGCCGAGATCGGGGATGAACGCCTCACCGTTCTTGTGCATCAGCGGACCGCAGAACAGGATCGGGATCCGCGAGTCTCCGGCGTGGGTGTCGATCTCCGAGTGCTCGGCGTTGCGCATCCGGCGCGGGTCCAGAGTGAGGTCCCCCGTCTCCGGGTCGACGTCGACGGTCACGCCGTGGATGGTCAGCAGATTCTTGACGATCTCGACGTCCTTGATCTCCGGGACGTTCCGGAGCTCCGAGGGTTCGCTGCCGAGCAGAGAGGCGACCATGGCCTTCGGGACGAGGTTCTTCGCGCCGCGGACGCGGACGCTGCCCTCGAGGGGCTTTCCACCCTGGATGGTGAGCAGTTTGGCCATAGTGACTCGACGGTCCCTTCGTGAAGCACAGGAGATGTAGCCATGCCACTGTATCCAACCCGGACGCCTCCCCCGGACAATTCCGCCGTGGGGGAAGGCAACGATTCCATGACGGACCGGATGTCCAGCTCGCACTCAGCAGATCCCCAGGATGACGGCGATCCGCGTCACACCCGCAGCCGTCTCAGATCCTGGCCGGCAGCGTCTTCGGCTTCCACTCGGGCCGGGTGGCCTCGAACTGCTCGATGTCCTCCGCCCGGGTGAGGGTCAGGGAGATGTCGTCAAGCCCCTCCATGAGGCGCCAGCGCGTGTAGTCGTCGATCTCGAAGCTCGCCTCGACCGAGCCGCAGCGCACGGTGCGGGCCTCCAGATCGACCTGCACCTCGGCGCCGGGCTCCTTCTCGAGCTCCTTCCAGATGAGTTCGACGTCGGGCTGGGCCACCTGAGCGGTGACCAGCCCCTGCTTGCCCGAGTTGCCGCGGAAGATGTCGGCGAAGCGGGAGGCGACGACCACCCGGAAGCCGTAGTCCTTCAGCGCCCAGACGGCGTGCTCCCGGGAAGAGCCGGTGCCGAAGTCGGGGCCGGCCACCAGCACCGTGCCCTGGGCGTAGGCCGGCTGGTTCAGGACGAACTCCGGATCCTTGCGCCAGGACGAGAACAGAGCGTCCTCGAATCCGGTGCGGGTGATCCTCTTCAGGTACACCGCCGGGATGATCTGGTCGGTGTCGACGTTGGAGGCGCGCAGCGGCACGCCGACGCCGGTGTGTCGAATGATGGGTTCCATAGCTATGTCAGCTCCTCGTCGGGGCACGCCGGTCAGGCCGGCTGGGGCTCGGTGGACAGGACGTCCGACGGCGCAGAGAGCGTGCCGCGGACCGCCGTGGCCGCCGCCACGACCGGAGACACCAGGTGCGTGCGACCACCTTTGCCCTGGCGCCCTTCGAAGTTGCGGTTCGACGTGGAGGCGCACCGCTCCCCCGGCTGCAGCTGGTCCGGGTTCATGCCCAGGCACATCGAGCACCCGGCGAAGCGCCACTCGGCCCCGAACTCCTTGAACACCTGGTCCAGCCCCTCGGCCTCAGCCTGCAGACGGACCCTCTGGGAGCCGGGGACCACGATCATGCGCACCTGAGGGTCCTTCTCCCGACCGCGGATGATCCCCGCGGCCGCCCGCAGGTCCTCCATCCGCGAGTTGGTGCAGGATCCCAGGAACACGGTGTCCACCCGGATGTCCCGCATCGGCGTACCCGGGGCGAGGTCCATGTACTTCAGGGCCCGCTCGGCGGACTCCCGGTCCACGGGGTCGTCGAAGTCCTCCGGAGCCGGCACCGTGTCGGAGAGGCTCACGCCCTGGCCCGGGTTGGTGCCCCAGGTGACGAAGGGCTCGAGCGCATCGGCGTCGATCACGACCTCGGCGTCGAACTCTGCGCCGGCGTCGGTGCGCAGCGCACGCCAGTTCTCGACGGCCGCGTCCCAGTCCGCGCCCTGCGGCGCGTGGGGACGTCCCTTGATGTAGTCGAAAGTGGTCTCATCGGGGGCGATCATGCCGGCTCTGGCGCCGGCCTCGATCGACATGTTGCAGATGGTCATCCGGGCGTCCATCGAGAGCTGTTCGATCGCCGAGCCGCGGTATTCGAGCACATAGCCCTGGCCGCCTCCGGTGCCGATCTTGGCGATGACCGCCAGGATGATGTCCTTGGAGCTGACTCCCGGCTTCAGCGTGCCCTCCACTGTGATCGCCATGGTCTTGAACGGCTTGAGCGACAGCGTCTGGGTGGCCAGCACATGCTCGACCTCGGAGGTCCCGATGCCCATGGCCAGAGCTCCGAACGCTCCGTGGGTGGAGGTGTGGGAGTCTCCGCACACCACGGTCATCCCGGGCTGGGTGAGTCCGAGCTGCGGGCCCACGACGTGGACGATGCCCTGGTCGTCATCGCCCAGCGAATGCAGCCGGATGCCGAACTCCTCGGCGTTCGCACGCAGCGTGTCGACCTGCTTGCGGCTGATCGGGTCGGCGATCGGCTTGTCGATCTCCAGGGTCGGGGTGTTGTGGTCCTCGGTGGCGATCGTGAGATCAGGCCGGCGCACGGGCCGGTCGGCCAGCCGCAGCCCTTCGAAGGCCTGCGGCGACGTCACCTCGTGGACGAGGTGCAGGTCGATGTAGAGCAGGTCCGGCGTGCGCTGCCCGCCCTTCTCCTCACCGGGCACGACGACGTGCTCGCGCCACACCTTCTCCGCCATCGTCAGCGGCTTGTCCGCCATGGGGTCCTCCTGAAATCGGCCTTATACCACTACAGAAGCACCGATGCCAGATGGTATCCAGACCTGCAGGCCCGGGTCTCACTATCTGAACACGCCCGGTCGGCAGAGAGGAGTGTGCGCGTCCCGTGCCCTCCCCGACAGCGACACGAGGTCTCACTATCTGAGATTTCCGGGCTTTTCGCAGTATGATGTCGACCATGTCCAGCCCTCGATCCGGCGCTCCCCGATCCGGCGCCTCCCGACCGACCGGCCCCGCCTCCGCCCGGGCCGGGGCTTCGCCGAGCACCCCGCCGCGCACGAGGCCCACCGAGCCTCCCCTGGATCCGCCGCGGCCGCTGCACACTCCGTCCGGGATCGGCGTCGTGGACAAGTCCGTGATGATCCTCGACGCCCTGGAGGCCGGACCGGCGTCCCTGGCGCAGCTCGTGGAGTGCACCGGGCTGGCGCGTCCCACCGTGCACCGACTCGCCTCCGCGCTGATCCACCACCGCTTCCTCAGCCGCGACGTGCGGGGACGCTACGTGATCGGATCCCGCCTGGCGGAGCTGGCCTCCGCCGCAGGAGACGACCGACTCGTCTCGGCGGCCGGCCCCATCCTGCTCAAGCTGCGGGACGCCACCGGAGAGAGCTCGCAGCTCTATCGCCGCCAGGGCGACGCCCGCGTCTGCGTGGCCTCGGCGGAGCGGCCCATCGGCCTGCGCGACTCCATCCCCGTGGGGACCCAGCTCTCCATGAAGGCCGGCTCCGCCGCGCAGGTCCTGCTGGCCTGGGAGGACCATGAGCGCCTCGTCGAGGGGCTGCAGGGCGCCCGGTTCACCCCCACGGTGCTGGCCGGCGTCCGGCGGCGCGGCTGGGGCGAGTCCCTGGGCGAACGGGAGCCCGGAGTGGCATCGGTCTCCGCCCCCGTCCGTGGCCCTTCCGGACGCGTGATCGCCGCAGTGTCCATCTCCGGCCCGATCGAGCGGCTGACCAGGCAGCCGGGCCGCCAGCACGCCGAGGTGGTGGTCCAGGCCGCCCACCAGCTGACCGAGCTGGTGAGGAAGAACCCGGACGCTGCCGAGCACGGGCTGGGGGAGGATCTCGGACGGCACTGACCGGGCTCCGAGCCGTCACAGACAGGCCGCAGACAGGGCCGTCCCTCACTGCCGGTCACCTCCCACCTATGATGGGTCCGTGATCAAGAACATCAGTGTCATCGGTACCGGATATCTGGGCGCCACGCACGCCGCCTGCATGGCGGAGCTGGGCTTCGACGTCGTCGGCGTCGACGTCGACCCGGAGAAGATCGAACATCTCTCCCGCGGAGACCTGCCCTTCCACGAGCCCG
This sequence comes from Nesterenkonia sp. K-15-9-6, assembly GCF_052656005.1. Classification (NCBI taxonomy): domain Bacteria; kingdom Bacillati; phylum Actinomycetota; class Actinomycetes; order Micrococcales; family Micrococcaceae; genus Nesterenkonia; species Nesterenkonia sp. K-15-9-6. The sequence continues at coordinate 41,441 of NZ_JBQYEY010000010.1, forward strand.
GCCTGCCCGAGCTCATCCGCCGCCACGTCGACTCCGGCCGGCTGCGCTTCACGACTGACCTGGAGGCCGTCGGCGGATGGGCGGACGTCCATTTCATCGCCGTCGGGACCCCGCAGCAGGCCGGCGGCACCGGGGCCGACCTGACCTACGTGGACACCGCCGCGGTCTCCCTGGCTCAGGCCATCACCAAGGACTCCCTCATCGTCGGCAAGTCCACCGTGCCGGTGGGCACCGCGCGTCGGCTCAGCAGCCTCATCGCCGAGGAGTCCCGCGACGACGTCTCCGTCTCGCTGGCATGGAACCCCGAGTTCCTGCGCGAGGGCTTCGCTGTGGAGGACACCCTCCGCCCCGACCGGCTGGTGGTCGGCGTCGGTTCCGAGGCCGACGAGGCCGTGCTGCGCGAGGTCTACGCCGAGGCGCTCGGCCGTGAGACCCCCTGGGTCAGCACCGACTTCGAGACCGCGGAACTGGTCAAGGTCGCCGCGAACGCGTTCCTGGCCACCAAGATCTCCTTCATCAACGCCTTCTCCGAGGTGACCGAGACCGTGGGCGGCGACATCCGCACCTTGGCGGACGCCATCGGCCATGACACCCGCATCGGCCGCAAGTTCCTCAACGCCGGCGTCGGATTCGGCGGCGGCTGCCTCCCCAAGGACATCCGAGCCCTGCAGACCCGTGTCTCCGAGCTCGGCCTGGACCACACGATGACCTTCCTCAACGAGATGGACCAGATCAACCTGCGTCGCCGCGAGCGCGTGGTCACCCTCTCCGAACAGATCCTCGGCGACCTCGCCGGGCGGCGCATCGCCGTGCTCGGCGTGACGTTCAAGCCGCTCTCCGACGACGTGCGGGACTCCCCCGGTCTGGATGTGGCCAACCGCCTGTTCAACGCCGGCGCCGACGTGTTCGTCTACGACCCGGAGGGCAACGCGAACGCCGCGAAGCGCTTCCCCCGGCTCGGATACGTCGACTCGCTGGCCGAGGCGGCCCGGGACGCCGACCTCGTGGTGCTCACCACCGAGTGGAACGAGTTCAAGGCCCTCACGCCCGCGGATCTGGAGGACGTGGTGGCTGCCAGGAACTTCCTGGACGCGCGCCACGTGCTGGACGCGGGCCAGTGGGAGTCCGCCGGATGGACCTTCGCCCAGCTGGGCCGGATGTTCCCGCAGGACTGAGACCCAGCCATGACTGGGTCCGGCCACGGCTGAGGGCCAGCCCGGACGGCGCCGTTCGGACCACGGGCGGCCCAGGACGCCAGCGGATCAGGACTCGTGCAGGGAGTCCCAGCCCTCGTCCACAAGACGCTCGACGGTGCCCCCGGTGATCACGCCGGGGGCACCGTCGTGTCTGCGCACCTCGCCGATGCGGCGGAACCCCGCGGGCAGCGGGGACCCACCTGGGAAGGTGGCCAGCAGCGCGTAGTCCTCGCCGCCGTGGAGCACGAGCCGCAGGGCCGTCATCGCGACCTCCGAGAGGGCCCCCGACGACGGCGCAGGGTGGGCCTCCTGCGTCTCAGGGACCTCCTGGACATCCTGACCCGTTCGGGGCCGCAGACGGTCGGCGATCCCCTCCAGAGCGGCGGCCTGCTCCCGCAGCGCATGGGTGTCGAGCAGCAGGGCGACGTCGGAGGCCCGGGCCAGCCGGGCCGCGTCGCGCAGCAGCCCGTCCGAGACGTCCATGCCGGCGGTGGCGCCGGCGGCGGTCGCCCGCGGTCCCGCGGTGAGGTCCGGGGCCGGGCAGGTCTGAGCGCTCAGGCAGGCCTCCAGCATCCCGTCGCCGAGCCCCTCCGTCGGCTCGGGAGCCTGCAGCCCGGACTCCAGCAGGCGCAGGCCGGCCGCCGCATGCCCCAGTGCTCCGCAGACGGCGAGCTGGTCTCCCGGACGGGCGCCGTCGCGCAGCAGGCTCGTGGCACCAGCAGGACGCCCCAACGCGGTGATGGTCACGGACACCGTCTCCCCCGAGCCCAGGTCCCCGCCCGCGATCAGGCATCCCGCCGCACCGGCGACCGAGGCTGCCTCAGAGATGCCCTCCATGACGCCGACCGCCCAGGACACGGCGGTGCTCGGGGGCAGCGTCAGACTGACCAGCAGAGCCGTCGGCCGCGCCCCCATGCCACTGAGGTCCGAGAGGTTCTGGGCGGCGGCCTTGACACCGACGCTCCGCGCCTCCTGCGCAGGGTCGGACCACCAGCGGTGCCGGAAGTCCTGGCCCTCGCTCATGGTGTCCGTAGTGGCCACCAGCCGATGGTCCGCGAGCTGCAGGACCGCGGCGTCGTCACCCGGTCCCACCGGCATCGGTCCGGCGGCGGCGTCTCCGGCGGCCCGGCTCTGCGTGGCGGCCTCGGCGCGGAGAGCCTCACGGTTGTGGGCGTCGATGACCTCGCGCAAGGCGGACAGCACGCGGTCCTCACCCAGCTGCCCGACGGTGTCAGCATCAGTGTCAGCATCAGTGTGAGCATCGGTGTGAGCCCCGGCGTCAGATCTCAGCGGCACCGGGGCCGGATGGACGGAGCCGTCGGCGGAGAGGGCCGAGTCCTGTCGGCGCAGGTCAGACATGTCTCCATGATCCCATGCAGACCCGGGCACCCCTCCCCCGGTCCTTGCCGCCCGTCAGGCTCACCGATCACCCCGCACCTGGCGGGCCTGCCAGGGGCCACCCGCGGCCGGTGGCCTCCACCGTCTGCTCGTCCTGTGCCGGCGGCTCGTCCTCCACCAGTCCCAGCTGCAGCAGCTCCAGCCGGTTCCGGCACGAGAAGCGCTGCAGCAGCCCGGAGACCACCGCCTCCACCGTCCGCGGCGAGAGGTGGAGCTCCGCGGCAGCCTCCCGCGTGCTCAACCCCTCCTGCAGGAAGGTCAGGACCCGGTGCTCCCGCAGGCTCAGGGCCAGCTCCGTGAAGGCACCCAACACCCAGGACGCCTCCGGGGCGGACCGCTGGGCCCGGCGCACCGCCCCGACGAGGCGAGCGCGCTGGCCGACGTCGAGCTCGGCCCGAGACTGCCAACGCACCAGCAGGATGGAGCAGCCGAAGAACTCCGCGTCGGCGTCCAGGAGCGTCTCCGCGATCTCCAGCGCACGATCTCCGGAATCGGTCGTCATCGCCTCGGCGAGCAGGACGATCATCCGAGCCCTGCCGCCCGATCGGACCCAGGAGGAGCTGAGGATGGCCTGCGCGGCGGGCGGCCACCCGCTGAGCACGCTGAGCAGCAGCAGCTGCTGCTCCTGCGCCCATTCCCCTGCGGCTCGGGCCCTCGCTCCGAGGCTCGCCAGCTGGTGGGCCACCTCCTGCGCCGGCGGGCCGCCGCCGATGAGCGCCATCCCCTCGGAGACGAGGCGCAGCTCCGGCAGACCCGTCTCGCCGCACGTCACCGAGCGTCCCTCCCCCTGCGTGGCCTCCTGCAGGAGCTCGCGAGCCTGCCGGTGGCGCACCGGGCCCACGTAGGAGGCGCAGGCGGCGTGGACGGCTGCGGCGAACCCCGCGAGGCCGTAGGGATCGTCCTCCCACCACGCCTCCAGCGCTGCGACGGCCAGCTGCGCGGCGGTGGCCATGCGGTCCCCCTGCATGGCCGCCACGGCGCCGATGATGTCGTCCACGGCAAGGGCCGTGCCGGCATCGCCGTCGGCGTGCCGCCATGCCTCCAGCTCGAGGCGCAGAGTGTCCGTGCGCCAACCGGCGATCATGGTCAGCATCTGCAGCACCGCGCGGGCGCACTCCTCCACGTCCGGGCTGCCGCCGTCGGCGGAGAGCTCGTCGACCAGCGAGGAGAGCACCAGTCTGCCGAAGTCCGGATGCCGCCGCAGCCCCAGTCGAGTGCCGATGATCAGCTGAGCCATCACGCCCTCGTCCCGCGGCGCCTCCTCGCGGACCCGACCGAGTTCGCGAAGCCACTGACGCACCTCCCCGAGCCCTTCCGGGTCTGCGGCGCCGGCCGAACAGGGCTCCTCGAGCAGCACGGTGACCCGGTCGATGCTCGGAGTCGCCGAGGGGCCGAGAGCGGCTGACAGCCGACGCCGCACCGGACCGACGAGCTCGGGACGGAAGATCTCGAGTCGACGAGCGAGCAGGAGCACCTCACGCAGCACCGCGGTGAACCCCGGCGTCAGGGGCGGCTGCGCGGCGTCGACGAGATCCTCCATGTGCCGCACTCCCTCCCTGACGCGGCCGAGCCCCAGGAGGCTGCGGACCCGGGCAGCTGTCCGCGCACCGTCGGGCTGCCCCGCGGCGGCGTCGAGGATGCTCAGCGCCGCCCGCGGCCAGGACCGCTGCAGTGCGGCTTCGGCGGCGCCGAGGGCCTCTCCGGCCGGGATCGACCGACCCACTCGAGCGGCCCACCAGGCGATCCCGGCCTGGGCGGCGGGACCGACCGCCTCCTGGTGGACGGCGGACCCGGCCGTGTACCAGAGCCGAGCGTCCTCTGCCGGCCGCAGCTCCGTGCTCAGCCCGAGACCCAGCATCCCCGACCTCACCGCGAGCACGGTGGGACCGTGCGGGGTGCCGTCCGTCGCGGAGATCAGGCCCTGCGCCAGGAGGCTGTCCACCACCTCGACGCCGAAACGCCCCACCGCCCAGGACTCCGGAAGCCTCCAAGCGCAGGAGATGACACGCAGCAGCTCATGCTCGGCCGCGTCGAGGCCCGCCAGCAGCTCGGGCAGCCCTTCGGCCAAGGCCCACCGGAAGGACTGGTCCTGGGACCGCCACCGCCATGCCCCGTCGACGGCGTGGAGGACACCCGTCCGTCGAGCGCGCTCCAGCACCATCCGGACCGCCTGCGGCTGTCCGTCGCTGAGCATCACGACACGGCGCGCCGCTGAAGACGTCACTGGCCCCTCCAGGTGACGGACCATCGCCTCGACCACCTGTTCGGGACGAAGGCTGCGCACGCCCGCGAGGACGACCCTCCCCGTCCCCCCGTGGGCCCTGACGGGTGCGGGGACGTCGAGGTCGCTCCGGAGGGGGATCACCAGCCGGTGACGGGCCTGCGCGGCGGACGCGATGAGGGCCTCCAGGGCGGACGGGTCCTGGCCCGCGGGCTCGTCCAGCACGAGCAGCCCGCCTGTCGGGTGCCCGGGCGGGATGCCCGCGGTCGCGTCGTGGAGTCGATGCAGCGGTGCCCGCTCGCCGAGCCGCAGGACCAGCTCCTCGGCTCCCCACAGGGCAGGCATCAGCGCCAGCACCACATCACGCGGGTGCGACCCCAGCACCGCATCCGCGATCGCGCGGTCTGGGCGGAGGTCTGGGGCGTCGACGAGCAGCGGAGAGGGCAGCATCATGGCGTGCTCCTGCTGATCAGCCGCGCCCGAAGCTCAGTGCGGGAGGTCACCCGCAGCTTGCGATACACATGCCGCACATGCGTCTGCACCGTCCTGACGCTGATCCCGGCCCGATCGGCGACATCGGCCGAAGAGAGCCCCCGGAGCAGCAGCTCGACGATCTCCTGCTCCCTGGGCGAGAGCAGCATGCGCGCCTGGGTCCACACGGGACCACCCGGGCCGAGGCCGGAGCCCTCCAGCCTCGGCCGCAGGTGCGGACGTCGGCGTCGCAGGTGTTCCTCGGCCTCGTCCTTCGCCGCATCATCATCCGCCAGATGCGCGGTCAGCAGATCGACGAGCTCGGTCTCGACGTCCAGACGTCGGCACGCTCGCCTCAGTTCCACCAGCGCGGTCCTCGGCAGGTCATGGCCTCGGCGCAGCGCCACACAGCGAACCATGAGCCTGCGCACCCCTGGCAGCGCCTCGGTCCGTCTTCCGCGAGCGCGAAGCGTCGCCGTCAGCTCCTCGACCGGGGCATGCAGGAGTCGGGCGAGTTCGACGATCACCGTCACCCACGGATCCGCGAGACTCTCTCCGACGAGCGCCACCGACGCTCCGGGCGGGCCCTGGAGCTGACGGGACCTGTCGCCGTCGACGAGGAAGTCCAGGGCCTCCAGATGCTTACGCGTCACATGCCCGATCGGCCCCTCGGCCTCGAACTGGCTCCACAGGTCGTCCAGGCGCTCCCGCAGCTCCTCAGGAGGGGTGCCGCGGGCGACCTCCGCGAAGAGCTCCACCGCACCGGCGGCCTGGGCTGTGAGGAGCATCCGCTCAGGAGGCTGCCGGTCCCGGAAGGCCCCGGGGACCGTCGGCAGGCTGAGGTCCAGCAGAGTGCGGGCGACGCCCATCCGGTCTGTCACCCAGGACAGACACACCACCGGGACGCCCGGCTCGCCGATCGCCTCCAGTTCCGCCAGCGACTCCCGGGCCCGCGCGCATTCATCCAGTTGGGCCGCCGCGTAGGCCTCCAAGGCCAGGGCGACACAGCGTTCGAGACGGCGGGCGTCCAGATCGGGGAGGATCTGCTCTCCTCCGCGGGACGAGTCCTCCGCGGGGCGCCGCGCCGGTGGCGAGAATCGGCGCAGGCACTCCCGCGGACCCCCATCGTGGAAGGACCGCAGTCGTCCGGCGAGTCCGGTCTCAGAACCCGTCCCGAGGTGATGGGGGCGTCCCATCCTGTCCTGGAGCAGGCCCCATCGGATGAAGGCATGCAGGGTCCCGGGCAGGCTCGCGGACCGCACGTCGGCGTGCGGCGGGCCCAGCAGCGCCAACGCGGCGTGCATCTCTCCGGTGGCCGCCAGCGCGGCAGCGGAGAGACAGCGCACTCGGGGGTCCGGCGCCTCGGCCACCATGCCCGGAGGACGCCCCGCACCGGGCTCTGGCGGGCAGGGCTCGCCGGTCCCCGATCCGTCGGCACTGAGCAGCGCGACGTGCATCGCGGTGATCTCTCCGGCGCCCAGCAGAGCCGCGGCCGCGACGAGGGCGTCGTGGCCCTCGTCCTGTGCGGTGCCGCCGGGTCCAGCGACGTCCCGTCCAGTGGGGTTCCCCGCGGACGCCCCCGGCTCCCACAGGGCATGCCGATGCAGAGCGTGCGTCAGCGACGCAGTGCGTCCCGTCAGGCGGACCAGACCCTCGGCCTCCAGGGCGAAGACCGCCTCAGGGGGCTGGTCGCCGTGCAGAAGCTCCTCCAGCTCACGGGGGCCCCGTCGGGCGAGCCGCCGCATCACCTCCAGACCGTCACTTCCGACAGCCGCGGCGAGCCGGTCGACCACGAGCGACCTGGTGCGTCGATCCGTCCAGGCAGGCAGCCGCGCGACCGCCGCTCGTCCGGCTGAGTCGACGATCCAGCCCTCGGCTGTACCGATCGCCACGAGGTTCTCCAGCTCGAGGATCCGTCCCTGGGAATGCTGGTGCATCAGGCGGGCCAGCGCGGCGGTGGGAGGGGCCCCGAGCATCTCCGCCAGCGTCCTCGCCGTGTCGTGGAAGGTCTGCGGACGTATCCTCAGGCGCAGCCCTCTGCCCTGACCGGCTGCGCGGACGAACCGGTGCCCGTACTCAGGCCCTGGGCGGGCGGTGACCGCCACCGGGACGGCGCCGGCTCTGAGCACGGCGTCGACGGCCTCGAGGTGGGCAGGAGGTTGACGAGTGATGTCACGAAGCAGCAGCGCCGTCGTCGGGGCCTCTGCGCGGGCCGCCTCGGCGTCGGCCAGGTCGCCGACGTGCTGGAGGCCCTCCAAGTCGCCCAGGTCACCCAGGTCGCTCAGGTCACCGAGCCGTGGCAGGCGGTGGAGGTCGTGGATCTCCACCAGGTGCGTCTCGGTGCGTCGGGCGATCTGGTGGACCATCCGTTCCGGGGCCAGCCCATGCTCTCCCTCGACCAGAAGTGCGGGTGCCGGGCATGACTGCCAGTGCTCCTGTGCCTGCCGGCGCTGGGCCTCCCAGGAGCTGAGTGAGGCGCCGCCTGGCACAATGGCCGAGCCTGCGCGGGACATGGACCACCTTTCAGCGATACATCATGCATCCTAGGGAAGTCCTCGGCTGTCGGGAAGAGGTCGCCGCCTTCTGCCATGTCCACCGACGAGAAATGCCCCGGATCCGAAGATCCGAGGCATTTCCGAATATGGTGACCCCAGCGGGATTCGAACCCGCGTTACCGCCGTGAGAGGGCGGCGTACTAGGCCGCTATACGATGGGGCCATATTCACTTTTCCAGCCGCCTGCGCAGACAGCTGACGGAGAGATGGTCTCCGACCCCCGCAGGGATGAGAGACCACCAACCGTGACCCCAGCGGGATTCGAACCCGCGTTACCGCCGTGAGAGGGCGGCGTACTAGGCCGCTATACGATGGGGCCCTATGTCATTGTTCGGCCCTCGTCTCCGAGGGCCGCACCAGTGTCTCCACTGGATTTTCGATCCGCAGAACGGATCGAGCTGGGCTACTAGGACTCGAACCTAGAACGACGGTACCAGAAACCGCTGTGTTGCCGATTACACCATAGCCCATCGGCGTCTGCCGGACATTCGGCCCTTGAGGATCGCTCCTTCGAGGTTTCCGTGCGCCCCGCAACGGGAAACTACTCTACACGAGCAGGTGCCCCGAGCACAAAATCGACGGCGGCCTCGAGCGTGGAGACCTTCGTCACACCGGCAGGAGCGTCGACGAGGTCCCGCCGATCTACCAGGACGGAGACCAGTCCGGCTTCCCGCGCGCCCGCGCCGTCGACGACGGGGTTGTCCCCCACATAGGCACACTGCTCAGGAGCCAGCCCGAGCTGTCGCGCCCCCTCATGGAAGATCGCCGCATCGGGCTTGACCGCGCCGACAGTGTCGGTGCCCACGACGACCTCGATGCTCTCCAGACCGGCGATGCGCAGCTTCTCCCGCTGATAGTCCGCCACGTTGTTCGTCACCGCACCGACCGCCACACCCGCGTGCCGCAGGCGGTCCAGCGCCTGCGGCACGTCGTCGAACGGACGCCACCGGCGACGGACCACCTGCTCGTACTCGTCCTCCCACCGCAGCAGGCTCTGCGGGTCCGGCACGGGCGCTCCCGCCGCCCGGTAGGCGTCCCGGACGCGGGCGATCCGCTGCTCCAGGAAGCTCAGGTCACCCGCCAGATAGCGCGCGTACTGGCCCCCGGCGTCCTCGCAGAAGGTGCCCAGCGCAGCCTCCCAGGCCGCGTCCTCCCACACCGTCCCCTCCTGGAGAAGATGCGCCGAGGCCAGGTCGCGGAACGCCGCGCGCATCGCGCTCTCGAGGTCCACAAGCGTGTCGTCGACGTCGAAGAGCACCCCGCAGGCGTTCATCGGGCGGCGACCTCGGCGCGGAAGCGGGCCAGACGCGCCAGCGAGGACTCCCGACCCAGCAGCTCCATCGACTCGAACAGCGGTGGGGAGACCTTCCGACCGGACACCGCCGAGCGCACGGCGCCGAACGCCTTGCGCGGCTTCAGCCCGAGGCCGTCGACCAGTGCGGTGCGCAGCGCCTCCTCGATGGCCTCCGTCGTCCAGGCGTCGTCGTTCAGTGCGTCGAGAGCGGCGACGGCGGCGTCGACGGTGCCGAGCACGTCCTCCCCCAAACCGCTGAAGGCCTTCGGCTCGATGACGAGCTCTGCGTCCGCCACGAAGAGGAAAGCCATCATGTCCGCCCCCTCGCCCAGCAGCGCGATCCGTTCCTGGACCAGCGGGGCCGCGCCGTCGAGGATCCGTGCCTCCCGGGCCGTCAGCTCGTCACCGACCAGACCGAGCGCCTGCAGGTAGGGCACCAGGCGGTCCCGGAAGTCGCCGGGCTCGAGGCGGCGGATGTGGGTGCCGTTGATCGCCTCGGCCTTCTTCGTGTCGAAGCGCGCCGGGTTGGCCAGCACATCGGCGACGTCGAAGTGCTCGACCAGCTCCTCGACGGTGAAGATGTCCTCATCCGCCGACAGCGACCAGCCCAGCAGCGCCAGGTAGTTCAGGAGCCCCTCACGGATGAAGCCACGGTCCCGGTGGTGGAACAGGTTCGACTCCGGGTCCCGCTTGGAGAGCTTCTTGTTCCCCTCCCCCATCACATAGGGCAGGTGCCCGAACAGCGGCATGTGCCGGGCCACCCCGACGTCGTGGAGTGCGCGGTACAGCGCGATCTGACGCGGCGTGGAGGACAGCAGGTCCTCGCCCCGGAGGACATGGGTGATCTCCATCAGCGCGTCGTCCACGGGATTCACCAGGGTGTAGAGCGGCTTGCCGTTGGCCCGAGCCACCACGAAGTCCGGCGTGGAGCCGGCGGAGAACGTGATCTCCCCGCGCACCAGGTCGGTGAAGGTGAGGTCATCGTCCGGCATCCGCAGTCGCAGCACCGGCTCACGTCCCTCGGCGCGGTAGGCGGCGATCTGCTCATCAGTCAGGTCGCGGTCGGCGTTGTCATAGCCCAGCTTCGGGTCACGTCCGGCCGCCCGGTGCCGAGCCTCGACCTCCTCCGGAGTGGAGAAGGACTCGTAGACATGCCCGGCGTCCTGGAGCCGCTTCAGGACGTCCGCGTAGATCTCGCCCCGCTGGGACTGTCGGTAGGGGCCATGGTCTCCCCCGGCCTCGACGCCTTCGTCCCAGTCCAGGCCCAGCCAGCGCAGCGCCTCCAGAAGCTGCTGGTAGGACTCCTCCGAGTCCCGGGCGGCGTCGGTGTCCTCGATGCGGAAGATCAGCTTGCCGCCGGTGTGCCGGGCATAGGCCCAGTTGAACAGCGCGGTGCGGATGAGGCCCACATGGGGCGTGCCGGTCGGCGAGGGGCAGAATCTCACGCGGACCGGGGTGGAGGCGTCGACGACGGGGATGCTCATAACGGTGTGGTGGCTCCTGTGGATGGTCTAACGACGGAAATGGGTGACGAGGGTGCCGATCCCCTCGATCTCGGCGTCGAAGCGGTCCCCGGAGGAGACCAGCCCGACGCCGGCGGGGGTGCCGGTGAGGATCACATCACCGGGCAGCAGGGTGAAGGCCTGCGAGATGTGGGAGACGAGCTCGGGGACGCCGAAGACCATGTCCGAGGTCGTGCCGTCCTGGACCGTCTCCCCGTTGAGGCGACCGGTGATGCGCAGGCCCTCGGGATCCAGTTCGGTCTCGATCCAGGGCCCCAGCGGCATCGAGCCGTCGAATCCCTTGGCCCGGGCCCACTGGCCGTCGCTGCGCTGGGCGTCGCGCGCGGTGACGTCGTTGCCGACGGTGTAGCCGAAGATCACGTCGTCGACGCGTTCGACGGGCACGTCCTTGCAGATCCGGCCGATCACCACGGCCAGCTCGACCTCGTAGCTGACCTCCTCGGAGAAGGAGGGCAGCGTCACGGGCTCGTTCGGCCCGGACACCGCGGTGTTGGGGATCAGGAACAGCAGCGGAGAGACCGGCAGCTCATTGCCCATCTCCTTGGCGTGGTCCGCGTAGTTGCGGCCCACCCCGATGGCCTTGCTGCGAGGGATGATCGGCGCGACCAGCCGCACATCCTGCAGGTCATGGGTGTTCTGGGTCTGCTGGATGCCCTGGTAGAAAGGATCCCCGATGAGTTCGGTGATGGTCTCCTGCCCGGGCTCTCCGGCGACGACTCCGAAGGCGGGCTCAGCGTCGGTGACGAAACGTGCGATGCGCATGCATCCCACCCTATCGCCCCGGCGCCCGTCCTCGCGGAGGCCCCGGGCAGGATCCTGTGTGGCAGGGCTCTCAGGCGAGCCGGTGCATCCAACCGTGGCGATCCTCCACGACGCCGGTCTGGATGCCCAGCAGCTCGTCTCGGATGGCCTGGGTGACGTCTCCGGTGCCGGTGGAGGCGATGGTGCGGTCACCGTCGCGCAGCTCCCCGATCGGGGTGATGACCGCGGCGGTCCCGCAGGCGAAGACCTCCGTGATGGTGCCGTCCTGGACCCCTCGGTCCCACTCGTCCAGGGTCACACGCCGCTCCTCGACCGTCATGCCGCGATCCTTGGCGAGCTGGATGACGGAGTCCCGCGTGATGCCTTCGAGGATGGTGCCGGTGAGCTCGGGAGTGATCAGGCGTCCATCGGAGGTGACGAGGAAGACGTTCATGCCGCCCAGCTCCTCGATGGCGTTGTCATGCAGCGGGTCCAGGAACAGCACCTGGTCGCAGCCCTGCTCCGAAGCCTGCGCCTGGGCGGCCAGAGAGGCGGCGTAGTTGCCGCCGGTCTTGGCGTCGCCGGTGCCGCCGGGAGCCGCCCGGGCGAAGTCGCGGGAGACCCAGATGCGCACGGGCTTGAGCTCGCCGCCGAAGTAGTTTCCCGCCGGGGAGGCGATCACCCGGTAGGTGAACTCCCGGGCGGGCCGCACGCCGAGGAAAGCCTCCGTGGCGAACATGAACGGACGCAGGTACAGGGCCTCGCCCTCTCCGGAGGGAACCCAACCGGCGTCCAGGGCCAGCAGCTCCTCCAGGGACTGGACGAACAGCTCCTCGTCGAGCTGCGGCATCGCCATCCGACGGGCCGAGCGGTTCATGCGCCGGGCGTTGGCATAGGGGCGGAAGGTGTAGATGCCGCCGTCTGCGTGCCGGTAGGCCTTCATCCCCTCGAAGATCTCCTCCGCGTAGTGCAGCACGGCGGCGGCGGGATCTAGGGTGATGGGGCCGTAGGCCTCGATGCGGGCGGAGTGCCAGCCGGCGTCCTGGGTCCAGTCGATCACCGCGGTGTGGTCGGTGAAGTTCGTGCCGAAGCCCGGGTCGGCCAGGATCTGCTGGCGACGGGCCTCCGGCGTCGGCTCGGGGTGTGACGTGACGTCGAACTTCATGGGAGCAGCCTTTCGCTCGTTCTGTGAATGCGGTCCACTCTACCGCCGACCGAGCCGCTGAGAAGCGCCTCAGCCGAGGCGGCTGAGGATGGCCTCTCCGCGCTGAGCGGTGCTCAGCCCTCGGGAGCCCTCCGGCTCCTCCGCCCAGGCGGCCAGCTGGGCGTGGACGGCCTGCTCCAGACGGCTCGCAGCTTCGGTCAGACCGAGGTGCTGCAGCATCAGCGTCCCGGAGAGCACAGCGGCCGTGGGATCGGCGATCTGCTGCCCCGCGATGTCGGGTGCAGATCCGTGGACGGGCTCGAACATCGACGGAGCGGTCCCCTCGGCGTTGATGGACCCTGATGCTGCCAGGCCGATCCCTCCGGTCACAGCGGCGGCCAGGTCGGTGAGGATGTCTCCGAAGAGGTTGTCCGTGACGATCACGTCGAAGCGGCCCGGATCCTGCACCATGTGGATCGTCGCGGCGTCGACATGCATGTAGTCCCAGCTGACGGCCGGGTGCTCGGCGGCCGCCGCCTCGACGGTGCGGCGCCACAGGTCCCCGGCATGGGTGAGCACGTTGTGCTTGTGCACCAGGGTGAGTCGGCCGCGGCGCCGCTCGGCCCGGGCGAAGGCGTCCGCGACGACACGGCGCACCCCGTGTGCGGTGTTCAGCGAAACTTCGGTGGCCAGCTCATGGGCGGTGCCCCGACGGATGGTGCCCCCGTTGCCCACATAGGGCCCCTCGGTGCCCTCCCGGACCACGAGGAAGTCGATCTCGGGGTCCCCGGCCAGCGGCGTCGCGGTGCCCGGATAGGTGCGGGCGGGACGCAGGTTGATGCTATGGTCCAGGCTGAACCGGAGCTTCAGCAGGAGCTCACGCTCGATGAGTCCCGAGGGGACGCGGGTGTCCTGCGGGTCGGCCCCCACGGCCCCGAAGAGGATCGCGTCGTGACCGCGCAGCCGCTCGAGGGTCTCCTCCGAGAGGGTCTCCCCGGTGTCTTTCCAGTGGGACGCGCCCAACGAGTACTCGGTCCAGGTGGCCTCGACGGAGGCGGAGTTCAGCACGGCCTGGAGGATCCGGCGTGCCTCGGCGATCACCTCAGGGCCGATCCCGTCGCCGGGGATGACGGCGAAGTCGAACGTGGTGCCGGACGGGTCCACGGACGCGCCGGCGGCAGTCTCTGCAACGATGTCAGCCATGCCACTCAGGCTAGGTGCTCGCCGCGGGCCTCGGCGAGAGCGGAGGTCGGGACTCTCAGCATCTGAGACCGCGGCCCGGGCGAGCCGCTCCCGGACCGCGGGGACGGGTCAGACGGCGGCGGGCTCCTCGTGGCGGGGGAAGATCGGCTGGGGCCTGTCGATCGGTGATCCGCCGATCAGCTCCTCGCCGAAGGCCGAGAAGCTGCGGGGGCCGGTGTTGGAGGCGTTGGTGGCCCCGGCGTCCCCTCCGGCGTCCACGCCCAGAGCGTCGAGGAGTCGGGTGGCGGATTCCGGCATGACGGGCTGGATCAGCAGGGCCACTCGGCGGAGGACCTCCGCTGTCACCCACAGGACGGTGCCCATGCGCGCCACATCGGTCTTCTTCAGCTGCCACGGCGCCTGCTCGGCGAAGTAGGCGTTGGCCTCCCCCAGCACGTACCAGGTCCGCTCCAACGCCCTGTGGAAGTCCTGCTTCTCATAAGCGGTCCGGCTGATCTCCAGCAGGCTCGCGGCCTGGTCGAGGATCGCCTGGTCCTCGGCGGTCAGCTCTCCCGGGCTCGGCAGTGCGCCGTCGCAGTTCTTGACGATCATCGACAGGGAGCGCTGCGCCAGGTTGCCCAGGTTGTTCGCCAGGTCGGAGTTCTTGCGCCCGACGACGGCCTCATGCGTGTAGGAGCCGTCCTGCCCGTACGGGAACTCGCGCAGCAGGAAGAAGCGCACCGCGTCGAGCCCATAGGTCTCCGTCCAGTCGGCGGGCGCGACCACGTTGCCCACCGACTTGGACATCTTCTCGCCCGCGTTGTGCAGGAATCCGTGGATCATCACCCGACGTGGCAGCTCCAGCCCCGCACTCATCAGGAACGCCGGCCAGAAGATGCAGTGGAACCGGGAGATGTCCTTGCCGATGATGTGCAGGTCGGCGGGCCAGCGACGACGGAACTGCTCGGAGTCGGTGTCCGGGAAGCCCGCACCGGTCAGGTAGTTGGTCAGCGCGTCCACCCACACGTACATCACGTGGTCCAGCTCCGTGTCCCCCGCGGTGAGGTCCTTCGGCACCGGCACGCCCCAATCGAAGGTGGTCCGTGAGATCGACAGGTCCTCCAGACCGCCCTCCACGAACCGGATGACCTCGTTGAAGCGGCTCGCCGGAGCGGCGAACTCGGGGTGGGAGCGATAGAGCTCCAGCAGCCTCTCCTGGTACGCGGAGAGCCGGAAGAAGTAGCTCTCCTCCTCCGTCCAGGTCACCGGAGTGCCGGTCTCGACGGCGTAGCGTCCACCGTCCTCCCGGACCTCGGTCTCGTCCTCGGCGAAGAACCGCTCGTCCCGCACCGAGTACCAGCCGGCGTACCGGTCCAGGTAGATGTCTCCGGCGTCGACCATGCGGCGCCAGATGGCCTGCGAGGCGGCGTAGTGGTCCTCGTCGGTCGTCCTGATGAACCGGTCATAGGAGATGCCGAGGACCTCGTCGTCGACCTTCTTGATGGCCTGAGCGTTGCGCGTGGCGAGCTCGTACGGGGTGATCCCTTCACGGTCCGCGGTCTGCTGGACCTTCTGGCCGTGCTCGTCGGTCCCTGTCAGGAAGCGGACGTCGTAGCCGTCGAGCCGTTTGAATCGGGCCATCACGTCCGCCGAGATGTACTCGTAGGCATGGCCGATGTGCGGCTCACCGTTGGGGTAGGTGATCGCCGTGGTCAGGTAGTAGGCAGGCTGAGACATCTCAGGTGGTCCCTCAGTTCCTCTCCGGTCAGACGCGGTCCAGGCTCAGGTGCGGTCCTCGAGGTCGACCTCGGCGGCCAGGGCCGCCCCGACCTCTTGGGCGATGGTGTCCAGGACTCCGGCGGGCAGGGCCGCGTCGACGGCCAGCACGGCCAGGGCCCGCTCCTCCCGGGTGTCCTGCGAGACCTGCATTCCGGCGATGTTGACCTCCGCCTCGCCGAGGATGCGGCCGAGTGCTCCGACCACTCCGGGGCGGTCAGCGTACTCGAAGATCACCAGGTGGTCGGTCAACGGGATCTCAAGGTCGTAGCCGTTGACGCCGACGATCTTCTCGATCTGCTTGGGACCCGTCAGCGTGCCGCGGACCTCCAGGTTGACCCCGGAGGCAGTGGCCCCGCGCACGGTGAGGGCGTTGCGGTAGTCCTCGACGTCGGGCGTGGTCGTCAGCCGGGTGGCGATGCCGCGCTGCTCGGCGAGAACGGGCGCGTTGACGTAGGAGACCTGCTCGGAGACGACGTCAGTGAACAGCCCCTTCAGCGCGGCCAGCTGCAGGGCGTCGACGTTGTGCTCCGCCAGCTCCCCGGCGGCCTCCGTCTCGATGTCGGTGAAGGCGTCGGAGGCGAGCGCGTTGAGGACCCGGCCGAGCTTCTCGACCAGCGGGATGCCCGGGCGGACCAGCTCGTCGATCGCGCCGCCGGCCACGTTCACGGCGTCGGGCACCAGTTCGCCCGCCAGGGCCAGACGCACCGAACGCGCCACGGAGACCCCGGCCTTCTCCTGGGCCTCCGACGTCGAGGCTCCCAGGTGAGGGGTGACGACGACGTTCTCCCGACCGAAGAACGGCAGGTCCGTGGACGGCTCGGAGGAGAAGACGTCGATGGCCGCGCCGCCGATGAGGCCTTCCGCCAGAGCGGCATCCAGGTCCGCCTCGTCGACGAGACCGCCGCGGGCCACGTTGACGACGAAGGCGGTGTCCTTCATCTTCTCGAAGGCTTCGCGGTTGAGCATGCCCAGAGTCTCAGGGGTCTTGGGCATGTGGATGGTGATGACGTCCGCCTTGGCGAACAGGTCGTCGAGGCTCACCAGCTGGGCCCCGATCTGGTGGGCCCGGGCCGAGGTGACGTAGGGGTCGTAGGCGATGAGCTCCATGCCGAAGGCCTTCATCCGCTCGGCCACCAGCCCGCCGATGCGGCCGAGCCCGATGACGCCGAGGACCTTGTCCTGCAGCTCCACGCCGGAGTACTTCGAACGCTTCCACTCCCCGCCCTTCAGCGCCTGGGTGGCGGGGGCGATGTGCCGGGCCAGCCCCAGGATGTGGGCACAGGTCAGCTCCGCGGCGGAGACGATGTTCGACGTCGGGGCGTTGACCACCATGACGCCGGCGGCCGTGGCGGCCTTGATGTCCACGTTGTCCAGACCGACGCCCGCGCGGGCGACGACCTTGAGCCGAGGGGCGTGGCTGAACACCTCGGCATCCACCGTGGTGGCGGAGCGCACCATGATCGCCTCAGCGTCGGCGACGTCGGCGAAGAGCCGCTGACGATCGGTGCCGTCGGACTGACGGATCTCGAAGTCGGGCCCGAGGGCCTCGACGGTGGCAGGAGAGAGTTCCTCGGCAAGTACGACGACGGGGCGGTTGCTGCTCACAGTGTCCTTCTTCTCGGTGCTGATGGTCGGGGGTTCTGCGGTCAGACATGTGGGGCCGGGTCGCACGGCGACCCGACCCCACACACTCTAGCCGCTCAGCGGGCCGCGGTGCCCTCGGTGTAGTCGTCCTCCTGGGTGATCCAGGAGAACAGCTTGCGCAGCTCGCGCCCGGTGGACTCGATCGGGTGCGACTCGTTCTTCCTACGCAGCTCCGCGAACTCGGAGGCGCCGTTGCGCTGGTCGTCCATGAAGCGCTTCGCGAAGGTCCCGTCCTGGATGTCGGCCAGCACGGCCTTCATGTTCTCCTTGACCTCCGGGGAGATGACCCGGGGGCCGGAGACGTAGTCACCGAACTCGGCAGTGTCGGAGATGGACCAGCGCTGCTTGGTCAGGCCGCCCTCGACCATGAGGTCCACGATCAGCTTGAGCTCGTGGAGCACCTCGAAGTAGGCGATCTCAGGCTTGTAGCCGGCCTCAGTGAGGGTCTCGAAGCCGTACTGCACCAGCTGCGAGGCGCCGCCGCAGAGCACTGCCTGCTCGCCGAAGAGGTCGGTCTCGGTCTCCTCGGTGAAGGTGGTCTCGATGACGCCGGCACGCGTGCCGCCGATGCCCTTCGCGTAGGCCAGCGCGATGTCCTTGGCCCGACCCGAGGGGTTCTGCTCCACGGCGATCAGCGCCGGCACTCCGCGGCCGGCCTCGTACTCGCGGCGCACCACGTGGCCCGGGCCCTTGGGGGCGACCATCGCGACGTCGACGTCCTCCGGCGGCGTAATGAAGCCATAGCGGATGTTGAAACCGTGCGAGAACAGCAGCACGTTGCCCGCGGACAGATGCGGAGCGATCTCTGAGGCGTACACGTCGGCCTGGTGCTGGTCCGGGACCAGGATCATGATGATGTCAGCCTCGGCGGCGGCCTCGGCCACCGGCTTGACGGTCAGCCCCTGCTCCTCGGCCTTGGCCTTGGACTTCGAGCCGTCCTTCAGACCGACCCGCACGTCCACGCCGGAGTCCCGCAGGGAGAGCGAGTGGGCGTGCCCCTGGGATCCGTAGCCGATCACGGCCACCTTCTTGTCGCTGAGGACCGCCAGGTCTGCGTCGTCGTCGTAGTAGAGGTCAGTCACGTCGAGATCTCCTTGGATGATGGGTGAGTTGTTCGGATGTCGTATGGGAGCCGGTCGCTCAGCGGAGCGCCCGGTCGGTCATGGACTTCGACCCGCGGCTGATGGCCAGGGTGCCGGAGCGCACGATCTCGCGCACCCCATAGGGCTCGAGCACCTCCAGGAGGGCGTTGAGCTTGTCAGGGGCGCCGGTGGCCTCGATGGTGAGCGAGTCCACGGAGACGTCCACGATCTTGGCGCGGAAGAGGTCCACCGCCTGGGTCACCTGGAGTCGGGTCGGCGAGTCGGCCTTGACCTTGATCAGCAGGTGGTCGCGCTGCACCGAGTTCTCCGGCGCCAGCTCGATGATCTTGATGACGTTGATGAGCTTGTTGAGCTGCTTGGTGATCTGCTCGAGAAGCTCCGCATCGGCGTCGACGACGACCGTGATCCGGGAGAGCCCGGCGATCTCGGAAGGGCCGACGGCCAGGGAGTCGATGTTGAACGCGCGACGAGCGAAGAGGCCCGAGACGCGGGTCAGAACACCGGGCACGTCCTCGACGAGCACGGACAGGGTGCGGCGCTGCGTGCCGGGGTTCGGCTGAGGGCTGGTCATGGTCACTCCTCCTCGTCCCAGTCCGGCGTCATGTTGCGCGCGACCTGGATGTCGCTGTTCGAGACTCCGGCAGGCACCATGGGCCACACCATCGAGTCACGGCTCACCACGAAGTCGACGACCACCGGACGGTCGGTGACCTCCATGGCCTGCGCGATGACGTCGTCGATGTCCTCCTCGCGCTCACAGCGCAGACCCACACAGCCGTAGGCCTCGGCCAGCTTCAGGAAGTCCGGGATCCGGACGACCTCCTCGCCAGAGGGGTTCAAGGCGGTGTTCAGGTCGGTGTTCGAGTAGCGGGATTCATAGAACAGCGTCTGCCACTGGCGCACCATGCCGAGCGAGGAGTTGTTGATCACGGCCACCTTGATGGGGATGTTGTTGATCGCGCAGGTGGCCAGCTCCTGGTTGGTCATCTGGAAGCAGCCGTCGCCGTCGATGGCCCAGACGACTCGGTCCGGGTTGCCGACCTGGGCACCCATGGCTGCCGGCACCGAGTAGCCCATGGTGCCCAGCCCTCCGGAGTTCAGCCACTGCCGGGGACGCTCGTAGTCGATGAACTGGGAGGCCCACATCTGGTGCTGCCCGACGCCGGCCACATAGACGGCTTCGGAACCGGCGGCCTTGCCGATGCGTTCGATGACCTTCTGCGGTGCGATCGCGCCGTCCTCCGGCTCGGTCCAGCCCAGCGGGTAGGTCTCCTGGAAACGGCGCAGCTGGCGCCACCAGCCGTCCAGGTCCGGGGCCCCTTCCTTCTCGAAGAGGTCAGCGACGGCGGCGTCGAGCTCGGGGATGATCTCCTTCAGCGAGCCGACGATCGGCACGTCCGCCAGGCGGTTCTTGGAGATCTCCGCGGGGTCGACGTCCGCGTGGATGACCTTCGCGTCGGGGGCGAAGGTGGCCAGCTGACCGGTGACGCGGTCGTCGAAGCGGGCGCCGAGGGTGATGAGCAGGTCCGAGCGCTGCAGGGCCGCGACGGCGGCCACGGTGCCGTGCATCCCGGGCATCCCGACGTTGAGCTCGTGAGAGTCAGGGAACGCCCCGCGGGCCATCAGGGTGTTGACCACCGGGGCACCGACGGATTCAGCCAGCTGCCGGAACTCCTCGGAGGCGTCGGCCTTGATGACGCCGCCTCCCAGATAGAACACCGGCCGGCGGGCCTCACGGATGAGCTTGGCGGCCTCACGGACCTGCTTGGCGTGCCCGCGGGTCACCGGCCGGTAGCCGTTGAGCTCGATCTTCGGGGGCCAGGAGAAGGTGGTCTTCGCGGTCTGCGCGGACTTGGTGATGTCCACCAGGACGGGCCCGGGTCGGCCCGAGGAGGCCAGGTGGAAGGCCTCCGCCATGACCTGAGGGATCGTGTCCGCATCGGTGACGAGGAAGGAGTGTTTGGTGATCGGGGTGGAGATGCCGACGATGTCGGCCTCCTGGAAGGCGTCGGTGCCGATCACCTGGGCGTTGACCTGCCCGGTGATGGCCACCATCGGGACCGAGTCCATGTGAGCGTCCGCCAGCGGTGTGACCAGGTTGGTGGCGCCGGGCCCGGACGTCGCGAAGCAGACTCCGACCTCTCCGGTCACCATGGCGTACCCCTGGGCCGCGTGACCGGCACCCTGTTCGTGGCGGACCAGGATGTGGTTCACCGTGGAGGAGTCCATGAGCGGGTCATAGGTCGGCAGGATCGCACCGCCCGGGATCCCGAACACATCGGTCACGCCGAGCGACTCGAGGCTGCGGATGATCGACTCGGAGCCGGTGACCTCCACAGGCTCCACCGGACGGCCGGGGCCGTAGAGACGGCGGTCGGCCGAGGTCGTATGACTCGGGCGAGGCTTCTTCGCGGCCATCGCCGCGGGGCTCGTCGCAGGTGTTCTGCTCATCGTTGACTTCCTGTTGTCCTGTCCCATGGGCGGGTGATGCGGGAACCCGGAAAGAAGGAACCCCGACAGAGAAGCGACCCTGCTGGGGCTCTCTACCGGGGTGAGCGTGCGCGTCATCTCAGGATGCGGCCGTCGACCCGCCCTCGTCGAGCAGGGTTCGGGCCGCCCTGAGGAGGTGGATCACTCCACGACTCCCCCGGCGGCGAGTACGGCTACTCGTAGCAGGTGACGCATGGCCCCCATGCTTCCCCGGCGTGTGGCGGGTGTCAACAGACCATGACCCCGTCTCACTGTGTGGACCGTCAGCCGCAGAAGGCTCCCTCGGCGGCCGAGCGGACCAGCTTGGCGTACTTGCCGAGCACGCCGGTGGTCACGTAAGGCTCCAGCGGGGTCCAGTCCTGTCGGCGGCGCTCGAGCTCGTCCTCTTCGACCACGAGGTCGATGGAGCGCCCGGCGATGTCCACTCGGATGGGGTCGCCGTCCGCGATGTAGGCGATGGGGCCGCCGTCGACGGCCTCCGGGGCGATGTGGCCGATGCACAGTCCCGTGGTGCCGCCGGAGAAGCGCCCGTCGGTGATCAGCAGGACATCCTTGCCGAGTCCTGCGCCCTTGATGGCTCCGGTGATCGCCAGCATCTCTCGCATACCGGGCCCGCCCTTGGGGCCCTCGTAGCGGATGACGACGACGTCGCCGGACTGGATGTGCCCCTCCTCCAACGCCTTCAGGGCGGCCTGCTCGCGTTCGAAGACGCGGGCGGTCCCTTCGAAGACCTCGGCGTCGAATCCGGCCGACTTCACCACCGCCCCCTCCGGAGCCAACGAGCCGTGCAGCACTGCGATGCCGCCGTTGTGGTGCATCGGGTTGTCCAGCGAGCGGATGATCTTGCCGTCGATGTCCGGCGGGTTGATGGCCTCCAGGTTCTCCGCCACAGTTCTGCCGGTGACCGTCAGGCAGTCACCGTTGAGCAGTCCGGCGTCCAACAGCGCCCGCATGACGACCGGCACTCCCCCGACCCGGTCCACGTCCGCCATCACATACTGGCCGAACGGCTTGAGGTCGCCGAGATGCGGCACCTTGTCCCCGATGCGGTTGAAGTCCTCCAGGGTCAGGTCCACGCCGGCTTCGCGGGCGATGGCCAGCAGGTGCAGCACCGCGTTGGTGGATCCTCCGAAGGCCATGGTCACGGCGATGGCGTTCTCGAAGGCGGGCTTGGTGAGGATGTCTCGAGTGGTGATGCCCTGACGCAGCAGGTTCACCACGGCTTCGCCCGAGCGGTGGGCGTAGCTGTCCCGGCGCCGGTCCGCAGACGGCGGCGCGGCCGAGCCCGGCAGAGACATGCCCAGGGCTTCGCCGATCGCGGCCATCGTATTGGCGGTGTACATGCCGCCGCAGGCGCCCTCGCCCGGGCAGATGGCCCGCTCGATGACGTCGAGATCATCTTCGCTGATGGTGCCGCGCGCGCAGGCTCCGACGCCTTCGAAGGCGTCGATCAGAGTGACCTCCTTCTCCGTGCCGTCGGAGAACCGTGCCACACCCGGCATGATCGAGCCGGCGTAGAGGAAGACCGAGGACAGGTCGAGCCGGGCGGCGGCCATGAGCATGCCAGGGAGGGACTTGTCGCAGCCGGCCAGCAGGATGGATCCGTCGAGGCGCTCAGCCTGCATGACGGTCTCCACGGAGTCCGCGATGACTTCGCGAGAGACCAGCGAGTAGTGCATGCCCTCGTGGCCCATCGAGATCCCGTCCGAGACGGAGATGGTGCCGAACTCCAGCGGGTAGCCGCCTCCGGCGTGCACGCCCTCCTTGGACGCGCGGGCCAGGCGGTCCAGCGACAGGTTGCAGGGCGTGATCTCGTTCCAGGAGCTGGCAATGCCGATCTGGGCCTTGCCGAAGTCCTCATCCCCCATGCCGACGGCGCGGAGCATGCCGCGGGCGGGAGCGCGGGTATAGCCGTCGGTGACCTGCCAGCTGCGGGGCTTCTCCGCGCTGGAGGGCCCGGTGACCGGCTGCGGCGGGGTGAACGGAGTGTCCTCACTGGTGCTCTGTGCCATAGCCAGATCGTATACCCGCCCGGGGACGCGCCGGGATGAGCCTCGCCGTCGTTCTGGTATGTGAGACAGGCTCGGCGGCATCGTCCAGCACCGGCCCCGACGGTGCGGGCCGTCGGCCGGAAGGCGTCGAGGCGGCAGACGGCGTCGCCCACACCTCGTCGCGTCGGCGCAGCGATCGCCCGTTGGCCCACAGCACCCCCAGGACCACGAGCACGCCGCCGACGAGCTCGCCCCGCAGCGGGACCTCTCCGAGCCATGCCCAGGCGGCGACGAACCCCACCACCGGCACGAGCATCGAGAAGGGTGCCACCGTGCTGGCGGGATGCCGAGCCATCAGCCACACCCAGACGCCTGAGCCGACGACCGTGCCGGCGACGATCGTGTAGAGCAGTCCCAGCCACGCCGGCAGCGCCTCTGCGGTGAACGCGCCCGCCAGCGCGTCGCCGATCTGCGCAGGTCCCTCGACGGCGAGGGAGAGCGCCAGCATGGGCAGCGGCGGCACCACCGCCATCCAGAGCACCAGATGCATGGGCCGCTCGGCTTTGGCCTGCCGCGAGGCGAGATTCCCCAGTGCCCAACCGAACCCGCCCAGGACGACCAGCAGGAACGGGACCCAACCGTCCAACCCGCCCCGTGCCAGTCCGACGACCCCGAGACCGGCCACGGCCACCGCCACCCCGGTCATGCGACGGCCGCTGAGCCGCTCACGCAGCAGCAGGGCCCCCAGCAGCACGGTGAACGGAGCCGAGGACTGCAGCACCAGGGACGCCAGGCCGGCGGGGAACCCAGCCGCCATGCCCAGATACAGCCCGAAGAACTGCAGGGTCCCGAACCCGAGGCCATAGCCGATCAGCCAGCGCAGCGGCACATCGGGCCGCGGCACGAGCACCAGCGTCGGGATCGCCAGCAGGGCGAAGCGCAGAGCGACGAGGAAGAGCGGCGGGAACTGCTCCAGGCTCAGATGGATGGCCAGGAAGTTCAGCCCCCACAGGACGGCGACAGCGAGGGCGAGGGCCACGTGACGGATCGGCATGGCCCCAGTCTTCCGTCGACGACTCATCAGCACCAGCGAAGAGTTCTTCAGGTCAGGTGAAGCAGAACTGAAGAATCGATGCGATGATGACGGCATGGAGCACAGACATCTGGAGCTGCTGCGCGAAATCGCCGCCCGCGGCACGCTGGCGGCCGTCGCCGAGGCCACTCATCGCTCGCCGTCGGCGGTGTCCCAGCAACTGCGCGCCGCCGAGCGTGACCTGGGGGTGCCGCTCGTGGAGCCCAGCTCCCGGACCGTGCGGCTCACCCCGGAGGGAGAGCTGCTGGCCGCCGGGGCGGAGGAGATCGCCGAGCGCATGGCGCAGCTGCAGTCCACGCTCGACGCGCGCCGCGGCCAGCCGGCCGGCGTGGTCTCCCTCGGCACGCTGCCGAGCGCCGGCGAAGCTCTCATGTCTGGCCTTCTGGCCCGCATCGATCAGACCCGCATCACCCTGGACCTCGACGACTTCGACCTCGCGGAAGGTGACTACGCGGCTCGGGCGCACGACGCCGACGTCGTCATCGCCCACAGCCTCAGTGGTGACGTGCCCCTCGGGGCGGAAGGCCTCACCTGCACTGTCCTGGCGCGTGAACCCCTCCGGGTGGCCCTTCCCGCCGATCATCCCGCGGCGGCGGCCGAGATGATCGGCCCGCAGGAGGCCGCCGGCCTGGACTGGATCGGTGTGCCCCACGGGTATCCGTTCGACATGGTGCTGGTGGCGATGGAGAACCAGCTCGGAGCCGCGCTCCCCCGCCGGGTCCGACTGCGGGACAACCGACTGGTGGAGTCCCTGGTGGTCTCCGGGATGGGCGCCGCCGTCCTGCCCGGCTTCACCACCAGACCCCGGGAGGGCCTCGTGCTGCGTCCGCTCGGCGGCGTCCGGGCCCAGCGGACCATCGTGGCGCTGAGCCGACGCGATCGCCACGCCCGCCTGGCGGTGCGCACAGTGACGGCCATGCTCCAGGAGGCAGGTGCCGAGCTGGAGTCCGTCCGCAGGGAGCTCCCGCAGGGCCAGGTCGGCGGTTCCGTGGTGGACGACGAGACACGCTGCGCGCACTATGCGTCGCCGCTCGACGTCGTCGCGATCCGTTTCCACTGCTGTGGACGCTGGTACCCGTGCCTGCACTGCCACGCCGAGGCGGAGGACCACCCGGTGCTGCCCTGGCCCGCGGCCCGACGAGAGGCCCAGGCGCTGCTGTGCGGGGTCTGTCGACACCGATTCAGCATCGCCGAATATCTGGACACAGACCGGTGCACCGCCTGCGCCGCTCGGTTCAATCCCGGCTGCGGCCGACACCATCCGGCGTACTTCGACCTGGACGGCACCGCTGATCCGTGAGGTGCCGCCCAGCTCAGCGGGTCGTCCAGGAGGTCCCGTCACGCCGGATCAGATGAGCCGGCCCCGCAGACGAGTGAGGGTCCCCTCATCCGCCCGGACGGAGGAATCTGGCCTCGGCACCCCGGCCGTGGCCGCCGCCCCTGAAGTCCTGCTCGACCTACCACTCCAGACGCTCCCCGAACCACTCGTAGGCACTCCGACACGGGGGCTTCCACCGGTTCCGTCGTGACTGCTCGGGAGGCTCCCCGTCGTCGGCGGGAATGGCGCCCAGGTGCCCTCCCCGCCCAGCTCAGCCCATCTGGTCGACCACGGTCTCCGCGACCTCCCGCATGGAGAGCCGACGGTCCATCGAGGTCTTCTGGATCCACCGGAAGGCCTCGGGCTCGCTCAGCCCCATCTTGGTGGTCAGCAGGGACTTCGCCCGGTCCACCAGCTTGCGCGTCTCAAACTTGTCGGCGAGATCGGTGACCTCCTCCTCCAGCGCCCGGATCTCATCGAACCGAGCCGCCGCGACCTCGATGGCGGGGATGAGGTCGTTCTCCGTGAACGGCTTCACCACGTACGCCATCGCCCCGGCCTCTCGTGCCGACTCCACCAGGTCCCGCTGGGAGAAGGCCGTCAGCATGACCACCGGCGCGAGGCGCTCCTCCGCGATCGTCTTGGCCGCCGTGATGCCGTCCATCTTCGGCATCTTCACATCCATGACGACGAGGTCGGGCACATGCTCGCGGGCCAGCTCCACGGCCTGCTCACCGTTGTCGGCCTCTCCGACCACCTGATAGCCGGCACCGGTGAGGATCTCCACGATGTCCAGACGGATGAGGGTCTCGTCTTCGGCCACGAGGACTCGGCGGCCCTCGTTCTCTGCCGAGGCGTCGGCGCCTTGGGCTGCCTGCTGCTCTTCAGTCACCGTTCTCCTTGGATGAGGTCGTCGCCGCCGGCTCGACGCCGGACGACAGGTGGACGGGTCAGTTGTCCCCCTCAGGGTATCGCCCGGTATGCTGTGGGGGCACCTCGAAGGCGCCTGCGTTGTCCTTGCAGGCCCGGCGACGGTGCTGGCACCAGCCCGAATGGCGGAATTGGTAGACGCGCCGCACTCAAAATGCGGTACCTCTGGTGTGCGGGTTCGAGTCCCGCTTCGGGCACCGAAATGACGCGGATCACACGCCGATTGGTGGCGAAAGAGCCGGATTTGTTGGCGAGATGCCAACGAGACGTCATGGCAGGCACATGACGTACCTGCCGTGGCATCTGTCCGCCCCACGCCTGCTATGAGAAGGGCAGGCCCTCCGTCAAGCAGGTCACGAAGGCGGCTCGGGCGGTGACCCCGCGGGAGAGTCCGCGGCCCGGTGCCGCAGCTGTGACAGAGCGCCATGGAGCCGAGGCGGTGTGCGTCGACGCATGACGCGCGCGGCGCCGACTCAGACGGCGGGGTTCGCCCGTCCAGCCCTCTGGCGGATGAAGCCGACGACCAACGTGCCGACAAAGAGTACGATGCCGACGGCTGCCAGCCACATGAGGCCCTCAAAGACGAACCCCACGATGGCGAGCACCGCCCAGGCGATGAGCAATACCACGATGAGTGTCCACATACTTCGAATGTACGCGTGTCCATGCTCGGCGAACAGGTGCGGTGTTCGCGGATGCCGAACCGTGACCATCCCGTCGGAGCACCCTTGGCGGCCAGAAGGGTCCCCTGGCCGAACCGTCGGTGTCGGAGCCGGCAGTCGCCGGCGACGGGGCGGCGCGCCGCCCCTGCCGACCGAGTGGGCTTCGGACGCGAGAAGGCCCCCGGGTCTGGCCAGCGTGAGGGGGACGCTGCATCGACCAGACCTCGGGGGCCCGAATCACTCGCACCTTGATGAGGCAGAACCGGCCTAAGGCCCTGTCCTGACCGAAGCCCGGTGCCCCACTGACCGTCGGCTGGACGCACCTCGGCGACACAGGAAGCATCCGCGCGAGCACCGTCTGTCGCCCCAGGTGCCCCCTCGGTGGGCTCACCCGATGACGGCCAGAAGATCAGCGCACGCCTGCTCACAGCGCCGGCACGCCTCCGCGCAGAGGCGGCAGTGCTCGTGCATCTGAGCATGCGCCTCGCAGTCCGCCGCACACTGGGCGCAGGCCGCCTGGCAGGCCCGGAGCACAGCGCGGACCGTCGCGAGGCCTCCCCCGGTGCTCCTGCTCAGGATCGAGGCGGTCGCCGTACAGACGTCGGCGCAGTCCAGGTCGGTGCGGATGCACTGGGCCAGGTGAGCCACGTCCTCCTCCCCGAGGCAGGCGTCGGCGCAGGCGGTGCAGGCCTGCGCACATTCGAGGCAGGCGACGATGCACTCGGAGAGGGTCTGCACGTGCAGCCCATCGGGGGTGTTCGGGTGGCTCTCGATGATCTCCGTGATCCGTGACATGGGTGGAACCTCCTGAGGGTCTCGGACTCCGTCGGCGTCCCCTGCGCCGACGCTAGCGAGTCGCCGCCGCACCGCTCAAGTTCCCACAGCCCGTCCTCCCCCGCAGGGCGCCGTGCCTGCGGCGGCGCAGACCGTTGTCAGTGGTCCGCCGTAGTCTCAGAGTCCGCTGGCCCGAGGCGGAGGATGAGGGGAGACTCATGGGACCGACACGACCCATGCCGACCGAGGAGGTCCGTGCCCTGTTCGCCGAGGGCTGCCTCCAGCACCACCGCCCTCGCCCGGGCCAGGACATCGACGCCGCCCGCCGGGCCTACGCCGACGCCTTCGACGCGTGGCTGACCGATACCGTGGCCACCGCCCGCGCCGAAGGCCTCCGTGATGCCGAGCGTCATCTGGCCCGCGACGGGTGGATCTCCTGGGCGACGGCGCTGCCGCCGCCTGAGGACACGCTGCGCTGACGGCGCCCCATGGCGTCAGCACGAGGCGATGGCCGTCCGGCATAGAATCGGGGACCATGCCGCGCCGCGCCCTCCTCCGTCTCGCCCGGATCGTGACCGAAGTCCTGAGTCCCTCTCCCCTGATCGCCGTACTGTTGGTCCGGGTGGCGGTGGCCACTGACCCCGCCTGGTGGTGGTCCTCCACGATCGCGGTGACGTTCCTGGCCGCCCTGCCGTGGACGATCACTCTGGTGCTGGTGCGTCGGGGCGCCGCCACGGATCTGCACGTGCGACACCGGGAGCAGCGGCACCTGGTCTACGCCCTGGCGCTGGGCTCCATGCTCCTCGGCATGGCCCTGCTGGTGATCCTGCCGACCACCGCCGACGTGCGACTCGCCGCAGCGATCGGAATCCTCACCCTGCTGATCGTCATGATCGTGAACACCAGGCTGAAGATCAGCGTCCACGCCGTGCTCGGCGCCCTGACCGGCCTCGTCATTCCCGCGGGACTGTCCGGGACCGTCTGGTGGGTCCTGGGCGCAACTGGCTGGCTGCTGGTCTGCTGGTCCCGCCTGACGCTCAGGCGGCACAGCGCCCTGGAGGTCGTCACAGGCAGCCTGCTCGGAGGCGCGGCGGGAACGGCGTTCCTCGTCCTGGCTCCGCAGTACCCGGGGTGACCCGGGTGCGGTTCCATGTCCCGAACCGCCCGGGCCGTAGGAACCGGGGCGCAGGTGGGCCTGGGACCGGACGTCGTAGACACGCCGGAGCCCCGTGACGTCCAGGCGTCACGGGGCTCCGTCGTGTCTACGGTCCACCAGCGGGATCAGCCCCGCCGTGCTCCGCTCAGAGCGCGCTGTCTGCGCTCCGGGCCGGCCACGGGCCGACCGGCTCGCGGTTCGGCGGCGCGTCGCCGCGGCGCAAGGAATCGATGTCCGCGGCCTCCGGGATGTCGCCGATGCGGTGCACCTTGACCATGTTGGTGGTCCCGGCCTGCCCGGGGGGCGAACCGGCCGCGATGATGACCAGCTCGTCCGGCTGGGCGATGCCCTCTTCCAACAGGAGCTTGTCCACCTGGGCGGTCATCTTGTCCGTGTGGGACGCGAACTCCACCCACCGGGGCTGCACGCCCCAGCTGAGGCACATGATGTTGTGCGTGTGCTCCACATGCGTGAAGGCGAAGATCGGCTGCTCCCGGCGCAGACGTGAGAGCCGGCGAGCAGAGTCGCCGGACCGCGTGAACGTGGCGAGGTACTTCACTCCCAGCTGCTCGGCCATCTCGGCCGCCGCGCGGGTCACTGCCCCGCCGCGGGTCCGCGGAGTCGAGCCCAGCGGGGGGATGCGTCCCAGGCCCTTGCTCTCGGTCGCCTCGATGATCGCGGCCATGGTCTCCACCGTCTTGACCGGGTACTTGCCCACGGAAGTCTCACCGGAGAGCATGACCGCGTCGGCGCCGTCGAGCACCGCGTTGGCGCAGTCGGAGGCCTCCGCCCGGGTGGGGCGGGGGTTGTCGATCATGGACTCCAGGACCTGGGTGGCCACGATGACCGGCTTGGCCCAGCGCCGAGCCAGTTCGATGGCGCGCTTCTGCACCACCGGGACCTCCTCCAGCGGAAGCTCCACGCCGAGGTCCCCGCGGGCCACCATGATCGCGTCGAATGCGTCGACGACGTCCTGAAGGGCGTCGACCGCCTGCGGCTTCTCCACCTTGGCGATGACCGGCACGCGCCGGCCCTCCTCGTCCATGATCCGGTGCACCGACTCGATGTCGGCGGCATCCCGGACGAAGGACAGCGCGATCATGTCGAAGCCCATGCGAAGGGCCCACCGCAGATCTTCCTCGTCCTTCTCGCTCAGGGCGGGTACGGAGACGGCCACACCGGGAAGGTTGATGCCCTTGTTGTTGGACACCTTGCCCGGCACGACGACCTCGGTCACCACATCGGTTTCGGTCACCTCGACCGCCCGCAGGGAGACCTTGCCGTCGTCGATGAGCAGGGTGTCGCCGACGTTGACGTCACCAGGCAGACCCTTGAACGTGGTGGAGCAGCGCTCCTTGGTCCCCTCGACGTCGTCGACCGTGATCGTGAAGCGGTCGCCCTCGGCAAGCTCGTGCTCGCCCTCGATGAAACGCCCCAGCCGGATCTTGGGGCCCTGGAGGTCGGCGAAGATGGCCACCGCCTGGCGCAGGTCTTTGGACACCTCGCGGACGGTCCGGTACGTCTCCTCATGGACGGTGTAGTCGCCGTGGCTCATGTTCACCCGTGCGACGTCGACACCTGCCTCGATGAGCTGGCGCGTCTTCTCATAGCCGGCGGTCGCCGGGCCGAAGGTGGCGACGATCTTCGCGTGTCTCATGCCTCACCCTTGTCGTATAGGACGGTTCGATCTTCTGATCCCCTGGCACGACGTTGGGCCAGCTGGAGGGCGCACCGAATTCCGGGCGCCGACATGACAGAGCCTATCTCACTCAGGCTCGGGGCTCACCCGCTCAGCGAGATCGCCCGATCCGACGGCTTCACCGGCGCCGGGAGGCGGGAGGACCCTTCGAGGTACTCGTCCACCTCCTTGGCGGCCGCCCGGCCCTCCGCGATGGCCCAGACCACCAGAGAGGCCCCGCGGCCGGCGTCGCCGACCGCGAAGACGCCCTCGGCCGAGGTCATGTAGTCCTCCGAACGCTGGACATTCCCGCGCCGGTCGAACTCCACCGATCCCTGACCGGACAGCGTCTCCTGCTCCGCCCCGGTGAAGCCTAGGGCCAGCAGCACCAGATCCGCGGGG
The DNA here is from genome assembly GCF_052656005.1 of Nesterenkonia sp. K-15-9-6. Lineage (NCBI taxonomy): Bacteria > Bacillati > Actinomycetota > Actinomycetes > Micrococcales > Micrococcaceae > Nesterenkonia > Nesterenkonia sp. K-15-9-6. The sequence continues at coordinate 72,186 of NZ_JBQYEY010000010.1, forward strand.
ATCTCGCGCTCGGTACCAGGCATCGGCGTACGCGAGCCGTCGTCGTTGTACTGGGTCTCTGCGACGCGCAGCGCACGCACGTGGCCGTTCTCGTCCCCGAGGAACTCCACGGTGGAGGCCAAGTAGCGACGCTCCCCGCCCTCCTCGTCGGCCGAGGTGACCTCGAAGACCTTCGGGTCCATGGGCCACGGCTCGTGGGCGGCCCTCGACTCGGGCGGCTGCGTACCGATCGCCAGCGTGGTCACCGAGGCCGCACCGTGGCGATGCGCGGTGCCGATGCAGTCGGCGCCGGTGTCGCCGCCGCCGAGCACGATCACGTGCTTGCCCTCGGCGTGGATCTGCTCGGGGACGTCGTCTCCGGCAAGGGCCTTGTTGGACTGGACCAGATACTCCATCGCGAAGTGCACCCCGTCCAGACCACGGCCCGGGATGGGCAGATCGCGAGGCACCATGGCGCCGGTGGCCACCACCACGGCGTCATAGCTCTCGCGCAGCGAGTCCCAGGTGATGTCCTCACCGATCGCGGTGGACGTGTAGAAGCGGGTCCCCTCGGCCTCCATCTGGTCGATGCGGAAGTCGATGTGGTGCTTCTCCATCTTGAAGTCCGGAATGCCATAGCGCAGCAGGCCACCGAGACGGTCGTCCCGCTCATAGACGGCGACGGTGTGACCGGCTCGGGTCAGCTGCTGGGCCGCCGCCAGACCGGCCGGTCCCGAGCCCACCACGGCCACGGTCTTGCCGGTCAGCCGCTGCGGCAGCACCGGCTCCACCCAGCCGTTGGCGATCGCCTCATCGGCGATGGAGACCTCGGACTGTTTGATGGTCACCGCGGGCTGGTTGATCCCCAGCACACAGGACGTCTCACACGGAGCCGGGCAGATGCGACCGGTGAACTCCGGGAAGTTGTTCGTCATGTGCAGCCGCGAGGAGGCCTCCTCCATCTGGTCCCGCCAGATGAGGTCGTTCCACTCCGGGATCAGGTTCCCCAACGGGCAACCGGTGTGGCAGAACGGGATGCCGCAGTCCATGCAGCGGCTCGCCTGCGTCTGCACCGCACCCTTCTGCTGACGCTCGTAGACCTCCTTGAAGTCCATGATGCGCACGGGCACGGGGCGTGAGGGCCGGTCCTGCCGCTCACGGTGCTTCAGGAATCCGCGCGGGTCAGCCACGGGTCACCTCCAGGATCTTCTGCCAGGTCTCGTCCCCGTTCGGATCCAGCCCCTCGTCCAGGGCGGTGGAACGGGCACGAAGCACGGCGTCGTAGTTGCGGGGCAGCACCTTCGTGATACGGCCGAAGGCGCCCGCCGGGTCGGCCAGGAGCCGTTCGGCGACGGTCGACCCGGTCTCCTCCAGGTGTCGGCGGAGCAGGTCGAGGATGATCTGCTGGTCCTCCTCGTCCGGCGGCAGGAGCAGCAGGTCCCCGGCGGAGCGAGCCTGGGTGTTCATCCGGTCCTCGTCGAAGTCCAGCACGAAGGCCGTGCCTCCGGACATCCCAGCGCCGAAGTTGCGTCCGGTCGGGCCCAGGATCAGCGCCTGGCCCCCGGTCATGTACTCGCAGCCATGGTCCCCGATGCCCTCGACGACGGCTGTGGCCCCCGAGTTGCGCACCAGGAAACGTTCTCCGACCTGCCCGCGGAGGAACAGCTCGCCGGAGGTCGCGCCGTAGCCGATCACGTTGCCGGCGATGACGTTGGACTCCGCCTGCAGCGGTGCCGTGGGGTCCGGATGGACGACGACGCGTCCGCCGGACAGGCCCTTGCCGACGTAGTCGTTGGCATCCCCCGAGAGCCGCAGCGTGATGCCGTGGGGCAGGAACGCTCCCAGCGACTGGCCGGCCTCCCCCACCAGGTCCACCTCGACGGTGTCCTGGTCGAGGGTCTTCAGCCCCAGCGCCTTGGTGACCTCGTGCCCCAGCATGGTGCCCACCGACCGATCGGTGTTGATGACCTTGCGCTCCAGGCGCACGTGCTGTCCGTGGCGGATCGCCGGCTGGGCCTGCTCGATCAGCGCGACGTCGAAGTGCTTCTCCAGCTCGTGGTCCTGCCCGCCGGTGCGGCGCAGCATGGCCTCGACGGTCGGGTCCTCGGGGTCGTAGCCGCCCAGCACTGCGTCGAGGTTCAGGCCCTCGGTCTTCCAGTGGCGCTTGGCGTCGTCGAGATCGAGGGCGTCGATGTGCCCGATCGCCTCGTCCAGGCTCCGGAAGCCCAGCTCGGCCAGATACTCCCGCACCTCCTGGGCCACGAATTCGAAGAAGTTCACCACGTGGTCCGCCTGACCCGTGTACCGCTCACGCAGCACCGGGTTCTGCGTGGCCACGCCGACGGGACAGGTGTCCAGATGGCAGACGCGCATCATGATGCAGCCGGAGACCACCAGCGGGGCGGTCGCGAAGCCATACTCCTCGGCACCCAGCAGCGCGGCGATCACGACGTCGCGCCCGGTCTTGAGCTGTCCGTCCACCTGCACGGTGACGCGCTCGCGCAGACCGTTGAGCATCAGCGTCTGCTGAGCCTCGGCCAGGCCGAGCTCCCAGGGCGCCCCGGCGTGCTTGAGCGAGTTCAGCGGAGAGGCACCGGTGCCGCCGTCGTGACCGGAGATCAGCACGACGTCGGCCTTGGCCTTGGTCACGCCGGCTGCCACAGTGCCCACACCGTTGAGCGCCACGAGCTTCACATGGACCCGCGCACCCGTGTTCGAGCGCTTGAGGTCGTAGATCAGCTGGGCGAGGTCCTCGATCGAGTAGATGTCATGGTGCGGCGGCGGCGAGACCAGCGAGACCCCCGGGGTGGAGTGCCGGGTCTCGGCGACCCACGGGTAGACCTTCTTCCCCATGAGCTGGCCGCCCTCGCCGGGCTTCGCGCCCTGGGCCATCTTGATCTGCAGGTCATCAGCGTGGGTCAGGTACTGGCTGGTGACGCCGAACCGGCCGGAGGCGATCTGCTTGATCGCGCTGCGCCGCTCCGGATCCACCAGGCGGGCCGGGTGCTCGCCGCCCTCACCGGTGTTGGACCGTGCTTTGAGACGGTTCATGGCGATCGCCAGCGTCTCGTGAGCCTCCTGGGAGATGGAGCCGTAGCTCATCGCCCCGGTGTTGAACCGCTTGACGATCTCACTGACCGGCTCGACCTCGGAGACCGGGATCGGGGCGCGGCCGCTGGTGAAGCGGATGAGACCGCGCAGGGTCATCAGCGCCTGGGACTGGTCGTCCACCGCCTTGGTGTACTGCTTGAAGATGTCATAGCGACGCGACTTCGTGGAATGCTGCAGCTTGAAGACCGTCTCGGGGTTGAACAGGTGCGGCGGACCTTCGCGCCGCCACTGGTACTCTCCCCCGATCTCCAGCTCGTCACCGCGCCCGAGGTCGTTGCCGTCCTGCGGGTAGGCCTTGGCGTGACGGGCCAGGGCCTCCGCAGAGATGACGTCCAGACCGACCCCGCCCATCGGCGAGTGGGTGCCGGAGAAGTACTGGTCCACGACGTTCTGCGCCAGACCGATCGCTTCGAAGGTCTGCGCCCCGCAGTAGGAGGCGACCGTGGAGATGCCCATCTTGGACATGATCTTCAGCACGCCCTTGCCGAGGGCGGTGAGCAGGTTGTGCACCGCCTGGGACTCGGTGACCCCGGTGATCTCCCCGCGCCGGACCATGTCCTCGGCGGACTCCATGGCGAGATACGGGTTGACCGCGGCCGCACCGTAGCCGATCAGGCAGGCCACATGGTGGACCTCGCGGACGTCGCCGGCCTCCACGATGAGCGAGGCACGGGTCCGGTTGGCCGACTTGAGCAGGTGATGGTGGATCGCCGAGAGCAGCAGCAGCGAGGGGATCGGGGCCCACTGGGCATTGGAGTCGCGGTCGGAGACCACGATGTAGCCCACTCCGCGGTTGACCGCCGCGGAGACCTGCTCGCACAGGTCACGGATGCGCTGCCGGAACTCCTCCTCCGAGCTGCCCACCCGGTAGAGACCGCGCACCTTCATGGCGATCTTCTGACCCTCGTCGCTGCGGATGTTCGCGATCTTGGCGAGCTGGTCGTTGTCGATGACGGGGAAGTCCAGGGCGACCTGCTTGGCCGTGACCTTCTCCGTGGTCAGCACATTGCCGTTGGGGCCGATGTGCAGCCCCAAGGAGGTCACCAGCTCCTCGCGGATCGCGTCCAGCGGCGGGTTCGTCACCTGGGCGAAGTTCTGCACGAAGTAGTCGAACAGCAGCCGAGGTCGGTCCGCGAGGACGGCGATCGGCGTGTCCGTACCCATGGCACCGATAGGCTCCGCGCCGGTTGAGGCCATGGGACCGACCAGGATGCGCAGCTCCTCATGCGTGTACCCGAAGGTCTGTTGACGCAGGCGGACCGACTCGGTGGGGTGGCGCACGTGCAGCCGTTCCGGGAGGTCCTCCAGCTCGATGAGGTTCTCCTCGACCCATTCCTGCCAGGGCTGGGAGGAGGCGAAGCCGGACTTGATCTCCTCGTCCTCGATGATGCGCCCCTCGACCGTGTCGAGGAGGAACATCATGCCGGGAGCCACACGCCCCTTGCGCACGATCGTGGAAGGATCGAGGTCGACGACGCCGACCTCCGAAGACATCACCACGAGCCCGTCGTCGGTCACCCAGTAGCGCGCCGGGCGCAGTCCGTTGCGGTCCAGGACCGCGCCGACCTGCTGACCGTCGGTGAAGGCGATGGCCGCCGGACCGTCCCAGGCCTCCATCAGCATGGAGTGGTACCGGTAGAAGGCCCGCAGGTCCGGGTCCATGGACTCGTGGTTCTCCCACGCCTCAGGAACCATCATGCGCATGGCCTGGGCCAGCGGACGGCCCGAGAGCATCAGCAGCTCAGCGGCCTCGTCGAAGGACGTGGAGTCGGAGGCCCCCGGCGTGCAGATCGGGAAGAGGTACTCAGGGTCCTCGCCGAGCAGCTCTCCGGCCATCATGGACTGGCGGGCACGCATCCAATTCCGGTTGCCCTTGACGGTGTTGATCTCCCCGTTGTGGGCGATGTTGCGCAGCGGCTGCGCGAGGGGCCACGAGGGGAAGGTGTTGGTGGAGAACCGCGAGTGGACGATGCCCAAGGTGGTCTTGAAGCGCTCGTCGGAGAGGTCCGGGAAGAAGGGCTCGAGCTGCGCCGTGGTGAGCATGCCCTTGTAGGTGATCGTCTTCGACGACAGCGACGGGAAGTAGACGCCCAGCCGGTTCTGGCCGCGCTTGCGCAGCCGCCAGGCGCGCTGGTCCAGGGTGCCGGAGGCGGAGAAGCGGAACTCCTCAGAGTCCTCCTCGGCCAGCGCGACGAACAGCTGCCGGAAGTGCGGCATCGATTCCCGGGCCAGGGTCCCGATCATCGAATCGTCGATGGGGACCTCACGCCAGCCGATGACCGTCAGCCCCTGCTCCGCCGCCAGATCTTCCAACGAGGCGCACATCTGCTCCCGCTCGGACTCGGACTGGGGCAGGAAGGCCGTGCCGACTGCGTACTCGCCCGCGGAGGGGAGCTCAAAGTCGACCACCGCCCGGAAGAATTCGTCCGGCACCTGAGTGAGCAGGCCTGCACCGTCGCCGGTGCCCACGTCACTGCCGACGGCACCGCGGTGCTCGAGGTTGCGCAGAGCGACCAGGGCGTGGTCGACGATGTCGTGACCGGGCTCACCGCGCAGCGTGGCGATGGCGGCCATCCCGCAGTTCTCGTGCTCGTTCTCGGGGCTGTAGAGCCCCGCCTTCTCCGGGTACGCGGAGAACCGCACGAACGGGCTGACGACGCCGTCGTCGGCGCCCGGCGCGACGTCGGCGGGAGCCGAGCTGTGCGTAGCCGACAATCCCTGTGTGGACATGACGGTGTTCCTTCCTCCGCATACGGACGTTCCATGGGAGGGGACATCATCGACCCCTTATGAGCTGGAGTGACGCAGGTCGACCCGACGGACCGCACCGCCGCCGTCGTGCGTGGTGGACGGTCGGGGGCCCTCGATATGCGTCTCATGCGTCGCGGCGCGCAGGCCGAGCGCGGGGTGCGCGCTCCGGCATGGGCCGACGCCAGCATCGGGTGCCCGTCGCCAACGGGTGCGAGTCGACGGGCACACCAGTGTTGCCTGAGTCTCAGGCTGATCAGATCAATCTTCCGCGTGCAGGCACCCCGGAAGCAAATCGCATCTCACGATCTGGACCTTGCCGGCGGCCCTCCGAGTGGTTCAGCTCTCTCTGCGAGAGTCCTCCCGAGGATCGGGCCCGTCCTCCGCCACAGGTGTCTCAGCATCCGGAATCACGGAGGACTCGTCCTCCGCGTCGGCCGGCTCGGCAGCATCCTGCTCGTCAGACTCGTCAGACTCGTCGGCTTCGGCTTCGTCCAGCTCAGACTCGTCGGCTTCGACCTCGTCCAGCGCAGTCTCTGCTTCATCCAGCTCCGCCTCGCCCGCGTCGGTCCCCTCAGCGCGAGGACCATGCCCCGCGCGGAAGACCTCCTGCTCCTCAGCCAGCTGCTCTGCGGTGCGAGGCCGCTTGGACCACAGCACGTAGAGCATCACGACGGCGACGAGGAAGGTGAGCACGGAGGCCCACATGTTCAGACGCCAGTCCAGCCCGAAGATGTTGATGAACTGGGTGGACTTGTCGAGCTCGTCGATGCGCAGGCTCTCGATCCAGAAGCGGCCCAAGGTGTAGTAGGCCACGTAGGTCCAGGCGAGCAGCCCCTGTTTGACCTGGAAGCGCCGGTAGAGGACCAGCAGGAGGGCCACACCCAGCAGGTTCCAGACGCTCTCGTAGAGGAACGTCGGGTGGAACAGGGTGGACTCGCTCATGTGCGAGACCTGCGGCACCCGGTGCTCCAGCTCGACATTGAGCCCCCAGGGCAGGTTCGTGGGTCCGCCGTAGAGCTCCTGGTTGAACCAGTTGCCCCAGCGCCCGATGGCCTGGGCCAGCAGCACCCCCGGCACCACGGCGTCGGCGAAGGCGCCGAACTTCATGCCGTAGCGACGGCAGGCGAACCAGACGCCCACCGCGCCCAGCAGGATGGCGCCCCAGATGCCGAGTCCTCCGCGCCAGATCTGCGGGATCAGCGAGAGATCGCCGGAGCCGTCGAAGTTCGGGCCGAAGTAGGCGTCAGGAGACGAGAAGACGTGGTAGAGCCGTCCACCGACGATGCCCAGCAGCACCGCCCACAGGGTGGCGTCCATGACGTTCTCGGAGCTGCCGCCCCTCGACTTCCACAGCTTGGAGGTCAGCAGGATCGCCACGACGATGCCTGCGACGATGCACAGCGCGTAGAAGTTCAGGGTCAGCGGACCCAGGTCGAGTCCGCTGGAGGGCGGTGCGGGGAATCCCGCCAGCAGGTCGCCGTCGGTCGCGGCCGCCGCTGCAGTGGAAGTCATTGACGCGTCGTCCTCTCGGTGGTGGGGCTGGACCGCCCCTGAGGTGGCGGGACGGCCGGGTGCAGTCTAAGCGGTCAGGCTGATCATGGCGACCAGGCTGACTCCTCGGGCGCGCCCCGCAGACGGGCGAGGCGCCCACCTCAGGCCGGTGCTGGGCGGCCGGAGAGCTCGCCGGCGAGCCGGCCGACCGCCGCTGGGCCACCGTCGCGCAGAGCGGCCACCAGCGCAGTGCCGACGATGACGCCGTCGGCGTAGCGACCGATCTCCTCCACGTGTGCCCGGGTGGAGACGCCGAGTCCGACGCAGACCCGCTCCGCCCCGGCCTCATGGGCGGCCCGGACGACTCGTTCCGCGGCGTCCGAGACCTCCGAGCGAGCTCCGGTGACACCCATCAGGGACACGCCGTAGACGAATCCGCGGGAGGCCTCCACGATCTTGGCGACACGCTCCGCAGATGAGGTGGGCGCGGAGAGGAACACCCGGTCCAGACCGTACGCGTCGGTCGCGGCGATCCAGTCCTCGGCCTCGTCCGGGATCAGATCCGGCGTGATGGCCCCTGCTCCCCCGGCCTCGGCCAGACGGCGGGCGAACTCCTCGGCTCCCATGCGGTCGATGAGGTTGTAGTAGGTCATCACCAGCACGGCGGCGTCGGTGGCTTCGGTGACTGCTCGGACGATCTCGAAGACCTCGTCGATGCGGAACCCGCGCCGGAGCACCTGGGTGGTGGCCTGCTGGATCACGGGCCCGTCCATGACCGGGTCCGAGTACGGGATGCCGATCTCGATGACCTCGGCCCCGTTACGGGCCAGCTCGATCGCCGCGGCGATCGAGGTCTCACGGTCCGGGTAGCCGGCCGGCAGGTAGCCCACGAAGGCCGAACGTCCTGCGGCACGGGCGGCCTCGATGGCCGTCGCCGTCTTCGACGGAGCAGCTGCCCCGCGGCTGGTCTGCACGCTCATGCCTGCACTCCCGTCTCCGGCGCGCGGCCGGCATGGTCGTCGGTCTCCCCGTCAGCACCCTCGGCCTCCTGGCCCGGCAGCAGGCGGAACCATTCGGCGGCGGTGGCCACGTCCTTGTCGCCGCGCCCGGAGAGGTTGACGATGATGATGCGGTGCGCCGCGGCCTCGGCGTCCTCCTCCGTCCAACGCGCCGAGAGCCGGGCCGCCCCCGCCAGGGCGTGGGCCGACTCGATGGCCGGGATGATCCCCTCGGTGCGACAGAGCGCCTCGAAGGCGGTCATGCACTCGGCGTCGGTGACCGGCTCGTAGACGGCCCGGCCCACGTCGGCCAGGTGGGCGTGCTCCGGGCCCACGGACGGGTAGTCCAGTCCTGCGGAGATGGAGTGCGAGTCCACGGTCTGCCCATCCTCGTCCTGCATGAGGTAGGAGCGTGCACCGTGGAGCACTCCGGAACGGCCCAGCGTGATGGCCGCCGCGTGCCGACCCGTGTCCACACCGTCGCCCCCGGCTTCGAAGCCGTACAGGGCGACATCGGCGTCGTCGAGGAAGCCGTGGAAGATGCCCATCGCGTTGGACCCTCCCCCGACGCAGGCGCAGACGGCGTCAGGCAGACGCCCCGTCTGCTGCAGGATCTGCTGCCGGGCCTCCTCGCCGATGACCTGATGGAACCAGCGGACCATGGCCGGGAACGGGTGCGGACCGGCCACGGTGCCCAACAGGTAGTGGGTGTTCTCCACCGTGGCGACCCAGTCGCGCAGCGCCTCGTTGATCGCGTCCTTGAGGGTCTGAGCGCCATGTTCGACGGGGACGACCTCGGCACCCAGCAGCCGCATGCGGGCCACGTTCAACGCCTGACGCCGAGTGTCCTCGGCACCCATGTAGACCACGCACTCCATGCCCATCAGCGCCGCCGCCGTCGCCGTGGCGACCCCGTGCTGGCCTGCCCCGGTCTCGGCGATCAGCCGGGTCTTGCCCATCCGGCGCGCCAGCAGCGCCTGCCCGAGGACGTTGTTGATCTTGTGGGAGCCGGTGTGATTGAGGTCCTCCCGCTTGAGGAACACACGGGCCGCACCCTGCTCGGCGGCGAACCGCGGGACCTCGGCCAGCAGCGAGGGACGACCGGTGTAGTCCCGGCAGAGCCGCTCGAACTCCGCGATGAACTCCTCATCCTCGCGTGCCTCGAGGAAGGTCCTCTCCACCTCGTCGAGCGCAGCGACCAGGGACTCGGGCATCCATCGGCCGCCGTAGGGGCCGAAGTAGGGGCCGGCGGCGTCGCGGTAGCTCGCGGAGTCGGACTCTGCAGTCATGGGTTCTCCTGTTCAGGTGATGGTGCGTGCCGCTCGGCGACGCCGTGCCGGGAGCCGGAGTCAGGAGCGGCTGGCTGATCGGAAGCGGCCCAGGGCGGCGGCAGGGTCGCCGTCGCGGACCAGCGCCTCCCCCACGAGCACCGCATCCGCACCCCGGGAGGCGTAGTCGGCGACCACGTCCGGACCGTCCACGCCGGACTCCGCGATACGGACGACGCCATCGGGAAGATGGCGGGCCATGGTGCCGTAGTGCGCCACGTCGACGTCGAGGGTCTTCAGATTGCGCACGTTGACACCGACGATGCGGGCGCCCACGTCGACGGCGCGGGAGATCTCCTCCTCCGTATGGGCCTCTACGAGCGCCTCCATCCCCAGCTCATGGGTCAGCGCGAGGAAGTCCCAGAGCCGAGTGTCGTCGAGGGCGGCCACGATGAGCAGGACCAGGTCCGCGCCATGGGCGCGGGCCTCGAGGAACTGATACTCGTCGACCATGAAGTCCTTGCGCAGGACGGGAAGGTCGACGGCGGCACGGACGGCGTCCAGATCCGCCAGCGATCCGGCGAATCGGCGACGCTCCGTCAGAACGCTCACGGCGGAGGCTCCGCCGGCCTGGTAGGCCCGGGCCAACTCCGCGGGATCGGGGATCTCGGCCAGGGAGCCCTTCGACGGCGAGGACCGCTTCACCTCGGAGATGATGCGGACTCCTGCGGCGTCGTCACGGCCGCCGCGCAGCGCGGCCAGCCCGTCGAGGGCCGGCGGGACGTCAGCGACGCGGGCGCGGAGCTCGGCCAGCGGAACCTCGGCGCGACGGACCTGCAGATCCTCACGGACGCCGGCGATGATGCCGTCCAGCACCGTGCCGGTTCCGGCGGCGGAGGCGGGTGTCTCGGTGTTCACCGGCGGCTCAGTTGGTGGAGGCGTCGGGGATGCGCTCGCCCTTGCCGGAGGTGTTGTCCGGCACGGCGGGCCCCTGGTGGCGCCGAGGGTCCTCGCCGTGCTTCAGCACCGACGAGCTGTCCATCTCGACGCCGAGACCCGCCTTCTTCAGGGCGTAGCCCAAGATCAGGGCGAGCGGAACGCAGGCCGCACCGATGTAGGCCAGGACCCAGATCTCGGCGACGAAGCCGATGCCGGCGATGATCGAGCCGACGATCAGCGTCAGGCTCAGCGTCCAGGCGGCAGGGGTCGACCCGTGACCGATGTGGTCATAGTGGATGAAGGCGTCATCCGGCTGCTCGCCGACGGCCGGCTGCTGCTCGACATCGCGCACGGTCCGCTGCTGCGTGGTGGTCATCAGAGTCCTCTCTCGGTCACTTCAGCTCAGCATCCATTCTGCCATGCCTGCTCCCCGCGGCCCGACCAGATTTCCTCCCGTGCAGACCAGGTGGTCTCCCCTGCTGTGGCGGCGGGCTGGACAGCGGAGGGGTCTCGGAGCAGGGTGGTGGTCATGCAGACACTCATCACCGCCGACGAGCTCCACAGCCTGCTGGGCTCCGCCGAGCCGCCGCATGTGCTCGACGTCAGATGGAGGCTCGACCAGCCGGACGGCTCCGCCGACCACCGCGCCGGCCACATCCCCGGTGCGGTCTACGTGGACCTGGACCATGAGCTCAGCGACCATGGGCGTCCCGCCGTCGTAGGACGTCACCCGCTCCCGCGGCATGAGACGCTGCAGCAGGCCGCGCGACGGTGGGGGCTCCTGCCGGGACGCACCGTGGTGGTCCACGACGACCTGCAGAACCTCGCCGCGGCCCGCGCCTGGTGGCTGCTGCGCCGGGCCGGAGTCCGCGACGTCCGGGTGCTCGACGGGGCGTTGGAGGCCTGGCGGCGGGCAGGACTGCCGCTGGAGGAAGGCGATGTGCGCCCGGAGCCGTCGACGATCCGGCTTCAGGACCCGCAGCGGGACGTCACCGACACGGCTGCCGCGGCGGCCGTCGATCTGGAGTCCGTGCGAGACCTCTCCTCCCGGCTGAGCCAGGGGCTCCCTGCCGACGCCGTGCTGCTGGACGTCCGCGCACCGGAGAGGTTCCGCGGAGAGCACGAGCCGATCGATCCGCGGGCCGGCCACATCCCCGGGGCGCGGAACCTCCCCACGGCCGGCAACGTCGACGCCGCCGGCCGGTTCCTGACGCCCCAGGCGCTGCGTGAGCGGCTGCTGGCGGCCGGCGCGGACGACCACCGGCCGGTGGTGAGCTACTGCGGCTCCGGCGTCAACGCAGCCCACGCCACCCTGGCGGCCCACCTGGCCGGCTTCGACGCCGTGCTGTACCCGGGCAGCTTCAGCCAGTGGTCTCAGCATGCCGAGCTGGAGGTCGCCGTCGGCGAATGAGACCCACCGCATGATCTGCGCCTCCTTCTCGAGGTTCGGCAGACTCCGCCGTCGGGACAGCGCGTGACGAGCGCACCGGGAGAGGCCGTGTCTGCCGACCCTCGGCGCAGAGGAGGAGGCTGGGGGCGGTGACAGAGTCCGCCGGGCTCAGCCTCGACGCTCGGAGGTCGGGTCGTCCCCGGCGCTGAGTCCGTCCCACAGGTCGAACTCATCGGGGTCCTCCTGCGGCGCCGCGCCTGCCTCGCGGGCTGTGGCGTATCGCCGCGAGGACCGATCCCGCCAGCGCGGGGAGAAGATCAGCAGCGCCAGCGCCGCCAGCGCCAGCAGCACAGCACCGGCCAGACCAGCCCACACCGCCGGACCGAGGACATACTCACCGGCGAGCTCCGTGGTGCCGGTGACCTCCCCCAGGGCGGGCAGCGAGGCCTCCCCGGGCGCAGCGATCACCCGGGCCACCGTCACGACGGCCGAGACGCCCGCGGCGAGCATCACGACGCCGATGATGAGTCGAGCGATGCGTCGGGCGATCGTCACAGCCACGGAGGAGGCCAGCCCGACCAGGGCCATGGCGGTCACCGTGTCTGAGACATCGGTGCCGGGGATCTCCACCTGGCCCGCCGCGGAGGTGTCCCCCAGCCCGACGGCGGTCACCCACGTCTGTGTGGCCGAGGCCAGCAGCAGCACGCCTGCGGCCAGGCCCACCAGCACCACCGCGCGGCGGCTCATGGCTGCTCCTGGAGCCGATCGGCGGCCAGCACCGCACGCAGGGGCGCGGCGGCCTTGTTCACCGTCTCCTGACGTTCGGCGTCGTCGTCGCTGTCCGCGACGATGCCGCCGCCGGCCTGCACGTAGGCCCGGCCGTCCTTCAGCAATGCGCTGCGGATCGCGATGGCCGCATCCATCCGCCCAGAGAGGTCAAAATAGCCGACCACTCCCCCGTAGACCCCTCGTCGAGCCGGCTCCCAGGCGTCGAGCAGCTGGAGGGCCCTGGGCTTCGGCGCTCCGGAGAGGGTGCCGGCCGGGAAAGTCGCCGCCAGGACGTCATAGGACGAGGCCTCCGGCGCCAGCTCTCCCTGCACATGCGAGGTCAGGTGCATCACATGGCTGAAGTGCTCCACCGCCATGAACCGCGTGACCTGCACCGAGCCCGGCACGCACACCTTGGCGAGATCGTTGCGGGCCAGGTCGACCAGCATGATGTGCTCGGCACGCTCCTTCTCATCAGCGAGCAGGTCATCGGCGAGCGCCTCGTCCTCCGCGGGGGTGTCACCTCGCGGACGTGTGCCGGCGATCGGATGTGTCACCACGGTGTCATCCTCCACGGTGACCAGCGCCTCCGGGGAAGCGCCCACCACCTGGTAGGGCTCCCCATCGGGAGTCTCGAAGTGCAGCAGGTACATGTAGGGGCTGGGGTTCAGCAGCCGGAGCATGCGGTAGACCGCCAGCGCGTCCACCTCCGTAGCGACCTGGAAGCGCCGGGAGACCACGATCTGGAAGACTTCGCCGTCGATGATCGCCTGCTTGGCCCTGCCCAACGTGGCCAGGTACTCGTCCTGGTCCCAGGCATGCTCGACGCGGTCCTCGAGATCTCGTTCGACCGTCTCCTGCCAGTCCGACGGGGCCACCGCGACCCCGGGGCGGACCGGTTCGGCGAGCGCGGCACGCATCCGCTCCAGCCGGGCCACCGCATCGGCGTAGGCCCGCTCGACGCCGGAGTCGCGTCCGTCCTGGTTGAAGGCGTTCGCCACCAGGGTGACGGTGCCGTCCCGGTTGTCGTGCACGACGAGGTCGCTCACGAGGTTCATGGCCATCTCGGGCACATGCAGGTCGTCAGCGGGCCGGTGCGGCAGCCGCTCCCAGTGACGCACGACCTCCCAGCCGATGTACCCGACCAGCCCGGAGGTCAGATGCGGCAGGGCCACCGTGCGTGCCCGGCCGTTGTCGCCGCCCAGGAAGTCGAGACTGGCCCGCAGCACCTCAGCAGTGGTGCCCTGCTGCGGGGTGCCGGCAGGAGGGTCTCCCAGCCAGACCGCCCGGCCGTCACGCTCGGAGAGGGTGGCCTGCGAGCGCACGCCGATGAAGGAGTGCCGGGACCACGCAGCGCCGGGAGCGGCGGATTCCATGAGGAAGCTGCCGGGCCGCCCGTCAGCCAGCGTCCGGTAGATGCTCAGCGGCGTGTGGCCGTCGGCCAGCAGGCGCATGGTCACCGGGATGACCCGGTGGTCGCAGGCGAGCTCGGAGAACTCCTCCGCACTCGGGGACACCACTCCGAAGCGCCGATCAGACCTGGTCATCGCGACCTCCCTCCAGGGTGATCTCCCGCGAGGTGAAGCAGGTGCGGGTGCCGGTGTGGCAGGCCGGGCCCGTCTGGTCCACGGTCAGCAGGACGGTGTCCCCGTCGCAGTCGAGGGCCACACGGCGGACCTGCTGCACATGTCCGGAGGTCTCCCCCTTGCGCCAGAGCTGACCGCGGGACCGGGACCAGTAGGTCGCCCGGCCGGTGGACAGCGTCGCCGCGAGAGCCTCCTCATCCATCCAGGCCATCATCAGCACCTCGCCGCTGACGGCGTCCTGTGCGATGGCCGGGACGAGGCCGGCGTCGTCGAAGCTGACCTTCTGGCGGATCTCGGCGGGAAGCGGGGTCGTGGTCATGGGGAGGTCCTCGGCAGGTGGGCGGGCGGGAGGTGTGCTGGGGGCTGCGTCAGCGCACGGGATGGCCGGCGGCGCGGATGGCCTCCTTGACGCGGGCGATCATGTCCACCGGGCCGAAGTGGAACATGGAGGCGGCGAGCACCGCGTCGGCGCCGGCATCGATGGCGGCCGGGAAGTGCTCGGGGCGGCCGGCGCCGCCGGAGGCGATGAGCGGCACTGAGGTCACCTGGCGGACCGCACGGATCATCTCCACATCGAATCCGGCCTGGGTGCCGTCGGCGTCGATGGAGTTCAGCAGGATCTCCCCCACTCCGCGCGCGGAGGCCTCGCGGCACCAGGAGATCGCGTCGATGCCGGTGCCGCGGCGACCTCCATGGGTGGTGACCTCGAAGCCGGAGGCGATCTGCGGGCCATCGGTGCGGCGGGCGTCCAGGGACAGCACCAGGACCTGGGAGCCGAAGCGGTCGGTGATCTCGTCGATGACCTCCGGTCGGTTCACCGCGGCCGTATTGATGGAGGCCTTGTCCGCCCCGCTGCGCAGGAGTGTGGCCACATCCTCCTGGGTGCGCACCCCGCCGCCGACGGTCAGCGGGATGAAGACCTCCTCCGCGGTGCGGGTGACCACGTCATAGGTGGTCTCCCGGTCGGAGGACGAGGCGGTGACGTCCAGGAACGTCAGCTCGTCGGCGCCGGCGTCGTTGTACCGGTGCGCCAGCTCCACCGGATCTCCCGCATCGCGCAGATTCTCGAAGTTCACGCCTTTGACGACGCGGCCGGCGTCCACGTCGAGGCACGGGATGACTCTGACGGCCAGTGACATGTGGTGTGCCCTCCCTGCTCAGACCCGGCAGGCGTGGATGGAGGTGACCAGGATCGCCCGAGCGCCGAGCTCGTAGAGCTCGTCCATCAGCTGGTTGGTCTTCTTCGCCGGAACCATGGAGCGCACGGCCACCCAGTTCTCGTCGGCCAGCGGAGAGATGGTCGGCGACTCCAGTCCGGGGGTGATCGCGCTGGCGGCCTGAAGGTGCTCACGACGGATGTCGTAGTCCATCATCACGTACTGCCGAGCCACGAGCACGCCCTGCAGACGGCGGGTCACCCGGTCGGTCCCGGCGGGACGCTCCCCGTGGCGGGAGATCATGATCGCCTCAGAGCGCATGATCGCCTCCCCGAAGGTCTCCATGCCGGCGGCCTTGAGCGTGTTCCCGGTCTCCACGACGTCGGCGATCGCATCGGCCACTCCCAGACGCACCGCGGTCTCGACCGCGCCGTCGAGGTGGACGACCTCCACGTCGTCGAGCCCCTGGTCCTCGAGCCACCGACTGAGCAGACCGTCATAGCTGGTGGCGATCCGCTTGCCGGCCAGGTCCTCGGCCGAGCGGAACCGCCCAGCCGGTCCGGCCAGCCGGAACGTGGACCCGCCGAAGCCCAGTCCCATGATCTCCTCGGCGCCATGGTCCACCCGCGCGTCCTGGAAGAGGTCGCGTCCGGTGATCCCGACGTCGAGGGTCCCGGAGCCGACATAGACGGCGATGTCCCGGGGCCTGAGGTAGAAGAACTCGACGCCGTTCTCCTCGTCGACCATGACCAGCTCGCGCTTGTCACGGCGCTGGACGTATCCGGCCTCGGAGAGCATGGCCATGGCGGCCTCGGAGAGGGCGCCCTTGTTCGGTACAGCTACACGCAGCATGGAGGTGTCGTTCCCTGTTCGGATGTCGTTCGGGTGTGGTGCACGGAGCCGTCGGCCTGCGGCCGACCCTCAGAGATGTCGATAGACGTCTTCGAGGCTGAGCCCCTTGGCCAGCATCATCACCTGCAGGTGGTACAGCAGCTGGGAGATCTCCTCGGCGGCGGCCTCGTCGGACTCATGCTCGCAGGCCATCCAGACCTCGGCGGCCTCCTCGACGATCTTCTTGCCGATGCTGTGGACGCCGGCGTCGAGGGCAGCCACCGTGCCGGACCCCTCGGGGCGGGCGACGGCCTTCTCGGCGAGTTCGGCGTAGAGCTGGTCGAAGTTCTTCACCGTCCCAGGGTATGCCTTTCCGTGGGTCGAGGACGATTTCCTGCGCGGATGCGTCACCTGGGACGTCATGACGTGAGCCGTGCCACCTCGACGGCGGCGGAGACGGCGGCATGCGCCGCCTCGAAGCCCTTGTCCTCCTTCGAGCCGTCCAGACCTGCGCGATCCAGGGCCTGCTGCTCGTCATCGCAGGTCAGCAGGCCGAAGCCGAGCGGGACGCCGGAGTCCAGAGCCACCCGGCCCAGCCCGTCCGTGGCCGCCTGGCATACGTAGTCGAAGTGCGGGGTGCCGCCACGGATGACCACGCCGAGGGCGATGACGACGTCGTGGCGCGTCGCGGCGGCCGCGCTGAGAACCGGCAGCTCGAAGCTGCCCGGGGCGCGGACCAGGGTCACGTCATGGATGCCGATGCCGTCCAGGAAGCGACGGGCGCCGGCGATCAGGCCGTCCATGACCGGGGTGTGCCAGCGGGAGGCCACCACGGCCACACGCAGGGGCTTCTCGGCGGCCGCGGTGCGCAGCTGCTCCAGCTCGGTGGCGTCGATCTCAGGGGTTCCGGTGCTGCTCATCTCTCTCCTTGTTCGTCAAGCGGACGCGTGCGCTCCGCAGGCTCCTCATGGTCGGCCACCAGCTCCTCCGGCGGCAGGTCATGCCCTGCGCCACGGGCCTCACGATCCTCCAGGCCCAAGTGGTCCAGCAGGTGGCGCATCCGGTCCCGCTTGGTGCGCAGGTACCGGCGGTTCTCGTCATGGACGACGCCGTCGGCCGGAACCTGCTCGACGTCCAGACCGGCCTTCTGCAGGGATTCGACCTTGTCCGGGTTGTTGGTCAGCAGCCTCAGGCGGGTGATGCCGCAGCTGTGCAGGATCGCCGCCGCGCCGGTGTAGTTCCGCAGCTCCGCGGCCAGGCCCAGCATCTCATTGGCCTCGACCGTGTCCGCGCCCTCCTCCTGGAGCTTGTAGGCACGCAGCTTGTTGGCCAGCCCGATCCCCCGGCCTTCGTGGCCGCGCAGGTACAGCAGGTGGCCGCCGTCGCGCTGGATCGACTCCAGGGCGGAGGCCAGCTGGGTGCCGCAGTCGCAGCGGTGGGAGCCCAGCACATCACCGGTGACACACTCCGAGTGCATCCGGATCAGGGGGCGGTGCTCCTGGGCACCGGCCTCGGAGGCCGGGCGGGACCGGGCGGAGATCAGCAGGTGCTCATGACCGGTCGAGTGCTCGGTCCATACCTGGGCGGCGAAGATCCCATGGTCGGTGGGCAGGGTCACCACGGGCCCAGGGGTCACCAGGGCGCTGGACTCCTCCTCGGGGTGCTCCCAGGACGCCTGCACGGCGTCCATGACGGCCTCCGGACTGGGCTCGCCGCCGCGGTAGGCGATGAGGTCCGCGATGGAGATCAACGCCAACCGGTGATCGTCGGCGAACTCGCGCAGCGCCGGCAGTCGCATCATGCGCCCGTCGTCGTGGACCAGCTCGGCGATGACCCCGACCTCCGGGTGCCCGGAGAGCCGGCAGAGATCGACGGCGGCTTCGGTGTGGCCGTCCCGACCCAGCACGCCGGCGTCGTCGGCGATGAGCGGGAACAGATGTCCGGGCCGCGTGAGGTCTTCGGGCCCTGAGGCGGCGTCGGCCAGCAGCGCAGCCGTGCGGGCGCGGTCGGCCGCGCTGATGCCGGTGGTGATGCCGGAGGCGGCGTCGCAGCTGATGGTGTAGGCGGTGCCCTTGGGGTCCTGGTTGTCGGTGACCATGGGAGGCAGGCGCAGATGGTCGGCCCGCTCCCGGCTCATCGGCACGCAGATCACCCCGGAGGAGTGCCGCACCGTGAAGGCCATGAGCTCCTCGGTGGCCGCCGCCGCGGGGAAGATGAGGTCGCCTTCATTCTCCCGGTCGGCATCGTCGACGACGACGACGGGGCGGCCCTTCGCCAGCTGGTTCAGGGCGACCTCCACAGGGTCGAGCACCGGCGCGGGAGTGTCGGGACGGCGCACCGCCGGCGTGACGGCCGCACCGGGTGCGGAGGCCGCCGGCGCGGGCTCCACGAGCGCGGGCCCCTCCGCGCCGCGCTCGAGTGCGCTGCTGCCCGCCTCGGCGTCGAGGTCGAGCATCCTCCGGGTGTACTTGGCCAGCACGTCCACCTCGAGGTTGACCTGGCCGCCGTCTGCGAGTCCGCCGAGCGTCGTCTCGGCGAGCGTGGTGGGGATCAGGCCCACCTCGAACCATGCCTCGAGCGCACCGGGTGCGGAGACCGCGGTGACGGTCAGCGAGACGCCGTCGACGGCGATGGAGCCCTTCTCCGCCAGGAAGGGCGCCAGATCCCGCGGCACGGCGAAGCGGTGGCGCCCGTCGTGGAGGTCACGCTCCACCAGGGTGCCCATCCCGTCGACATGGCCCTGGACGACGTGACCGTCGAGCCGGGCTCCCGAGGGGAGGCACCGTTCGAGGTTGACGGCGTCGCCGACGCCGAGCTGTCCCATCGTGGTGCGTTTGAGCGTCTCGGTGATGAGGTCCACGGTGACGTTCTCATCGTCGATGGCCGTGGCGCTCACGCACACGCCGTTGACGGCGATCGAGCCTCCCAGGGCCAGTCCCTCGACGTGTCCCGGCGCCTCGAAGGTCAGCCGTTCCACCCCGCGGGCCGGGTCGGGGTGCCGTTCGAGCACCCGGCCGACGCCTGTCACGATTCCGGTGAACATGGGTCTGTGCAGCTCCTGTCTTCTCCGGCGCCGGCCAGGTCGGCCGCCGCGTCCGATGCGTGATGGGTGGGCGCGGATGCGCCGCGCGGCCCGATGCTGAGCGGGTCCGTGCTCTGCTCCGGCCAGGTCAGAGCGCCCTCTGCCGGCTGGAGATGGACGCAGACGTCGTCGTCGAGGATCCGGACTGCTCCGCCCTCCGCCTGATCGCGGGTGTAGCGCCTCGCCTCGGCCAGCGTGGTGACGCCGATGTCCCCCACGCTGGACGCCCCGGCGCCGAGGATAAGCGGCGCCTGGTACGCGAAGATCTCGTCGACCAGATCCTGGGCGAAGAACGCGGCGAGCACCCGGGAGCCGCCTTCGACCAGCACATGACGGACCGGATGCCCGTCATGCTCGATCGCCCCCAGCCGCTGCAGCGCCTCGAGGGGGTCGTGGGTGCGCAGCTGCACCCAGCCGTCTCCCTCGGGCCGCCCCTGTCGCAGCCGGGCACGTTCCGCCAGCGGTCGCCGCCCCATCACGCAGCGCAGCGGCTGCCGGTCGGCCAGGGTCCCGTCCGGCAGGCGGGCGGTGAGCCGGGGATCGTCCACCTCGGCGGTGTTGCTGCCCACCAGGATCGCGTCGATGCGACGCCGGATGCGGTGCGTGTGCAGCCGGGAGGCCGATGAGGTGATCCATTGACTGGTGCCGTCAGCGGCGGCGATGCGCCCGTCGAGGCTCTGGGCGAGGTGCACGGTGACGAAGGGCCGACCCTCCCGGCGCGCCCGGGCCCAGCGGTTGTTGACCGCGAGCGCAGGGCCGGAGAGCACGCCGGAGACCACCTCGACGCCAGCTGCGCGAAGCACCGCCGCTCCTCCGGAGGCGTCAGGCGTCGGGTCGTCGGCCCCATAGACGACACGTCCCACGCCGGCCTCGAGGATCGCCTCGGTGCACGGGGGCTGACGGCCGTGGTGGCGGCAGGGCTCCAGCGTGCAGTAGAGCGTGGCCCCGTGGAGATCCACGGCTCCGTGGTCACCGCCCGCCGCGACCTGACGCAGCGCGTCACGCTCGGCATGGAGGTGTCCGGCCCCCCGGTGGTGTCCCACTGCCAGGACCTCTCCCTCCGGGGAGACCAGCACCGCGCCGACCAGGGGGTTCGCGCCGCGCGGCCCACGGTGCGCGGCCTCGATCGCGAGCCGCATGGTCTGCTCATGCGCACCGGCGGGATCCGGTGGGCAGACGACGTCGACCGGTTCATCCATCGAGGGACACCTCCCGAGGCCGTGATCGGGACGCCCCCGGGGCGCCGGGGGTCTCCCCGGTGTCTGCGGCGACGTCGTGGCGGACGCCAGTCGTCGCGACGTCTGCGGTCTGACGTCGCTGGACTCGGCTCCAGACGATGAATCCGATCAGCGTGAACACGCCGTAGACGGCGTACATTCCGGCGGAGGCGTAGTAGCCGGCCGACCACAGCAGCGGCACTCCGACGACGTCGACCGCGATCCACAGCAGCCAGAACTCGACCCAGCGGCGGGCCATGCCGTAGGTGGCCAGCAGCGATCCCACAAAGGTCCACGCATCGGCCCACACCGGCTCATAGGAGCCGAGGGCACGCAGCACGGGCGTCAGCGCGGCGGTGCCGAGCACCAGGGCCAGGATCAGGGCGAGCCGGGCACGCGGGGGCGCCCAGCGGGGGGCGACGGCGGCGACTCCGCCGCCGGACTGCTGCGCCCGACGCGCCGACCTCCACTGGTGCCAGCCGTAGACCGAGACGATGAGGAACATGACCTGCCGCCCAGCCTGCCCAAGCAGCGCGGGGTCATCGCTGAGACCCAAGAAGGATCCCAGGAAGACGGTCAGCAGAAGCAGGTTGCCGGCGATGCCCACCGGCCAGGCCCAGACACGGCGCAGCATGCCGCCGAGGGCGCAGGCCAGGCCGAAGACATTGCCGAGGACCTCACGGAGCAGCAGAGGACTGCCGAAGACCAGGACTTCGGCCTCGAGAAGCCAGCGCAGGGCGTCCATTCAGCAGCTCGTCCTTCCCAGACCCGACGGTGGAGTCGGCTCCGGGGATGACGATGCCTGCGCGGCGGCCGGAAAGACGTCGAGGGTGCGCCAGAGGCACCGCCGTCGACCGGCCTTCGTGCTTCTCCCATCCAGACTGTGACTGTCGGTACCGGAGTTCCACCGGATCAACCGAGGCCGCCGAGGCGGCTCGGGTCGCGGACTTTCACCGCCGGTTCGGACTTTCACCGACCCCGGAGCACGAAGTGTGTCGGGGACAAGTCTGCCACACCGACGACGAAGGCCCGGAATCCACGAGGGATTCCGGGCCTTCTGCTGAGCGGATGACGAGATTCGAACTCGCGACCCTCACCATGGCAAGGTGATGCTCTAGCCAGCTGAGCTACATCCGCACGAGTGATCAGTATAGACCACTCAGTGCGCGATACTGGGATCGAACCAGTGACCTCTTCCGTGTCAGGGAAGCGCGCTACCGCTGCGCCAATCGCGCCTATTCAACTGTTCGGACCGCAGGCGGCCCGAGCGAGGTGGGGACGGGAATCGAACCCGCGTATACGGCTTTGCAGGCCGCTGCCTCGCCACTCGGCCACCCCACCGTCCCCGTCTCCGGGATTCGGGATCGACTCCTTCGAGCCCATCGAGCGGATGACGAGATTCGAACTCGCGACCCTCACCATGGCAAGGTGATGCTCTAGCCAGCTGAGCTACATCCGCACATCGGCTTCTCCGCGGCTTTCCGGAAGGCCTTTCGACCGTCCGTGCTGTCCGCTTTCCGACGACATGAAACTCTAGCTCAGCCCTCGGCCCCTCGTCCAATCGAGCCCCTGTGACCACCCTCACATACCCGCCTTTGACCTGGCGGATCCCTGTCATTCCGGGGGTTCCGGGCTTCACCGGTGAGCCGCATCGCGCTCCGAGGCGACGCGCGGGCAGCGCCGGACACGCGTCCGGGCCTCCCTGCGGACCCGAGACGCCTGCGTGGCAGACTGGACCCGATGACACAGCCCACTCTCGCCCACGCCACCGAGTTCGGTCGGATGTACTCCCGCTCGCTCACCTCCGCGCCCGAGGTCCCCTCCATCACCACGGTGATCGGCCAGGAGCACAAGGACCTCACCGGATGGGCAGGCCACCTGGCCACCCAGGAACTGATCCAGGACGATCGCCTCGCCGCCGCCGTCGGCTCCGCCTCCCAGCTGAAGACCCTGGCCCGTCACGCTGCCTCGGCCGCCGAGCGGTTCCGCGACGCGGCGGCGCAACGCGGTGATCGCGTCCACCACTACGCGGAGCAGGTCGCGCTGCGTGCTCTGGGCACCGACCACGAGGTCGACACCGCGCGGGCGACGCTGGTCCAGCATGGCGAGACCGCCTTCGCCGACCGCTTCGACGAATGGTGGGACCTCTACGGGGTGCGCCCCCTGGCCGCGGAGGTCACGGTCTGGAACCACACGATCGGCTACGCCGGAACCCTGGACCTGATCGCCGAGATCGCCGGGCGGACCTGCGTGATCGACTTCAAGACCAAGGGCCTCGACCGCAGGGGCCGCGCCAAGCCGCTGAGCGAATCCGTCGTCATGCAGCTGGTGGCCGGCATGCAGGCCGAGGAGCGGCTGGTCGACGCGCAGGCCGGCATCTGGGAGCCCTGGCCCCACGGACAGGACTGCCTTCTGATGGCGGTGGCCGTCTCGGAGACGGAGGTCGTCCCCGTCCAGGCGACCCCCGCGGCGCTGAAGGCGCACTGGCACAAGTTCTGGGCGCTGCGGCAGGTCTGGGAGCACGGACGCCGGACTGCTGAGGCCGGGCCCTCGCTGCGCCCGCTCGCACCCCCGCCCGCAGCGGCGTCGGCAGGTGCGACGACGCCGACGGCGAAAGCCCCCGGAGGCGACGGGGTGCCGCCTGTCACACCGGCGGCCTGACCACGCCGAGCGTCGAGCGACCAGCACCGTGCGGCAGTAGGATCGAGGACATGGCAGTTCTCCCGCTCCGCACCCTCGGCGATCCCGTCCTGCGCACCCCGGCTCAGGAGGTCCCCGCGCTGGATGCACGCATCGTCCAGCTCGTCGAGGACATGTACCAGACGATGGACGCCGCCGGCGGCATCGGGCTGGCCGCCCCGCAGATCGGAGTCGGGCTGAGGATCTTCACCTTCGACGCCGCCGGCTCCCGCGGCGCCGTCATCAACCCGGAGCTCTCCCTGACCGGTCCGATCGGTCCCACCCCCCGCGAGCCGAGCCGACCGGCGGAGGGCGAGAACCTGCTGCGCGAAGGGTGCCTGTCGGTCGACGGCGTCTACTCCCCCGTCGACCGGTCGCAGACCGTCGTCCTCACCGGGACGACGCCCGAGGGCGCCGCAGTGCACGTCGAGGCCGCCGGACTCCTCGCGGCCTGCTTCCAGCACGAGGTCGACCATCTCGACGGCCGCCTGTTCATCGACAGGCTCACCGGAGAGGACCGCCGGCACGCCATGCGCGCACTGCGCGAGCCCTCCGCGGGCGGGAAGGGGCCACAGCGCCGAGCCGCCGGGGCCGGGCCGGAGTCCCGCCCCGACGCAGGCTCCGGAAGCAGCTTCTTCGCCGGACCCCGCACCTGAGGCGAGAGGACATCATGACCCCCGCACCGAGACCACGGATCCTGTCCGAGGACGACCTCCACGAGGCCCATGGCGCCGTGGACCCCGCCGACCTGCGCGCCGGAGCCCGTCAGGGCCGCATCATCTTCGCCGGCACCCCACCCATCGCTGCCGACTGTCTGCGCTCCCTGCTGGACGACGGCGTCCAGGTGGCGGGCGTGCTGACCCGCCCCGACGCCCCCGTGGGACGCCGCCGCCGGCTGACCCCCTCCCCTGTCGCGCAGGCCGCCGAAGACGCCGACGTCCCCGCGGTCAAGGCTGACCGAGTCGACGCGGCGACCCTGGAGGAGCTGACCGCCCTCGACGCCGAACTGGGGGTGGTCGTGGCCTACGGGGCCCTTCTGCCCGCCCCCGCGCTCGAGGCCCTCCCGCGCGGCTGGGTGAACCTGCATTACTCTGCGCTGCCGCGTCACCGCGGAGCCGCACCCGTACAGCATGCGATCCTCGCCGGGGACGCCACCGCTGCGGCGACGGTCTTCCAGCTGGAGACCGGCATGGACACCGGTCCGATCCATGCCATGTGCGAAGTCCCTCTCTCGCCCGAGCACAGCGCCGGCGTCGTCCTGCAGGACCTCACACGCCTCGGCGGCGCTCTGCTGACCACGCTGCTGCCCGAACTCCTCACCGGAGCCTCCGTGCCGGTCCCGCAGGAGGGCGCCCCGAGCCATGCCCGCAAGCTCACCCGGGAGGACGCCTACGTGGATCCTCACCAGGAGGCTGAGGCCGTGGTCCGACGCATCAACGCGACGATCCCGGAGCCGGGGGCCTGGACCCTCCACGACGACCAGCGGCTCAAGCTGGGCACCGCGAGGGTGTACGAGGCGGAGCTGCCGGAGCCGCTGGCTCGGTCCCGACCCGGCGAGGTCTCGCTCGCCCCGGCGGATCGCACGCCCCAGCACCCCGAGGTCGTGCTCCGCGCCGTCGACGGGGGCGTGGTGCTCAGCGCGGTCCAGCCTGCGGGCAAGCGGATGATCGCCGCCGCGGACTGGCTCCGCGGGCTGCGTGGCCGCGTGACGCTGGGGGCGGCCGCCCCCACCCCCGACGGCCCCACCACCAGCACACGCCCCACCGACACGTCCCGGGAGGACCGATGAGCGGACAGCGCCCACGCCGAGGCGGCACCCCCGGAGCCGACGGCGGTCGCCGCCGGGAAGACCACCGGGAGGACCGCCGGGACGCCACCGGCCGACAGCGGAACCGCGGAGGCCCCGACGGGTCCCGGCCGCGCAGCCGCAGCGCCCAGGCGCCGAGCGGGAGACGGAGGAAGGCCGACCCCGCCCGACTGGTGGCCTTCCGAGTCATGCGGGCGGTGAGTCGCGACGACGCCTACGCGAACCTCACACTCCCCGGAGAGATCCGTCGCGCCCGGCTGGACCGTCGGGACGCAGGTTTCGCCACCGAACTCGCCTACGGCGCCCTGCGCGCCCAGGGGACCTACGACGCGATCATTGCGGCCTGCGTGGACTGGCCCTTGGACGCGCTCGACGCGCCGGTGCTCGATGCCCTGCGCCTCGGCGCCCACCAGCTCCTGGGGATGCGAGTGGACGCCCATGCCGCCGTCTCGGAGACCGTGGCCTTGGTGCGCGCCGAGATCGGGGCCGGACCGGGAGGCTTCGTCAACGCCGTGCTGCGGCGCCTGAGCGCCGAGGACCGTGAGACGTGGATGACGCGGCTTGCCGAGGAGAAGTCGCTGGAGCCGGGCTCCGACGAGGACCTCGGCCTCCGGCACGCGCACCCCTCCTGGGTGGTGCGGGCCATGAAGCAGGCGCTGCGACTCGACGGTCGCTCCGGCGAGCTGGAGGCCGCCCTCGCCGCTGACAATGCCGCCCCGGTGGTGCATCTGGTCGACCTCCCCGCCGCTGGGGAGCCGCGTCTCGCCGGCGCCTTGGCGGCAGGCGCGGAGCCCAGCGACCTGCTCGAGGGGGCGGCGGTGTTCCGCGGAGGGGACGTCGGACGCCTGCCCGGCGTCCGCGAGGGTGAGCTGCGCGTCCAGGACATCGGCTCGCAATGGATCGCCCGCGCCGTGGCGGGTTCCTTCACCCCTGAGACCGTGGACCCCGACGTCGCCGGTGAACACTGGTTGGACCTGTGCGCAGGCCCCGGCGGCAAGGCGGCCCTGCTGGCCGCGCTGGCCGCTGAGCAGGACGCTGCGCTGGTGGCCAACGAGCCCTCTGCGCATCGCGCCGAGCTGGTACGCCAGGCCCTGGCTCCGATCCGGACCGACGCCTGGACGGTGCGCGAAGGCGACGGCCGCACCATCGGCGAGGATCCGGCCGTGGCTGATCTGGTCTCCACCCATGGCGGGTTCGACCGGATCCTGGTGGACGCCCCCTGCACCGGGCTGGGAGCCCTGCGGCGGCGCCCCGAGGCACGCTGGCGTCGCCGCCCCGCAGACCTCGCGGAGCTGACGGTGCTGCAGGAGGATCTGCTCGACGCCGCCGCCGATGTGCTCGCGCCCGGCGGGCTGCTGGCCTACGTGACCTGTTCACCGCATGTGGCCGAGACAGTGGTGCAGGTCGAGGATCTGCTGCGGCGTCGCCCGGGCCTGCGGCTGCTGGACGCCCATGACGCCATGACGGCCGTCAGCTCTCCGCAGGGGGCCGAGCTCCTCCGCTCCGAGCCCCTGCGCGAAGCAGGCGGCGAGACCAGCACGAACAGCCGAACGGTGCAGCTGTGGCCCCATGTCCACGGCACCGATGCGATGTTCTTCGCCCTCCTGTTCCGCCCCACCCAGTCCGACTGACGCATAGGATCAGACCCGTGAACACTCCTGCCGACCCTGCTGCCAGCCCTGCTGCCGACCCTGCTGCCGACCTGGCGGCCGACGCCCAGCACCGACGCTCCCCCTGCATCCACCCGAGCATCCTCAACGCGGACTTCGCGAACCTCGCACGGGAGATCTCCCGGATCAGCACCGCAGACGCCGTGCATGTGGACGTCATGGACAACCACTTCGTCCCGAACCTCACCCTCGGGCTGCCGGTGGTGGAGTCGATCCGGAAGACCACCGACCTGCCCCTGGACATCCACCTGATGATCGAGGACCCCGACATCTGGGCTCCGCAGTACGCGGAGCTGGGCTGCGAGTCGGTGACCTTCCACGCGGAGGCGGCGAAGGCCCCGGTCCGCCTGGCCCGGGAGCTGCACGCCCAGCAGGCCCAGGCGGCGATGGCGCTCAAGCCGGCCACCGGGATCGAACCCTACCTGGACATGCTCGGCGAGCTGGACATGCTGTTGATGATGACGGTGGAACCCGGCTTCGGGGGCCAGGCGTTCCTGGATCTGGTGCTGCCCAAGATCCGACGGGCCCGCCGTGCGGTCGACGACCTCGGCGGGCAGATCGCCATCCAGGTCGACGGCGGCATCAACGCCGAGACCATCCTGCGTGCCGCGGACGCGGGCGCCGACACATTCGTGGCCGGCTCGGCGGTCTATTCCGCTGAGGATCCCGACGCCGCGATCGCCGACCTGCGGGCGCTGCTGGCCCGCTGAGAGGGGCCGACACACAGTCGGGCCTCACGGCCCGGAACAGGCCCGGAGATGACAGAACCGGCGGTGCTCTCAACCTTCCCCTGAAGAGAGCACCGCCGGTACATCTGGAAGTCTAGCGGAAACCGAAGCGCGGCTGCACCACCGTGGTGTGGTCGCCTCCGACCGGGTGCAGCTCCTCGCGGCGCAGCTCCCCGATGGCCTCCTCGAAGTCATCGAGATTGTCGAAGCCCCGGTAGACGGAGGCGAAACGCAGATAGGCGACCACGTCGAGCTTGCGCAGCGGTCCCAGAATCGCCAGGCCGACGTCGTTGGCGTCCACCTCGGCATTGCCCGAGGCGCGGACCGCCTCCTCCACCTCCTGGGCGAGGACGGCCAGGTCATCGCTGGAGACCGGGCGGCCCTGGCAGGCCTTGCGCACACCATTGATGACCTTCGAGCGGTCGAACGGCTCAGCGGCGCCAGAGCGCTTGATCACGTTGAGGGAGGTCGTCTCCATGGTGGTGAACCGCTTGGAGCACTGGGGACACTGCCGCCGACGGCGGATGCCGGAGCCGTCCTCGAGCATGCGCGAGTCCACGACTCGCGAGGAGTCATGCCGACAGTACGGACAGAACATCTCGGCACCCTCCTCTCGTCCTCATCGTGGGGCACCGGACCACGACCTGTGATGCCATGATTGTATCCACAACATGTAGAGCGGACAAAATCATTCACCACAAGATGTAGTGCCTCAGCCGTTCAGGCAGCTCGGTCCCAGCAGGACTTTCAGGTCCCCGTACAGCGACGGCGACGGCGTCACCTGGTACTGCGGACCCAGACGCATGACCTCCACCTTGTCGCCTGAGAGCAGCTGGACATGCACCTCGTTGCCGCCGCGATGCCGCTGCAGCACCTCGCCGAGCTGGGTGACGACCTTCTCGTTGGCTCGCTGGCTGGGCACGGTGAGCACCACCGGTCCGCTGTTGGCCTCGCCGTCGAGCTCCGGGACGATCATCTCCTGGGCGGAGATCGACACCGAGCCGTCGTCGCGCCGCTGCAGCCGACCCTTGATGGCGACCACCAGGTCCTCGGCGAGCACCGTCGAGATCGGCTGATACGCCTTGCCGAAGAACATGACCTCGATCGACCCGGCCAGGTCCTCCACCTCGACCTTCGCATAGGGGTTCCCCGACGACTTCGCGATGCGTCGCTGCAACGTGGTGATCATGCCCGCGATCGTCACCGTCGCCCCGTCCGGGGGACCCTCCTCGCTCAGCAGCGAGGAGATCGAGCGGTCCGCATGCTGGGCCAGGACCCGCTCCAGGCCCTGCAGCGGGTGGTCGGAGACATAGAGTCCCAGCATCTCCCGTTCGAAGGCCAGCTTGTCCTTCTTGTCCCACTCGGGCAGGTCGGGCACCGTGACCTTCACCGAGTCGCCCAGGTCCACATCGGCGTCGGCGAAGAGGTCGAACTGGTTCTCGGCCTCCTTCTTCTTCTGCCCGATGGACTGGTCGATGGCCTGCTCATGCATCGAGACCAGAGCCCGCCTCGTGTCCCCGAGCTCGTCAAACGCTCCGGCCTTGATCATGGACTCCACCGTGCGCTTGTTGCACACGTGCAGCGGAACCTTCTGCAGGAAGTCTGCGAACGATTCGTAGGCACCCTTCTCCTGGCGGGCGTCCACCAGACCGGCGACGACGTTGGCGCCCACATTGCGGACCGCACCCATGCCGAAGCGGATCATGTCATCACCGACCGGGGTGAACGTCAGCGCCGACTCGTTCACGCTGGGCGGCGTCACTGTGATGCCCATGCGGCGGCACTCGGCCAGGTACAGGGCCAGCTTGTCCCGGTTCTCCCCCACCGAGGTGAGCAGGGCCGCCAGATACTCTGCCGGATAGTTGGCCTTCAGATAGGCGGTCCAGTACGCGACCAGCCCATAGGCGGCGGTGTGCGCCTTGTTGAACGCATAGTCGGAGAAGGGCAGCAGGATGTCCCACAGGGCCTGGGCCGCCGCCTCCGAATAGCCGCTCTCCTTCATCCCTTCGAAGAAGCCGACCTGCTGCTTGTCCAGCTCGGCCTTCTTCTTCTTGCCCATCACGCGACGCAGAATGTCGGCCTGTCCCAGCGAGTAGCCCGCCACGCGCTGGGCGATGGCCATGACCTGCTCCTGGTAGATGATCAGGCCGTAGGTGGTGTCGAGGATGTCCTCCAGCGGCTCCTCGAGCTCCGCATGGATCGGGCTGACCTCCTGCTGGCCGTTCTTGCGCAGCGCGTAGTTCGTATGAGAGTTCGCGCCCATGGGCCCCGGACGATACAGCGCCAGCGCCGCGGAGATGTCCTCGAAGTTGTCCGGCCGCATCAGCCGCAGCAGGGAGCGCATGCCTCCGCCGTCGAGCTGGAACACGCCCAGCGTGTCCCCCCGGGCCAGCAGGTCATAGGCCGGCCGGTCGTCCAGGTCGAGGGTCTCCAGGTCGACGTCCACGCCCTTGTTGTTCCTGATGTTCTCCAGGGCGTCGGAGATGATCGTCAGGTTCCGCAGACCCAGGAAGTCCATCTTGATCAGACCCAGCGACTCGCAGATCGGATAGTCGAACTGGGTGATGATCGCGCCGTCCTGCTCACGCTTCATCAGCGGGATGATGTCGATCAGCGGATCCGAGGACATGATCACCCCGGCCGCGTGGACGCCCCACTGGCGCTTCAGACCCTCCAGGCCCGACGCGAGGTCGAAGATCTCCTTCATCCGCGGATCGGAGTCCAGGAACTCCCGCATCTCCACAGCCTCGGAATAGCGGGGCGAGTTCTCGTCATAGATCTGCGACAGCGGCATGGGCTTGCCCATGGCGTCCGGCGGCATCTTCTTCGTGAGCTGGTCGCCGGTGGAGAACGGCTCACCCATCACGCGGGCCGAGTCCTTCAGCGCCTGCTTGGACTTGATGGTGCCGTAGGTCACGATCATGGCGACGCGCTCGTCGCCGTACTTGCGCACCACGTAGTCGATGACCTCGCCTCGACGACGGTCGTCGAAGTCGACGTCGAAGTCAGGCATGGACACACGGTCCGGGTTGAGGAAGCGCTCGAAGATCAGTCCGTGCTGCAGCGGGTCCAGGTCGGTGATGCGCATCGCGTAGGCGACCATCGATCCCGCGCCGGAGCCGCGGCCCGGCCCCACGCGGATGCCGTTCTCCTTGGCCCAGTTGATGAAGTCGGCGACCACCAGGAAGTAGCCGGGGAAGCCCATCTGGGTGATGATCCCGATCTCATACTCGGCCTGCTTCCGAACCTCGTCCGGCACTCCCTGGGGGAAGCGGTAGGCAAGCCCCTTCTCCACCTCCTGGACGAACCAGGACTCCTCGGTCTCACCCTCCGGGACGGGGAAGCGGGGCATGTAGGAGGCCGACTCGTTGAACTCCACCTGGCAACGCTCCGCGATCGCCAACGTGTTGTCGCAGGCCTCCGGGAAGTCGCGGAAGAGATGCCGCATCTCCGCCGCCGACTTCAGGTAGAACTCCTCGGAGTCGAACTTGAACCGGTTCGGATCGTCCAGGGTCGAGTTCGACTGCACGCACAGCAGCGCGCCGTGGGCCTTGTGGTCATGCTGGTGGGTGTAGTGGAGGTCGTTGGTGGCCACCAGCGGGAGGTTCATCTCCTTGGCCAGCTTGAGCAGATCCGCCTTGACCTTTCGCTCGATCTCGAGCCCGTGGTCCATCAGCTCGCAGTAGAAGTTCTCCTTGCCGAAGATGTCCTGGAAGTCACCGGCGGCCCGCTTGGCCTCCTCGTACTGCCCCAGGTGCAGACGGGTCTGGATCTCCCCGGACGGACAGCCGGTGGTGGCGATGATGCCCTTGCCGTAGGTCTCGAGGATCTCCCGGTCCATGCGCGGCTTGAAGTAGTAGCCCTCGATGGAGGCCAGGGAGCCCATCCGGAAGAGGTTGTGCATTCCCCGGGTGTCCTCGGCCCACATGGTCATGTGGGTGTAGGCACCGCCGCCGGAGACGTCCTTCTCGCCTGCCACACCGTCGCCCCACTTCACCCGACGACGCTCGGACCGGTGCGTGCCCGGCGTCAGATACGCCTCCAGGCCGATGATGGGTTTGACATCGTACTGCTGCGCGGTCTTCCAGAACTCATAGGCCCCGAAGAGGAACCCATGGTCTGTGGTGGCCACCGCCGGCATGCCCAGACGCTGGGTCTCCTCGAAGAGCTCTCCGATCTTCGCGGCGCCGTCGAGCATCGAGTACTCGGTGTGGTTGTGCAGATGGACGAAGTCTCCGGACATCGTCAGACCTCCTCGATGATGCGCAGGGCCTCCACGAGGTCCTGCGGATACTCGGAGCGGAAGCTCACCCAGTCGCCCGAGGCGGGATGGGTGAAGCCGAGCTCATAGGCGTGCAGCCACTGACGGGTCAGCCCCAGTCGGGCCGCCAGGGTCGGGTCCGCGCCATAGGTCAGATCACCCGCGCAGGGGTGCCCCAGGGCGGAGAAGTGCACACGGATCTGATGCGTCCTCCCCGTCTCCAGTGAGACCTCCACCAGGCTGGCCCGGCCATAGGCCTCGAGCAGCCGGTAGTGCGTGCGGGAGTCTCGCCCGTCCTCGATGACGGCGAAGCGCCACTCGTGCCCGGGATGCCGACCGATGGGCGCGTCGATGGTGCCGTCGACCGGGTCTGGCAGCCCCTGCACGAGGGCGTGATAGGTCTTGCTGGGGGTCCGGGTGCGGAAGGCGTCCTTGAGCACGCTGTAGGCCCGTTCGGTCTTCGCCACGACCATGATCCCGGAGGTCCCGACGTCGAGCCGGTGCACGATGCCCCGGCGCTCCTGGGCGCCTGAGGTGGAGATCTCGACCCCCAGGGCGAGCAGGCCGCCGATCACGGTGGGCCCGGTCCAGCCGGGCGACGGGTGAGCAGCCACGCCCACGGGCTTGTCGACGACGACGATGTCATCGTCCTGGTGCAGCACGTGAAGATCCTCCACGACGTCCTCCACCACCTCCAGGGGGTCGTTCCACACGGGCACCGTCACCTGGAGCGACG
Source organism: Nesterenkonia sp. K-15-9-6 (assembly GCF_052656005.1). Taxonomy (NCBI): domain Bacteria; kingdom Bacillati; phylum Actinomycetota; class Actinomycetes; order Micrococcales; family Micrococcaceae; genus Nesterenkonia; species Nesterenkonia sp. K-15-9-6. Next base: position 104,635 of record NZ_JBQYEY010000010.1, read on the forward strand.
TGCCCGCCGGCAGCTTCTCGGACTTCTTCACCGGACGGCCCAGGCGCCGCCCGTCCGCGTGGACCGCCGCCCCGGACGCGAGCCAGCCGGCCGCCTCCGTGCGGGAGATGCCGAAACGTTCGGCGAGCACGGCGTCCGCACGGGATCCGTCACGGTCCGAAGAGACCTCGACGAGCACCGTCGACGCCTCCTCGAGGCCGGTCATCGGGGATCCTCCTCCGGTTCGCCGCCGTCCGCCTGCTCCTCAGCGTCGCGGGCCTTCCCCTCGCGCGTCCCGTCGATGTCGAGGCCGAAGACCAGCATCGCGCAGATGCCGATCATGGAGCAGACGATGAACGAATCCGCGACGTTGAAGATCGCGAAGTTCGGCACCGCGATGAAGTCGACGACCTCACCGTGTCCGAAGCCGGGCGGCCGGAAGAGTCGGTCCGTGAGGTTCCCCGCCACTCCTCCGGCGAGGCCTCCCAGGCCGAGCGCCCACAGCCACGATCCCCCAAGCCTGCGGGAGTGCCAGAGGACGAACAGCAGCACGCCGGACATCACCAGGGTGAAGAACCAGGTGTGGTCGGTGCCCAGGGAGAAGGCGGCGCCGGGATTGAGGTGGTACCGCCAGTAGAGCACCGGCGGAAGCACGTCGATCTGCTCGCCCAGTGTCATGGTCGACTCGACCCACCATTTGGTGAGCTGATCGGTGGACCAGGCCAGGACGGCCACGGCGGCGGCCGTCAGGACCGCCGCCCGGCGGGACGGGCCTTCTGCGGAGGAGGGCGTCGACACAGGAGGGAGCTGACCGGTGCTCACAGCTCGGCGCCGGTGGCTTCCTTCTCGATGGAGCCGCGGCTGTTGAGATCCGCGAGCTGACCCTCGATGTAGTCCTTCAGACGTGCTCGGTAGTCGCGCTCGAAGCTGGTGAGCTCGCTGACCTTGGTCTCCAGGTCGGCCTTCTTGCGCTCCAGGACAGCCAGGGTCCGGGATGAGGTGAGCTCCGCCTCTTCGATCATGTTCTCCGCGCGGGTCTCCGCCTCGGTCACGATCTCCGCACGCTTGCGCTCAGCCTCGGCGATGTACTCGGCCCGGGTCTTCTCACCCTCGGCGATGTACTGGTCCCGGGTGGTCTCACCCTCGGAGATGTACGCCGCCCGCGTCTGCTCACCCTCAGTGATGTACTGCTCGCGGGTGGTCTCACCCTCGGAGATGTACGCCGCCCGGGTCTCCTCGCCCTCAGAGATGTACGCCGCGCGAGTCTGTTCGCCCTCGGCGATGTAGGCCGCCCGGGTCTGCTCACCCTCCGCGATGTAGGCCGCGCGGGTCTGCTCACCCTCAGCGACGTACTGATCGTGCAGCTTCTGAGCCATCGCGAGCACGCCGGTGGCGGTGGAGGCCACACCGTCGGCGTCAGCACCGGACTCGTCGACGGTCTGCACCTCAGGCGCCGGCTGGGCCGGCCGGGTGCCCAGCGGGTACTCCGGATACGCCGTGACGGCGCTGTCCTGGGCGGACGGAGCCTCAGGCTGCTCCTCCGACTCCGGCGCGTCGGTCTCCTCGGAGGCCTCCGGCTCGACCTCCGCCTCCGCCTCCGAGTCCTCGGTGATCGGTGCGAACGTCCCGGTGACCTCGGCGGCCGTGCCGGCGTAGCCGGACAGGCCGGCGTCCTTGAGCTCGTCGGGCTCGAGGTTCGCGGGGTGCTCCTCGAGCTGCTCCTCGAGGGCCGCGACCTGGGCCTTGAGATCCTCGTTCTCCTGGATCAGGCGACGGAACTCGACGACGACGTCATCGAGGAAGTCGTCGACAGCGTCCTTTTCGTAGCCGGGACGGAACTTGGTCTCCGGGAACTCCTTGTTCAGGAGGTCGTCGGGAGTCAGGGCCATGCAGTGTCACCTCGTCGAGAAGCGGTTCAGCGTGAAGGCGCGGTGCCCATCGTCGGCCCGCAGACCTACAGCGTCCTGGGGATGTCGAGCGGTCACCGGACAGAATACCCGGTCCGCGGCCTGGGGTTCGACCTCAACCTTCAAGCGAGGCTTGGAGCTGGACCGGAGAAGGACCTGATCAGGCCATGCCGATGCCGCGCACGACCATCTTGGCGATGACGACCCCCAGGAAGACGATGATGAATCCCATGTCCAGGGCGATTCCGCCGAGATTCAGCGGCGGGATGCGCTTCTGGAGCCAGCGGATCGGCGGGTCGGTGACCGCATAGACCGCCATGGCCACTGCCAGTGCCAGGCCCTTGGGGCGCCACTGGCGCGCATACTGCTGGGTGATGTCGAAGATGATCCGAATCACCAGGGCCAGCTGGTAGACGGTCAGCAGCAGATAGATCGGAGCGGCGATGAGGTCCACGGTTCGGCGTCGTTCCTCTGATCAGTGTCGGTGTCATGTCAGGGCTCGGGCAGATGCCCCGCAGGACCTCGTGTCAGCCCCGGAGGCTCAGCTCTGGTTGAAGAACTGCGCGGACGACGGCGAATCGCCGGCCGCGCGCTCCTCGGCGAGGACCTCCACGTTCTTGGGGGTCAGCAGAAAGACCTTGTTCGTCACACGCTCGATCGACCCGCCCAGGCCGAAGACGAGGCCTGCAGAGAAGTCGACCAGTCGCTTGGCCTCCGCCTCCCCCATATCGGTGACGTTCATGATCACCGGGATGCTGTCGCGGAAGGACTCACCGATGACCTTAGCATCGTTGTAGGAGCGCGGGTGGACGGTGGTGATTCGACGCATGGCGGAACTCTCATCCCGGGAGGAGGGGGCACGCTTGATGGGGGTCACCGGAGCACGGTACTCGGGATCCACCGCGAGGCTGGAGCTGTTGTAGGCGGAGGAGTCCCCCTGCTCGGCGGCTCCCCGCGCCTCGACGTTCCGTGCGCTGCTCGCCGCACCTGCACCGTGTGCCGCCGCATCGATCGAGACGACCTCGGACCCCCGCGAGGTGCTCGAGGCCGGGACGGCCGCCACAGGCCCGGTGCGGAGCGATGAGGCACTGGGCTCGGGAGCCCGCGACGCGGCGGATCCCTGGCGCGGAGCGGGGGCCTCAGCACGCGCCGCGGGACGCTCCTCGGCGCGTGCGCGCTCGTCTTCGTACTCGTCTCCGTCGGCCAGGCCGAGGTAGATCATGGTCTTCTTGAATGCACCGGCCATGAGGTCACTCCTGGGAAGGTCGGGACCTCCGTCGCCCCGCTCGATTCGAGCAGGAATCGCACGCAGGGCGGGAGGTCCTGGGGTTGTCACTGCGCGTCTCCGACACTATCGCGGCGCCGGGCGGTTCCCGAGGACATCCCGTCCGATGCGCAGGTGTGTCGCGCCGTGCGCCACGGCCTCCTCCAGGTCATTGCTCATTCCCGCTGAGACCATGACTGCCTCCGGATGCACCGTGCGCAGCTCCGCGGACAGTTCGGCGAGTCTGGCGAATGCCGGGCCGGGCGGCTCGTCCAGCGGCGCCACGGCCATGAGCCCCGCCAGCCGCAGGCCCTCTGCCGCCTGCACCGAATCGGCGAGCTGCGCGATCTGCTCCGGCCGTGCTCCGCCTCGAGCGTCCGAGGGGATCTCGGTGCGCAGATCCACCTGGATGAGACAGTCGACCTCACGGGCCCGCCCTGCTGCCGGCGCCCCCGCCTCCTGAGACTCGGCACTGCCGGCCGCGGCACGTCGCAGCGCCTTGAGCAGCGAGGAGCGATCCACAGAGTGGACGCTGGAGGCGTAGCGCAGGACCGATCGGGCCTTGTTGGACTGCAGCTGCCCGATGAAGTGCCAGCGCGGTGGGGCGAGCGGCCGGTCTGGATGGTCCGCGGTGTGGGCGGCGATGAGCCGATCCACCGCGTCCGCCTTGGCCGAGGCCTCCTGGTCCCGGTTCTCCCCCACATCCGTGACGCCCAGATGCAGCAGCCGCAGGACATCCTCGGCGGGGAAGAACTTGGTGACCACGATCAGCTCCGGGCGTTCACGCCGGCCGACCAGCGCCACGGCCCGATCGATGCGCGCCCGGACGGCGTCGAGCCGTTCCCGGAGCTCCTCGGTGCGGTCGTCCTCCAGCTCGGGCGATGAGGTGCTGTGCAGTTCCACCCCTCCACTCTAGGTCAGGGACGGTGCGGATGCCCGGTGGCTCAGCGTGCGCGCCAGACGAGGCCCGCGAACCGACCCTCGCCCGGTGCACGCCGATGGGAGAACAGCGTGTCGTCCTCGATGGTGCAGCCGGCCAGCTGGCGGACCTCCACGCCGCGGCCGCGCAGCACGTCCTCCGCCTCGGAGCGAAGATCCAGAGCAGGTGTCCCCCAGGTCGTCTCGGAGGCGATCGCGGGCCTGCGCACGGCCAGCTCGTCCCGCATGGCGGCAGGCACCTCGTAGCAGGAGCCGCAGGCTCCCGGACCGATCCAGGCCTGGATCCGTTCGGCGCCATGCTCGTGCAGCGCCGCCACCGTGTTCTCCAGCACTCCGTCCAGGAGCCCGGCACGGCCCGCATGCGCCGCGGCCGTCACCAGGGCCTCGCCGCCAGGGGCCCTGGACGTCCCGCCCGACGCCGTGCGGCCGACCATCAGCACCGGCAGGCAGTCGGCGACCATGATGGCCAGGGGCTCGGCGCCGGCCCGGGAGAACCAGGCGTCGCCGGTCGGTGCGGCGCCCGGAGAGGCAGGATGTGCCGAGGCGTCGAGCACCGTGGCCGAGTGCACCTGATCCAGGAACCGGAGGGTCCCCGGTTCCACACCCATGCGCTGCTGCAGCGCGCGACGGCGGACCTCGATCTGTTCGGAGTCCTCATCGCCCACGTGTCGGGCCAGATTGCCGGCCCTGACAGACGTGAAGGCGACGTGGACGTCGCCTCCGGCGGCTGTGTCGTGCCACCAGTACAGCGAGTCCACTCCGCCAGCCTCCGTCATCGACGGGTCGTCACTTCAGGAAGTCGGGCACGTCCAGATCATCGCTGCGGCTGCCGGTGTAGTCCGACTCCACGATGTCCGGGATGTCCTGCTCCTCCTGGCCCTGATGCGCCTGGCGCTGGACCGGCGCGGTGTCGTGCTCGCCGCCGTGGTGCTGCGGAGCGGCGTGGGAGGGCTGCTGGACGGGCACGGTCCCGGGCACGGAGTTTCCGGAGACGGGGACCGTCCCCGGAACGGTCGCCGGGGCGGGACGCTGCGCGGGTGCCGGGGACGCGGCCCGCGGCGCCTGCGGAGCGGACGCCTGCGGCGCCGCCTGAGCAGGAGCCTGAGCAGGAGCCGAGGTGGCGTCGACCTGGTCGAAGCCTGCGGCGATCACCGTGACGCGAGCCTCGTCGCCGAGCGCATCGTCGATGACCGCGCCGAAGATGATGTTCGCCTCGGGATGGGCGACCTCCTGCACGAGACGGGCGGCCTCGTTGATCTCGAACAGACCCAGGTCGCTGCCGCCCTGGATGGACAGGAGCACGCCGTGGGCGCCGTCGATGGAGGCCTCGAGCAGCGGCGAGGCGATCGCCAGCTCAGCGGCCTTGACCGCACGGTCCTCGCCGTTGGCCGAGCCGATGCCCATCAGTGCCGATCCGGCGCCCTGCATCACGGACTTGACGTCGGCGAAGTCGAGGTTGATCAGACCCGGGGTGGTGATCAGGTCGGTGATGCCCTGGACACCGGAGAGCAGCACCTGGTCCGCCGAGCGGAAGGCGTCGAGGACCGAGACGTTCTTGTCGGAGATCGAGAGGAGACGATCGTTGGGGATGACGATGAGGGTGTCGACCTCGTCGCGCAGCGCCTCGATGCCGGTCTCGGCCGAGGACGCCCGGCGGCGGCCTTCGAACGTGAACGGACGGGTCACCACACCGATGGTCAGCGCACCCAGGGAGCGCGCGATGCGCGCGACGACGGGCGCACCGCCGGTGCCGGTCCCACCGCCCTCGCCGGCGGTCACGAAGACCATGTCAGCACCCGTGAGCACCTCTTCGATCTCCTGGGCGTGGTCCTCGGCGGCCTGTCGGCCGACCTCCGGGTTGGCGCCGGCGCCGAGACCTCGCGTCAGCTCGCGGCCGACGTCGAGCTTCACATCGGCGTCGCTCATCAGCAGTGCCTGGGCGTCGGTGTTGATGGCGATGAACTCGACGCCCCGCAGGCCCACCTCGATCATCCGGTTGACGGCGTTGACTCCGCCTCCACCGATGCCGACGACCTTGATCACGGCCAGGTAGTTGTTCGGTGTTGCCACGTTGTGTGTCCCTTGCTCGTCTCTCACGTCATGGGCACGGAGACCCCCGTCGCCCGCTGAGTCGCTGCGCGACTCCTCACTGTCCATCCACCGAAACCGCCTGGGCTGTTCCGGCTGACCCGTCGGACTTCCCGGCCGGACCGGTATGGTTCGCGGTCACACCGGGCCGGTGCTCGGGAAGCCCTGACGTCGCTGCGCTCGTCGAGCAGACGGGAGCCTCCGTGCTCATGACATTCTTCTGCTGGTCCACAACCCTCGGCAACGTTCAAGTTGCACTTGAACCTTAGGTCTCCCGCGAACGTTCGACCTGGCTCGAAGGTTGTTCTGCCCGCCACTCTACCGGCGCCGCCTGGACACCGCCCGACCATCCGGCGCGGCGGCGCGCCACGGAGCCCTGACGGGCGAGTTCACCGCGTCACGGGCGTGTCCGGAGTGGAGATGTCGATCGTGTCGACCTCCGTGAAGTCCTCGGCCTCGGAGGCCAGGATGGCTTCCAGGACGACGGCCTTCTCAGCGCCGCGCTCGGCTCCTCCCCAGACGACGGTCCTGCCGTCGTCCAGGATCAGCCGGACCGAGTCGATCGAGTCCGCCGTCGCGGAGTCCATGGCGTCGCGCGCGCTGGCCGGCAGCTCCCCCAGCACGGCCACGATGGTGCTGAACACGGCGTCGTCCCGCAGGGCGGCCTCCTCGCTGATCCGCGGCGTCGCGTGGTCGTCCGCCTCGGGGTCCTCCGGATCCGCGAAGGTGCGGATCACCTCGCCGTGCTCGTTGTAGAACTGCAGCTCGTCGCCGTCGAGGACCTCCGCCACCGGCGGATGCTCGATGATCTCCACCGTCAGCGTGTCCGGGAGCTCCCCTTGGACCACGACGTCGTCCACCACCGGCTCCTCGGCGAGCAGCTCCTGGACCTGGGCGTTGCCCACCTGTGGCAGCGGTCTGCCGTACAGCGGCTGGAGAAGCTCCTGGGCGCGGGACTCGGTGAGCAGATCGTTGCGCTCCACCTGGATGTGATGGATCGTCAGCAGCGGCGAGAAGTACAGCACCCCGACCACGGCGACGAGGACCCCGACCAGTCCTATCGTCCACCCGAGGCGACGACGTCGGCGACGACGGGTGCTGACCACCTCGGGCTCGGGGAAGGGCAGCGGCTCGGCGTCGTCGTCCTCGTCGAGGTGCCAGTCCTGTGCCTCGGAGGGAGGCCCCGCGACCGGGCGACTGCTCGATCGTTGCGGAGGCGCGTCACCGGGGTCCTCGAAGACCTCCTCGGCAGTGCGCCGTGATCGGCGCGGCATCTCGGTCTCGAGAGGCACGACGACGTCCCCCTCGGTGGGCCCGGCCCCTGCCGGGCCGCTCTCGGCGACCCGTGAGGCGGTCTCCTGCGCAGGGGCCTCCTGGGAGACGTCGTCCTGTGGCGGCTCGGCGCCGGCGTCCCCGTCCACCGACGGGGGCCTCGCCGCGGCCCCCGTCGGTCGACGAGGTCGGCGCGGTGGGCGCGGTGGGCGGGGGCTCATCCGCGCAGAGCCTCCACGAGGTCCGGCCCCAGGGCGGTCACGTCCCCCGCCCCGAGCGTGAGGACGATGTCGCCGGAACGGGCCGCGTCGGCCACCGCCCGCACCGCGTCCTCCCGGCCCATCCGGGCACCCCGTGGAGCGTCGTCCCGAGCGAAGAGCGGGTCAGCGATGAGCCCCGAGGTGACTCCCGGCAGCGGCTCCTCCCGGGCAGGATAGATCTCCAGCACGGCGACCGTGTCGGCCGCGGCCAGGGCCTCGGCGAACTCCTCGGCGAAGAGACTCGTCCGGCTGAACAGGTGCGGCTGGAAGACCGCGTGGACCTGCCCGTGCTCCCCCACCGCGGAACGGGCGGCGGCGAGCACGGCGGCCACCTCGGTGGGATGGTGGGCATAGTCGTCATAGACGCGCACACCCCGGTGCTCGCCCCGGTGGTCGAAACGGCGGGCCGCCCCTTGGAAGTGCTCGAGCGCCTGGGCGCCCTCGTGCAGATCCAGGCCCGCCCGCAGGCCGACGGCCAGGGCCGCGAGGGCGTTCAGCGCATTGTGACGGCCTGGGACGGCCAGCTGCACCTCGGCGCTCTCCCGGTGCTCCGGCACCCCCGACGTGCCCGCGGTCACCCCGGAGTCCTCACCGTTCCCGGCCCGCGTGACGACGAACCGCTGGCCCAGGGCGCCGACGGCCGCTTCGATGTGCTCCCCCAGGCGCAGGTCCGCCTCCACGGAGGAGCCGTAGGTGGTGACCGTGACGCCACGCCTGGCCAGTGCCGGGCTGACCTCTGCCAGCAGGCGCCGTGCCCCGTCGTCGTCCTGGCAGATGATGAGCTCGCCGCCGTCGAGGATGCGCTCGGTGAAGTCGACGAAGACCTGGTGCACCGCCTCGGCTGTGCCGTGGTGATCGAGGTGATCAGCCTCCACATTGGTGATGACCGCCACCTCGGGCCGATAGTTCAGCAACGAGCCGTCCGATTCGTCGGCTTCGGCCACGAACCACTCCCCGCCGCCGGCGGCGGCGTTGACACCGAGGCCGGCGACCGTCGCCCCCACGGCGAAGCTGGGCTCGAGACCGGCCTGTTCGAGCAGCACCGTCGTCATGGAGGAGGTGGTGGTCTTGCCGTGCGTGCCCGCCACCGCGACGGAACGGCGGCCCGACATGACGGCGGCAAGCCCCTCGGAACGGTGAAGGACCCGCAGACCGCGGCGCACCGCCTCGTCATGTTCCGGGTTTCCGGCCGTCGCGATGGAGGAGGCGATGATCGTGGTGATCGGCTCCCCCGTCTCCTCCTCCACCGAGGACAGGTTCTCAGCCCGGTAGCCGACCCGGACAGGCGCTCCGGCAGCACGGAACTCGTCCAGGACCGGCAGCTCCTTGCCGTCAGTGCCGGAGATGGGCACTCCTGCCGCCTGCAGCAGGCGTGCCACGGCAGAGACCCCCACCCCGGCGAGTCCCAGCAGATGCACCCGCCCCAGCTGGGCCGGGGTCAGCGGGTCGCGGCCGGGCTCCCCGGCGGGGCTCGGCTCGGAGCCGGTGGCGGTGGTCATGCCTGTCCCTCCCGGCGGGCGGCGTTGAGCGCCGCCTGCGCCATACGATCGTCGGCGTCAGTGATGCCGCGTTCTGCGGCGTGGCCCTCCATGGTCCGCAGCAGTCGCGGATCCTCCAGCAGAGGCACCACATTGCGGCCGAGCCACTCCCTGGTCAGGTGCTCGTCCTTGACCAGCAGGGCGCCGCCGGCGTCGACCAGCTCCCTCGCGTTGAGCTCCTGCTCCCCGTTGCCGATCGGCAGCGGCACGAACACAGCGGGCAGCCGCACGGCGGCGATCTCGCACACGCTCGCGGCACCGGACCGGGCGATGATGAGGTCGGCGGCGGCATAGGCCCGCTGCATGCCGTCCAGGTACTCGCGCTGATGGTACCCCTCCCGGCGGACCGGGGAACCGTCGTCGCCGAGCACAGCCTTGTCCCGGCCGGTCAGGTGCAGCACCTGTGCTCCCGTGGCCAGCAGGTCATCCAGCGACTCCGCCACGGCCCGGTTGACCGAGGCAGCCCCGGAGGACCCCCCGGTCACCACCAGCGTCGTCCGATCCGGCTCCAAGCCCAGATCCTCACGGGCCGAGGCGCGGGCGGCGGTGCGGTCCAACTGAGAGATCCCCCGGGACATGGGCATCCCCACCCACTGCGCCCCCTTCAAGGGAGTGCCCTCGAACGCCACGCCGATGAACGCCGCCACCCGAGAGCCCAGGCGGTTGGCCAGCCCAGGCCTGGCATTGGCCTCATGCACGATGATCGGCACGCCGATCCGGCGCGCGGCCAGATAGACGGGGGTGCAGACGTAGCCGCCGACGCCGATCACGACGTCGGCCCCGCGCCGGGTGAGGATCTCTGCGGCGTCGTCGATCGCTGCCCGGAAGCGTCCGGGGAAGCGCAGCATGTCCCGCGACGGTCGACGCGGCATGGGGACCTTCTCGATCGTGTCCAGCGAGAAGCCCGCCTCCGGGACCAGGCGGGTCTCCAGCCCGGTCTCGGTGCCGATCATCGACACCTCCGCCTCGGGAGCGAGGCGCCCGACGGCGTGGGCGATCGCGATCATCGGTGAGACGTGGCCGGCGGTGCCGCCGCCGGCCAGGACCACGGACAGAGTGCTCATGGTGTGTCGGCCTTCTTCCTGTCGTCGCCGGCGCCGAGGCGGATCCTCGCCGGGCGCCGACGGTGTGCGGTGGGGAGACTCACGGAAGGGGGAGCGCCGCGGGGCGCGCGGGCCGGTGCCGAAGGCGCCGGGGCGGGTCCCTCCGCGGACGTCGCGACGTCCGCAGGGGCGGCCTCCCTCGGATCGGCAGGATCCTGGGCACGTTCCTGCCGCCGACGCCGGTGGGCGAAGTTCAGCACCACGCCGACCGCCAGCAGGGCACAGGTCAGCGCCGACCCGCCATAGGAGATGAACGGCAGCGGCACACCGATGACGGGAAGCAGCCCCGTGACCATGCCGATGTTGATGAAGGCCTGGCCCACCAGCCAGGCAGCGATGCCCATGCAGGCCAGGCGAGCGAAACGGTCGTCGCTGTTGGCGGCGATGCGGAAGATCCCGACGATCAGCGCGCCGAAGAGCAGCAGCACGACCAGCGTGCCCAACAGTCCCAGCTCCTCGCCGAGCACCGTGAGGATGAAGTCGTTCTCCACCTCGGGGATGTAGTGCCACTTCTGCCGGGACTGGCCGAGCCCCACACCCCAGAAGCCGCCGGTGGCGAGCGCGTAGATCCCCTGCTGCGACTGATGGCAGGGGTCGGACGCATGGTCGCAGTTCATCCCCAACCACGCCTGGATGCGGAACAGTCGGTTGGCGCTGGTCCAGGCCAGCAGCAGCACGGCGATGACCGCCGAGGCCGCGGTCACGACGAAGTAGCGCCAGGACACGCCCACGGTGAACAGCAGCGTGCCGACCATCAGCAGGATGATCAGGCTGGTGCCGAGATCTCCGCCGAGCAGCACGAGCAGCAGGATGGACAGGGTGCCGGGCAGCACCAGAGGCATCGCCCAATGGACGAACCGGCGGACCAGTCGGCCCTTGCGGGTCAGCACGGCCGCGCCCCACAGCACGAGCGCCAGCTTCGCCAGCTCGGAGGGCTGACCGCCGATCGAGCCGATGCGGATCCAGTTCCGCGACCCGTTGACCTCGTGGCCCAACGGAGTGAAGACCACCAGCGCCAGCAGGATGCCGGAGAGGATCATCAGCACCCATCCCAGCAGACCGAGGGATCGGTCCGGGAGCCGGGAGATCACCAGCATTCCCAACAGCCCACCGACGGCCCACATCGCCTGCCGAGTGAACAGGGTGAACGAACTGCCGGAATCGCCGAAGGCGTCGACCGACGAGGAGGACAGCACCATCGTCAGTCCGATGGCGGTCAGGGCCAGCGTGGATCCCAGAACGAGCCAGAAGTTGGTGTGGGCGCTGCCACCCTCCATGAAGCCCCAGAAGCGACTGATCCGAGCAGACCAGCGGGAGGCGCGCTCGGCCTTCCAGCTGCCAGGCTCTCCGGATGCCTGGCCGGCGGCATCGCTGGACGCTGCCGAGCCGACAGGCCCTGCAGGGTCGGCAGGGTCGGCAGGGTCGGCAGGGTCGGCAGAGTCGGCCGTACCCGCCGGATCCGGCGGGCCGGCCTCGACGAGCCGCAGCCGACTGCGCAGCTCCTCGGGGCTGGGCGTCTCGCCCGCCCCCGTCGTCGTATCGGCCTCATCACGTGCCGGGGTGCCCAGGGCCGGGGCCTGTGCTCCCGACTCCTCGACACCGCTCTCGTCCGCCTCACGGGGCGCCCCCGGCGCGGAGGATGAGCCATGCGACCCTTCCTCCGGCGCGAACCGTCTGACGGATGGGAGACGCGGTCGTCGGTCGTCCATTCCGTCCTCCTGATCGGTGGTGCTGTGCTCAGCGGTCTTCTGCCCGCCGCAGCGGCTGCTCCTCGCCCTCTGCAGGCTCCGTGTCTGCGGGCTCCATGTCTGCGGGCCCGGGATCGGCCGGTCCGTGGCCGGGCTCCGAGGTCCCCTGCGCGGATCGCCGCTCCATCAGCTCGGCCACCGCGGCGATGAAGGCATCCCCCCGGTCGCCGTAGGAGTCGAACTGGTCCATCGACGCCGCGGCCGGGGCGAGGAGGACCGTCTGCTCGGGTTCGGCGACGTCCGCGGCCGTCTCCACCGCCGCACGCATCGCCTCGGCGCCGTCGGCACCCGCCAGGCGGCGCTCCAGCAGGCTCAGCGGTGCGCCTCCATCATCACCCACACGGCCACCGACCACCGGCACGCCCGGCGCGTGTCGTGCCAGGCTGGACCTCAGCTGGGAGGAGTCTGTACCCACCAGGATGACGTGTCGGAGGCGGGAGGCCGCCTGTGCCACGAGGTCGTCGTAGACGACTCCCTTGGGCAGTCCCCCAGCGATCCAGACGACGTCCTGGAAGCTGAGCAGGGAGGCTGCCGCAGCATGCGGGTTCGTCGCCTTGGTGTCATTGACCCACAGCACGTCCTGGGACTTCGCCACCGGCTGGATGCGGTGCTGGCCGGGTTCATAGGCCCGGATGCCCTCCCGGACCGCATCCGGCGAGACGCCTACGGCACGCGCCAAGGCCGCAGCGGCCAACGCATTGGCCACCAGGTGCTGCGGGGCCACCGGGCCGAAGTCGGCGAGCTGGCCGATCTCCAGAGCCTGGTGACGACGTTCGACCAGGAAGGCACGGTCCACCAGCACATCCTCCACCATCCCCAGCATCGAGAGCCCCGGGGTGCCCGTCGTGAAGCCGACCGCGCGGCAGCCCTCCTGGACGTCCGCGTCGGCGACCATCTCCTCCGTGACGGGATCATCGACGTTGTAGACGCACGCCACCCGCGTGTTCTCGTAGATCCGAGCCTTGTCCGCGCGGTAGCGCTCGAATCCCCCATGCCAGTCGACATGGTCAGGAGCGAGGTTCAGCACGGCGGAGGCCGCCGGGTCCAGAAGCTCGGTGTAGTGGAGCTGGAAGCTGGAGAGCTCCACGGCCAGCGCGTCGAAGCCCTCAGGATCGCGGATCGCATCCAGCACCGGCATGCCCACATTGCCACAGGCGACCGCCCGGCGACCGTCCGCCCGCAGCATGGACTCGAGGAGCCCGACAGTGGTGGTCTTGCCGTTGGTGCCGGTCAGGACCAGCCACTCCGGCGTCCGCGCACCGGGCCGCGGACCCAGGCGCCAGGCGAGCTCGACCTCGGACCAGACCGGGATCCCAGCCGTGGAGGCCTCCGCGATGATCGACGCATCAGGGCGCCAGCCGGGAGAGGTCACCACCAGCTGGGCAGGCTCACCGGCCACCGTCGGCAGCGCCGCGGTGTGCTCCGGGCCGAGCAGCACCTCGGCGACCCCGACGATCTCGAGGGTCTGCGCATCGCGCCGCTGCTTCTCCGCCGTGCCGCCGTCGACGACGACGACCTGTGCGCCCAGCTCGACCAGGGTGTCCGCCGCGGCGAACCCGGAGACGCCCAGGCCGGTGACCACGACCCGCAGACCCTCCCACGGAGCGTCCCAGCCCATGAGGTCCGGTCGCACCGTCGGGCGTCGGCGGTCGTCGCCGTCCGGGGCGCCGTGCGCGCTGTCCTGCCCGACGCTCACTGGGTGAGCACCCACTCTCCGTAGAACACTGCCAGGCCCAGGCCGACCGCCAGTGCCCCGACGATCCAGAAGCGGACCACCACGGTCACCTCCGCCCAGCCCTTGAGCTCGAAGTGGTGCTGCAGCGGCGCCATCAGGAACACCCGTCGCCCGCCGGAGATCTTGAAATAGCCCACCTGGATGATCACCGAGAGGGTGATGAGCACGAACAGCCCGCCCAGGATGATGAAGAGCAGCTGCGTGTGGGTCAGGATCGCGAAGGCGGCGAGAGCGCCGCCCAGTGCCAGCGATCCCGTGTCGCCCATGAAGATCTTCGCCGGAGAAGTGTTCCACCACAGGAACCCGATCAGGGCGCCCGTGATGATCCCGGCGAGCAGCGCCATGTCCATGGGGTCGCGGACCTGGTAGCACACGCTGTCCACGGCGCGCACAGCACCGCAGGTCTGGTTGGACTGCCAGATCGACATGATCGTATAGGCCGCCGTGACCATCGCCGTCGCACCGGCGGCCAGGCCGTCCAGCCCATCTGTGAGGTTCACCCCGTTGGTGGTGGCGGTGGCGATGAGGTTCGCCCAGATGACGAACAGGATCGCCCCGAGCACCGGGCCGGCGAAGGCCAGATCGATCACCGTCTCCCGCACGAAGGAGATCGCCGTGGACCCGGGCGTGATGCCCCGGTGGTCCGGGAAGTTCAGGGCCAGGACGGCGAACAGCACGCCCACCACGCCTTGGCCGGTGATCTTGGCCCAGGGAGTCAGCCCCAGGGACTGCTTCCGGGAGATCTTCGCGAAGTCGTCCGCGAAGCCAACCAGTCCCATGCCGACCATCAGCAGGAGCAGCAGCAGCCCTGAGGCGCTGGGCCCCGACGTCTGCTCCCGAGTGAGCAGCATGAACAGGTGCGCCAGGAAGTAGGCGACGACCACCGCGATCAGGATCACCGCACCGCCCATGGTGGGAGTGCCGCGCTTGACGTGGTGGGACGTCGGGCCGTCGTCGCGGATGAACTGTCCGTAGCCGCGCTTGACCAGCAGCCGGATGAACAAGGGGGTGCCCAGAAGAGTCAGGACAAGGCCCAGCACAGAGCCGATCACCACTGCTACCACGAGCCACCTGCCTTCCCGCCGTCGACGTCCGCGGACCCCTTCGCGGCGATCCGGTCTCCCAGCAGTCTAAGTCCTGCACTGTTCGACGACTTGAACAACACGACGTCCCCGGCGCTCAGCTCCTGGTCCAGATGGGCCTCGGCCTCCTCGACCGTGGCCACCCAGTGGACCTCGGAGCCCCAGCTTCCCTCCGCAACGGCCCCGCGGTAGAGCGGATAGGCCTCCTCGCCGACCACCAGGGTGCGATCGATGTTGAGCCGGACCACCGTCTCCCCGAGCTGCGTGTGGCGGATGATCGATTCCTCACCCAGCTCCAACATGGCGCCGAGCACGGCCACGGACCGTCGACCCGTAGGTCGGGTGATCATCGCCAGAGTGCGCAGCGCCTCGCGCATCGACTCCGGGTTGGCGTTGTAGGCATCGTTGATGACGGTCACGCCGTCGGGCCGCTCGGTGCGCTCCATGCGCCACCGGCTCCCCGGGCCCCGGCCCTCAAGACGGGCCGCGATGCTCGCAGGGGCCACGCCCGCCGCACGGGCGGCCGCGGCGGCGGCCAAGATGTTGGTCACGTGGTGGACGCCGGTCAGTCCGCTGGCGAGCTCGTGGACCTCCTCACC
Source organism: Nesterenkonia sp. K-15-9-6 (assembly GCF_052656005.1). Classification (NCBI taxonomy): domain Bacteria; kingdom Bacillati; phylum Actinomycetota; class Actinomycetes; order Micrococcales; family Micrococcaceae; genus Nesterenkonia; species Nesterenkonia sp. K-15-9-6. Next base: position 120,149 of record NZ_JBQYEY010000010.1, read on the forward strand.
GAAGGCCAAGGTCAGATGGGGGTGCCCCTCCTCGTCCAGGCGGACGTCCCGTGCTGTCACCGCCCCCGGCAGCGCATCCATCGAGTCGGAGGAGAACCAGGTGACCGGCGCGGAGGACGCGTCGGCCATCCGGCGCACCTGGGCGTCGTCGTCGTTGAGCACGACCGTCCCCTCGGGGCCGACCTCCTCCACCAGCTCCTGCTTGACCTCCGCGATCCGGTCGGCCCCGCCGAACTTGCCGGCATGGGCCGAACCGACCATCAGGACCACCCCGATGTCGGGACGCACCATCTGCGCCAGATACCGAATGTTCCCTGGGCCGTCGGCCCCCATCTCCACGACGAGGTGCCGAGTGTCCAGCGAGGCGGTGAACACCGTCAGGGGCACACCCACTTCGCCGTTGTAGGAGCCCTGCGGGGCGACGGTGGGCCCCTCCTCCTCGAGGATCCCCTTGAGCAGGTCCTTGGTGGTGGTCTTGCCCGCCGATCCGGTGATGCCGATGACGGTGGTCGGCGAATGCGCGCGGATCCGGCGGACGATCTCCGCGGCGAGCCGGCCCATCGCCGCAACGACGTCGTCGACGATGACCGCAGGGTGGGTCCGGCCGTGAGGGTCAGTCGTCTCTCGCTCGGCCAGCACCAGCACCGCGCCGGCGGCGAGGGCAGCATCGATGAAGAGATGACCGTCGGTGGTCTCGCCCGGCTTGGCGATGAACAGGGCGCCGGGCTCCATGGCGCGTGAATCGGTGTCTGCCGCCGAGGCGATCACCGCCTGCGGGTCGTCGATGCCGACGAGGCGGCCGGTGGTGATCTCGGCGATCTCCGCCGCAGAGAGCTCGATCATGCTGTCTCGGGTCCGATCTGTGGGGGTCGTGGCGGTCAGGTCGAAAGCGCGCCCACCGCGCCCGGAAGGCGCCGCGGGCGGCGGGCGGGCTCAGCCGGCGTCGTCCGGCGCGTGAGCACGGCCGGACGGCGTGCTGTCCTGGACCGTGCTGTCCTGGATCTCCAGAGGCCGGTGACCATGGCGCAGCAGCGCCTCGCGGAGCTCGACGCGATCGTCGATCGGTCGGTGGTCGCCGTCGAAGTCCTGGTGGATCTCATGGCCGCGCCCGGCCAGGATCACCGTGTCCCGCGGCGACGCCGAGGCCACGGCCCGTTCGATCGCCTCGGCCCGCGGCCAGATCTCCTCCAGAACAGTGGTCAGCCCACCGGACTCCACGGCCTCACGGGCCCCCGCCATGACGTCGTCCCGGATCTGTGCCGGGTCCTCGCCGTGGGGGTCGTCGTCGCTGACGATGACATGATCGGCCATGCGGACGGCGATCGCACCCATGGTGGGACGCTTCGAACGGTCCCGATCCCCCGCGGCGCCGATGACCAGAATGATCCGGCCCTCCCCCTTCGTGGCGGCCACTGCGTCAAGGGTGCGGATCATCGCATCCGGGTTGTGGGCGAAGTCCACGATCGCCGCCGGCGACTCGCAGATGACCTGCATCCGGCCCGGCACGGAGATGGTGAACGGGTCCGATTCAAGGGCGTCGACGACCTCCTCGCGGGTGAAGGGCGCATCCGGAGCCTCAAGGACCATGACAGCCGCCAGTGCGGCGTTGGAGACGTTGAAGAGTCCCGGCAGGCCGGTACGGGTTCTGATGCGTGCCCCGCTGCGGGCGTGATGGAGGGTGAAGCGATGCCCCATGCCGTCGGGCGCGACGTCGACCACCTCCCAGTCCACCTCCGCGGCCTGGCCCGCCGTGGCCAGGGTGACGACCCGGCCGGTGGCCACCGAGGCCATCTGATGGCCCCACGGGTCGTCCACCGTGATCACGGACGTCCTCGTCCTGCGGCGGGTGAACAGCTCGGCCTTGGTGGCGAAATACTCCTCCATGGACCCGTGCAGGTCCAGGTGGTCCTGGGTGAGGTTCGTGAAGCCGGCGACGTCGTAGTGGAGCCCCGCCGTGCGCCGATAGCTGATCGCATGGGAGGAGACCTCCATGGCGGCCGCGGCGACGTCACGCTCCCGGAAGAGCGCCATGAGGCTGTGCAGCTGCACCGCCTCCGGCGTGGTCAGCTGCGAGGGGATCGTCTCCTGGCCAGCACTGATCTCGATGGTGCCGATCAGCCCGGTGCGCCGTCCTCGCCTCCCGTGCAGCGTATCGAGCAGGGAGCGCAGGAAGTACGTGGTGGTGGTCTTCCCGTTCGTTCCGGTCACACCGAACAGGGACGGCCCCGAGTCCTGCGTGTTTCCGTAGATCACCGCGGCGGCGGGGCCCGCGGCCTGGCGGACGTCCTCCACCTGCAGCACCGGGAGCCGATACCCGACCTGCTCACGCACCTTGTCCGCGCCCGCGGCGTCGGTCAGCACGGCCGTCGCCCCGGCCTCCACCGCCTGACGGATGAAGTCCGCGCCGTGGGCGCGGGCGCCGCTGACGGCGACGAAGAGGTCACCTTCCCCCACGGCGTGGGGATTCATCGCCGCACCCGTGAGCAGCGTCTCGTGCTCGCGCCGACCCACCGGAGTCAGCAGCGGCTCATGGCCCGTCGCCTGAAGCTCCTCGGCCAGTCGACCCACCGTGGTTCCCGCCACGTGGCGGGGCCTGAACACGCTGTCCTGCTCCGCGACGGAGAGCGGGGTGTGTGAGCTGGGCATCGGGCCTCTCGTTCCGGTCGGTCGATGATCATGGGGGATGAGGGGTGGTTCCGCCTGTGGGCCGGACCGTTGAAAGTTGTATCACGGCTCGGCGCCGACGGCCTCGCCGGCACGATGCGATATGCATGACACCCGCCGTGATGCCCCGTCAGCGCCCTGCGGGGGGACGCAGGCGCCGTCGGACCGAGTCACCATGGCCGGTCCTGGTCGTCACCGGTGAAGGCGTCGTAGGACTCCGACTCCTCGCCCGACGGCGGGACGTTCCGCGTGCTCAGGACGTGGGACATCACCTCGGAGAACGTGTCCACCACGGTCCAATCCCGCCATTCGCCCTGGGGCCGATGCACAGTGACGGCCACCAGATACTGCGGGTCGTCCAACGGGGCGACCCCGACGAAGGACGTCGTATGCCCGTCGAAGCCGCCGCCCTCTCCGGCCGCCTGCCCGGTACCGGTCTTCCCGCCCACACGATAGCCCGGGATCTGGGCGCCCGTGGCGGTCCCGTGGTCCACCACGCCCTCCATCAGCTTGAGCATCTCCTGCGAGGTCTCCGAGGAGAAGATCCTCTCCGAACCGCTCTCGACGGGGTGCTCGGATCCGTCCGGATCGATGTAGGCGTCGATGAGCTGGGGGTCCACGCGGACGCCGTCGTTGGCGAAGGTCTGGAACTGACTGATGTTGTGCAGGACCGTCGTCGTGTACCCCTGGCCGAACTGGGTCGTGAAGGGCTGCCTGGCGTCCCACTCCTCCGGGGAGCGCAGGACCGACGTCGCGGACGAGGTCAGGCCGACGTCGATGTCCTCGCCGATGCCGACCCGCCGCATCCAGTCATAGCGTTCCTGCTCCGTGAGCTCGTTGCCGATCATGACCGTGCCGGTGTTGTAGGAACGGGCGAAGATGCCGGCCGCCGTCATGTCGAAGGTCTCGTGCCGCATCGAGTCATTGATCACCTGGCCGTCGAACTCCTGCCGGTTCGGCACCGTGAACGCGTCGGTGGGCGCCACCGCTCCCTCTTCGAGCGCCGCAGCGAAGGTGATCCCCTTGCCTGTGGAGCCGGGCTCGAAGTCCTGGGTCAGGGCCAGCGGTCGGCGGAACAGCTCGTCCGTGGCCCCGGGATCGGCCGGGTCCACCGTCTCGGAGTCGGCCATGGCCATGATCTCTCCGGTCCGCACGTCCATCACGGTCACATTGCCCCACAGGGCGCTGTACTCGTTGGCCTTCTGAGCGATGGCCTCCTGGGCGAACCACTGCAGGTCCTGGTCGATGGTCAGGCGCACGTCCTGCCCGTCCTCGGCCGGAATCTCCTCGAACGTGGCCGTGGGGATCCTCACCCCGTCGCCGGCGATCTCGAACGTGCGCTCACCGTCCGTGCCGGACAGCGCCGAGTCCTGGGCGAGCTCGATGCCGTCCAGCGGAGTGCCGTCGGAGCCCACGAACCCGAGGATCGATCCGGCGACGGCACCCGCAGGATAGGTCCGTTGGGAGACCGGCTCCGCGTACAGGCCAGGGATGTCCAGATCCAAGGCCCTGCTGCGTTCGTCGGGGGTCACGGACCGGGCGACCACGGAGTAGGCCCGATCTCCCTCCATGCGCTCGGCCAGGTCTTCCGGCTCCGCATCCAGGATCGAGGCCAGGTCGGAGATCGCAGTCTCCAACGGCATCGTCGTCCACAGCCCGGTGACCTCGTCCCGGACCCGGAAGTCATCGATGAGCCGCTGATCGACGACCAGGTCGTAGCGCTGGACGCTGGTCGCCAGGGTGCGCCCGTCGACGTCGAGGATCTCACCGCGCTCGGCGGGAAGGGGCACGCTGCGGAGGCGTTCGGACACGGCGGCCTGCGCATGGCCCGAGGGATCGAGCCCCTGGACATGGAAGAGGCGCACCCCGAGGACGAGCAGCAGAGCGACGAGGGCGGCGAGTCCGATGCGCATGCGCTGGGACATGAGTCGTCCATCACGCGTGCGACGATCGTCCACGCTCTGAGTCGTCACCATCGCTGCTGCGGACCTCCGGGATCTGCTCGTCGGTCGGCGTCCGGTGAGGACGCCGGCGGGACAGACGGCCGGCCGGCTGGTCAGTCGAGGCCGGGCGCGGGGATCGTCCCGCCATTGAGCCGGTCGGGGCTGAACCCGCGTCCGTCGTCGGCGGCGGACTCGCTGTCCGCCTGCTGACCATTGTGCCCCGGGGTCGGCTGGGTCAGGGTGTTCAACGCGCCGGAGCCGAGCAAGCCGGCAGGCGCCCCGCCGGCCTCCTCTGCGACGTCCAGGGAGGGCGCGGCCTCATCTCCCGGCTGGACCGGGGTGGAGACGAAGCTCGAGGGCCGGTCGGACGAGTCGGCGGCCTCTGCGGGACCAGTGACGGTCCCGCCGTCCAGTTCGAAGGCGCCCGCTGCCGCAGGCATGACCATGCCCAGAGAGACGGCGTTGTCAGAGAGCACCTGGGGTGACTGCAGGTGCAGGACCTGCTGCTCGAGAGCCTGGTTCTGCTGGGTGAGGAGCTGGTGCTGCTGCGTGAGTTCCACCACGCGGTACTGGGTGTTGGAGACGTGGATGTTGATCGCGAGGACGACGGCGAGGGCAGCCACCATCAGAGCGATGATGCCCGCCGTGAGACCGCGGTGGCGCCGACGCACCTTGGGCAGGGCCCGCAGCGTCGGTGCTGCGGTGCCCAGAGACGACGGCTTCTCGTCCGGTGAGGGCGTCGCTGACAGTTCCCACTCGGGAACAGCCTGTGTGCTCATCGCGTGGTCCTCCTCGCCCTGATCTTCTCAGCTGATCGCAGTTTCGCGGAGGCGGCTCGCGGGTTCTCCGCCATCTCTGTGGCATCCGGGACCTCCGCGCCCCGGGTGACCGCCCGAAACGTCGGTCGGTGTTCCTCCAGCTCCACCGGGAGGCCGGGCGGCGCGGAGGACTTCGTCCGTGCGGCGACGGCCTGCTTGACCAGCCGATCCTCCAGAGAGTGGTAGCTGAGCACCACGAGGCGACCACCGAGGTCGAGCGCGTCCATGGCTCGCGGGACCGCGTCCTCGAGGACGTCGAGCTCCCGGTTGACGGCGATGCGCAGAGCCTGGAACGTCCGCTTGGCAGGGTGTCCGCCGGTCCGCTTGCTCGCGGCGGGCACCGCGGCATCGACGACGGCGGCCAGGTCACCGGTGGTCAGGAAGGGGCGCTCGGCGCGGCGCGCGACGATGCGCCCGGCGATGCGCCCGGAGAAGCGCTCCTCGCCGTACTCCTTGAGAATCCGGCGCAGCTCCGGCTCGGGGATCCGCGCCAGGAGCTCGGCGGCGGTCTCATCCGCGGAGTCCTCGGCGGCGTCCATGCGCATGTCCAGCGGGGCATCGTAGGAATAGGCGAACCCACGATCGGCCTCGTCCAGCTGCAGGGAGGAGACGCCGAGGTCGAACAGGATCCCGGCGAGACCCTCGTCGGAGCTCAGCTGCTCGCGGGCGACCTCGTCCGCACGGTCGTAGACGGTACGGACGCCGCGGAACCGGTCGCCGTGGACAGCCAGGCGGTCACCGGCCAGCGCAAGCGCCTCGGTGTCGCGATCGAGACCGATGACCCGGACGTCCTCGTCGGCCGCCAGGAGCGCCTCGGTGTGCCCGCCCATGCCCAGCGTCGCGTCGATGACCACGGGCCGACGGCCGGCGGCACGGACCGCAGCCACGCCGCCGAGCAGCAGCTCGATGCAGCGGTCGCGCAGGACCGGGACGTGCCGGTCGCCGGTGGCCCGCTCAGCCATGTTCGCCTCCAGATGCCGGAGAGGATCCTTGATCCAGCTCCCCCTCCGCGCCGAGGCCGCCTGACACCGGGGAAGAGATGTCAGGATGCCTTCGGAGCGGCTGGAGAACTCGCCCAAGGACCCTCTCGCCTGTTCGTCGTTTCGCACGGTGTTCGGTCCGCTGCGGCGCCTTCGGGACGCCGTGCACCTGGACCGTGCTCCTAGAAGATTCCGGGGATCGCCTCCTCGTCGGTCGACGAGAACTCGGACTCCTTCTCCTCCAGGTAGGAGTTCCATGCCGCGCTGTCCCAGATCTCGGCACGGTCCCCCGCACCGATCACCGTGACATCACGATCGAGTCCCGCGTACTCCCGCAGCGCCGCCGGGATCGTGATGCGGCCCTGCTTGTCCGGAGCCTCGTCCGAAGCTCCGGAGAGGAACACGCGGATGTAGTCACGTGCCTGCCGAGAGGTCAGTGGGGCCTGTCGCATCTGCCGGTGCACGTTCTGGAACTCGTCCGTGCTGAACACGTAGATGCACCGCTCCTGCCCGCGGGTGAGGACCAGGCCGTCGGCCAGCTCGTCACGGTATTTCGCGGGCAGGATCAGACGACCCTTCTCGTCCATGCGCGGGGTGTAGGTGCCGAGGAACACAGCGCCCACCGCCTCACATGTCCGTGCAGTCTCGCCCTCCAGGAACCCTCTTCCCTCTGACGCCCTCCACTTTACCCCACTTTCCCCCACTTTCAACCCAATCGCCCCCACGCGTCGCCTCGACAACCCCCACCGACGGCGCCGAGCAGCCCATGAATCCTTCTGACCTGCAGTTTCGTGAGGATCTGAGCCGTGGGGCGCAGTGGAGGGAGGTGGAGGACCCTGTGCTCCCCGCACCTCCGCGGACGGGACGCAGCAGCCCGGACACGGGCTCGAGCCGGCATCTGACGCCCCGGAGACCACGGCGCGGGGGTCCTGAGACCGCGACAGTGGAGGAAAGGTGGAGGAAAGTGGAGGAGGACGGCGAAGAGCGCCGGTCACCGGGACGGGACACGGCGGATCGCGACCATGCACGAGCAGCGCAGGTCACCCAGGGCATGATCCAGTGCCACCCAGCACCTCGTTCACCCACGGACTCATTCACCCACGGGCTCATTCACCCACGGGGGGTTATAGGCCAAAATGTGTGTACAGCGCGGCCGGGGATCGTTGATATAGCGGGGATGTAGGGGCCTGCACATGCT